>CAZHEZ010000016.1:0-73265 GCA_964531315.1 uncultured Candidatus Obscuribacterales bacterium | reverse complement strand
AACGGGCCGCCATATCGACTTCGCGGATGCCCTCACGAATTACATTGGCAGTAACTTTGGCAACCGCATCGACAGTCAGAGTGCCATAATGCGCGCGGATTCCATCCATGCCATCGATGCCCAGCATGCACAATGCCACGTGCTGTCCGTATCTTTTGGCGCGATTCAGTTCTGCCTTCAATTCTTTCAAAAAGGTGCGGTGATTATAGAGTTCGGTCAATGAATCCAGAAGGGCAAGCTTTTCGATGTCTTCTCCACGCGCAGAAGCGATGCTGATCGTATGCTGAATTTGCTCTGACTCATGCTTTTCGTAGCTGCGCACGCGGTCCAAAATATCGGGCCGCCCAGCATAAACGCCCGGCTCTCCCAGCTTCTGCCGTTTCAGCTCGTCAAGAATCGCATGGGCGTGTGCTTCGGTATCGACTGGTTGCGTGTCTTCGGACATTCATACCTCTTAAAAACGTGCCAACACCACTATTTAAAAGCAAATATACCGCTTTCCACCGATTATTTCCCTAAATACAGAAAAGAATAGGGATACGCAGGGCCCGGCAGGCGGAACAGGTCCTGGATCTGGCCGATCATCAAGTTTCTGTACCTGAGAAGTCGTTGCAGAAGCTCAGTGGTCGTGGCGGTGATGAAGGTCCGGCCAATGCGGATGGCTGTGGCTGAGAGGCTCGTGGCTATGCAAATGCGAATGCATTAGCGAAGCGGGCTGACCGGGATGAGTGTGATTGTGATGTCCATCATCATGACTATGCATATGGATGTGCTCCATTTCGCTGTGCGCGTGCTCATGCCCGTGCTGGTCGCTCATCAGCAAATAAATCGCCAGGCCCATGATGCAGCCGGAAATGAGCTGCATTAAATTGAGCGACTCGCCAAGGAAAAGCGCCGAGAACAGCACACCAAAAAATGGCGCCGTGGCGAAAATCATTTGCGAGCGAGTGGCGCCCAGCTGCTGCGCCGCTGTTATGTACAGAGTCAAGCTGAGCCCGTAGGCCAGTGCGCCCACCAAAAGCGCCTCACCGACACCAGTGGCTGTAAGAACATGTGGTTCAAAAATCATTCCTAAAAGGAAGTTGGTACTGCCCGCCGCCAGACCTTTTAGAAACGTGATACGGGCAGGGCTGATACCGTCGATAATGGCAGTGGAATTGTTGTCTATACCCCAGCAGAGGCAGGCTAGAGCACTCAGACAGCCGGCCGTCAGACCGCTTGTCCCTTCCTGCAGGCAAAGCAGCACAGCCGCACCGGTGGCCATGAAAACCGACAGCCAGCCTATTTTACCCAGGTGCTCGCGAAAAACCAGGCGGGCAATCACAGCCGTAAAAACAGCCTCAAGTGTCAGCCACATGGATACCGACGAGGCGCTGGCTGCCTTCAATCCCAAAAGCAAGAATACCGGAGCCAGCACACCACCAAAGAGCAGGGCGACCGACAAACGTTTGATAGTCTGAGGCGAAAATGACCATGCTTCTTGCCTGGCCGTCCCTCTTAAGATCATCGGAGAAACGCCAAGGGCAGCGCCAAGATAGAACAAACCAGCCAATTGAAAAGGCGGCAAAGTGGCCAGCATGGCCTTACCGGCAGGCGCTGCGCCCGCGAAAAGCATTGCCGATAAAACTGCAAGAATAATGGCAAACATGGCCGGCTTTGTTGTTTCCCCTCTGAACTTGCCACTGCAAATTCGTTCAGTCATCACTTATCGCCAATTGTATATTGTATTTTTATTGGACTCCCGTCAGGCAGGAACTGGGCGCCGGTCAGGTCCGTCCTACCGCGGGCAGGATAAATCCGGCAGAACCGGGTAAAATCAGTTCTAAAGAAGCTATTAACTGAATAATCACATGTGTTTTCAGGTATCAATAAAAATGGAAATCTCCAAGAAATTTGTTGCAGCAATGGCATTAACAATCGCTATTACTGGTGTGGGAAATTGCGCTTTTGCAGCCAATGCGACAACGTCGGTAAAACAGGACAATACCTCGGACGATGACAAAGCAGTGAAGGTAAGTCCTAAGGGCAAAGCATTTAGCGGCAACGTCTCCTGGTACGGACCGGGCTTTGATGGCAGATTGACCGCCAGCGGCGAACGTTTCAACATGATGAAGTTGACGGCGGCGCACCTGAAATTACCGTTCAACACGAAAGTCCTTGTCGAAGATCCTCGCACCGGCAATACAGTGGTCGTACGAGTCAATGACCGTGGACCTTATCACGCCAAGCGCGTAATGGATTTATCCAAAGGCGGGGCGGTCAAGTTGGGCACTATTTCGCACGGCGTCACTTACGTCGATTGCATGATTTTGGACGACGATAAAAAAAGTTGATTCACATTGATGAAACTCAACCGACGCTCATAAGCGTAAGCATTTCCACTACTTCAGCAAACGAAATTGGCGGTCGCAAACTTTTGAGGATTGATTGACACTCCGATAATTCCAGACTGGCAATTTTCTGTCCTCGGTTGTAAAACTCGACCATCTGCGCATTTCCAGGCGAAAGTGTAGCGCTGACGCCGGAATTCTCACCTAAGAGCCGTTCCAACTCCGCGTTCAATTGCGAACCAATGTCTGCCGATGCGGCAGAACCGGAATTGGCAGTACTTCCGGCATTGACAGTGCTTGCTGAATAGGCAAAATTTCCGGAACCGGCCGCCAAACCGGCAGCAAAACCGCCGGTCAATCCGGCAGAAAGACTCGGCGACCCGGAGCCGCCTTTGGCGGCCGCATACTCGAACGCACCACCAGCAGTGGCATAAGCTTTGACGGCGCGATTGATGAAATCGTCTTTTTTGTCCAGTCCAATTTTTTCAAGAATGCGCAAGGTTTCCGCATCGGCACGAAAGGTCAATTCGCTCACAACAGAGCTCCTTCTCTTGAATTAGTCTTTGTCCTCAATTGCTCGGGCCCGGCTGTCCATTGCAGCAGCTTCGTCCTTGCGACCCAAGTCGCGCAGAAGAACCGCATAATTTCTCAAACTGGCTGCCACTTTCGGACTGTCTTTACCGTACAACTCTTCTCGCAAAGCCAGTGACTTTTTATACAACGGCTCCGCCTCAGCTAATTTGCCTTCCTCTCGATAGAGCCTAGCCAGGTTGTTGAGGCTGTTGGCCAGCTCCGGCAAGCTCGAGCCGCCGCCTTTTTCGTCAAGGGCAACTGCTTCTTTGAAGGAAGGCTCCGCGTCGGTAGACTTGCCTTGCTGCTTGTAGATTAGAGCAAGGTCGTTGAGGTCTTTGCCTATCTCAGGACTGCTGTCGCCGAGCACACCTTTGCGTATGGTGATGACGCGCTTCAACATCTCTTCTGCTCCGGCATAGTCTTCCATATGCAGGTAGACTTCTTTGAGATTGTTCATCGCAGTAGCGAAGAGCAAACTCTTGTCTCCTTCCAGCTTTTCAGCCAGAGTAACAGCACGCTGAAAAAGCGGTTTGGCTTCCTCATATTTGTCCTGCGCATCTAAAACCAGTCCGAGATTGGTCAGCGCCTCAAGAAGTGCGCGTGGTTTTTGGTCCGCTTGCTTCTCACGAATCTGCACTAGCCGACGCGCGTATGGTTCGCTGTCAGGGAAGTTTCCTTGCTCACGCAAATCAGTGGCCAGATTGGCCAGGCACACAGCAATACCATCATCATTGCCGCCCTTTTCCTCTATTTTGAGTGCCCTTTCCAAAAGCGGTTGGGCAAGCTCAGGCTTCTCTTCTTCTCGATAGAGACCAGCCAGATTGTTCAAGGCCGCGGCGACATCCGGACTGTCGGGACCTTTTGCACTCTCCCTCATTTCAAGAACTTTTTTGTACAAAGCTTCTGCTTCGTCATACTTTTTATCACCGCGCAGGACAACTGCCTGGTTTGTCAATGCAACCGTCTCAGCATCTTGATTGCCGGACTTCGGGGTTAACCCGCCCACGCGCTCCAGATATTTCGTGGCGCCCACAGTGTCACCAAGCAGCTTTGCTACACGACCCAAACTGTTGAGCAAGGGAATGACCACATTGTCATTTTTGCCCTTGTTTTTTTCAGCGATCGCCAGCGCTCTTTCGTATGCTTGCTTGGATTCAGCATACTTTTTCTCTTTGAAATACAGCTTGGCCAAGTTGTTCAAACTGGGGACAAGGGCGAAATTGTCAGGGCCGACGCCTTTCTCTTTCACATCCAGAGCGCGCTTGTAGAGCGTCTCCGCTTCTTGATCCTTATCTTGCGATTCCAGAGCCAGGGCGAGATCATTCAAGGTGATGCCCAGTTTGGCGTCATCCAGTCCGGAGCTTTCACACTCTTTCAATGCAGTGCGAAAAATCGTCTCGGCATCAGCAAAATTGTGTGCGCGATAGAATTTTTCGCCATCGGCAATATAATCACCCCATTCCTTCGCACCTGCATAAACCGGATTGGCGACCAGGGGGAGAGTGACGCACAAAGAAATAAGTGAGAGACAAAACAATCGTGCTTTCATACTATTTTTCCGAATTTCTATGCATTGGAGAACGCTACTATGACCACTTTAGCCCAACAGCTAAGAACCTACATTAGTTACAGAAGATTGCACGAATTTAGGTGGAAAAGAGCTACTTCAACCGATATTCAGCTCTATTGACATGCCCCGTCCGGCTATTCTTTTTTGAATCCCAATTCTTTCGCTTTGGCTTCGTCGCTGGTGGCGTGATCGGTATCACCCATGGCTTTGTACGTCTTGGCGCGATTGTAATAAGCCTCACCCAGTTTCGGATTCAAAGTCAGCGCTTTGTTGAAGTCATCGATCGCCTGTTGAAACTGTTTCAACTCGCGCCTGGCCACTCCGCGAGTATCATATGCCGCAGCCAGATGAGGAGCAAGATCTATGGCCTTGGTACTGTCGTCGAGTGACTTATCATACTGACCGAGATCGTTATAGACAGCGGCACGATTATTCAGGGCAGCCGCACATTTCGGATCGATGGAAAGCGCTTTATTGCAGTCTTCGAGCGCTTCTGCATATTCTTTATGACGGCCGTGCGCCCAGGCCCGATTGACATAGGCAACTACGTAATTGGGCGAGAATGACAGCAAAGAACTGAGATCATCCATAGCTTTTTTGTGATCGCCTAAGGTTTCATAGGCTGTGCTTCTATTGAGTAAAGCACTGATGCTTTTCGGATTGAGCGTCACTGCTTTTGTGTAATGGTCAATTGCTTCTTCAAATTTCCCGTCTTTGGCGTAGTCCGCTCCCTTATCGCATTCGTCTTCTTCAGGAGTGGGCGCGCCAACATCGGGATCGGTCAGGCAACTCCATCTGCTTCCTTTCAATTCGAACAAAAAGTTTTTCACACGCGAGGTTTTAACACTCTGCCCTTCCGGTTCTTCGCGTACTGTGATGACCGCATGTTTGAAACCTTGAAGCGATGCGTCCTGCCTGAAATAGGACCAAATTTCCTCCACTTCTTTCTTGAGCTTCTGCGTATCGTCGAGTTTATAATCGCTCTCATAGCTGAGCAAAAGCGCTTGATCGCCATCGGCGAAAATGAGCGGTCCGACAAAGTGCAACTTCATTTTCTTGCCGGAAGGCAATTGCTTGATCGTATATTTCGGCTGATGCGATGCGAAATGCAGTTTTAATGCAGGCTCAGGAACGATAGGACGAGGCACCGCTTGCGCAGAAGCCGCAAATACCAGACCCGCAGATAGGGCCAGAACAACCGATCTATTTACGATACTGAGAGCCTTCACTGCGAACCTGCTTTTCTTTTTTGACATTAAGAATTCTCTTTCCGGGTTCTGTATCGGCGCTGTTTCTCTTTCAAATATCCGGGTTCTTTCAGTTGTTTGGTGATTTGAAAAGTGGTGAATCTGCAGGCGTCGGAACAAAATTTGGCCTTTGACGTTAATACAAACAGATCTTCGCACCTTTGAATCTCATCCACCACCTCAGGCTCTCCCTCTTGAAGCAATGATAATTCGGCTCGCCAGGCTGTTTCTCGCTCGTTTCTTAAAGCACCCAAGCGCTTCCTTTCCTGGCGCCCCTCGCGGAAGATACCTTCGCAACGGACAATCCGGGGTGAAGATTTGCTGTCGAACGCCTCTGACAAGAAGGCGCCAAACTGCACAAGCAGCGTTTCGCAAACAGATCTTAATACGTCCGGGTCGGAATTGCTTGCCCGGCCAGCCATCAAAAGCGGCAAACCGTCTGACCCATATTGAGAGTGAATCGTCAGGGAAACTTTGCTCAATTTTTCTTGTAGCCGCTCCAGTGCCAGTGCTTCTCCAAAATGAAGGCTGGTCACTTGCTCGCGTATGAAATTGAGCTGGTCAAAAAAGGCCTGCAAATCCTGGGTGGAGACTTCCAGCCGGCGACCGGTCAATTTATATAGCCAATCCAGAGCCTCGGACTCGCTGGTCCATTGGGTCTGATCGTTCAAAGTGTCAATCCAGTTGAGTTTCACGGTTTTTGTAAAGGTCGGCGTTGACTACCACGCCTACCAGTGGTATCGTTACCACGATAAGCCGTTGTAATTATACAACGACCTCAAAACCCAAACCAGTCTCAAAATTTCCTCGGAATTTTCATTGAATTTCCAATGGATTTCCCCGGAAATTCACCAGGCTGTGTGCAGCCGCCGCATTGCCTGCGGCTGGTTTCTGCTGCCAATTCTTCTGCAATTTCGGCTGCCTCAAGGGACGCCGAACTGCGGCTGATTTGGCACGCCCAGCCAAAGAAAACCACATTTTGCAGGTCATTCCAATGAATACTTTCAACCGCCAAACCCTCTCCAATCAGGCCGGAGAACTCTTCTCAATCATCACAAATGCTCTGCCCGTCTGCATTGCCGTTGGTCTGGCTGCCACCATCGGGCTGGTGGACGTGCAACTGGCCGGCAACCTGGGCGCCGCTGTCCAGGCTGGAGTGGGCATCGGAGATCAAGCGCTGTTTTTCGCGGCTCTTTTGGGCACAGGCATTGCACAGGGCGCCGGTTCTTTGATTGCCCGCGCCACCGGTGCCGGGCAATACCGGGAAGCGAAAGTTCTTGCCAGTGCCGGATTGCTTCTTGCAGCAATACTGGGCGCAGCGGCCTCCATACTTACTTTTATATATGCCGATTCATTCCTCACCCTGTTCAGCAACAACGAGACGGTTCGTCAATCAGGGGCTACGTATCTCAAACTTTGCTCGATTGCCAATTTGCCGTACTGCTTGATGCTCACCCAATCAGCCATATTGCGCGCGGCAGGAAAGAGCTTTTCAACTGTCCTTCCATGGTTTGTCGCTACGACCCTAAGCGTCGGGCTATCGATATCTTTGACGCAAATCTGTCCGAATGGAAAAGCATATACTCTTCAATATGTAGCCCTGGCGTGGAATTTAGGGGCGATTTTTGCCGCCGCGATCGGGCACTGCCAGCTGAAGAAAGCCGGCTTTTCAATGCTGGATGCGTCTCTTTCAGCAGTGACATTTTTCGAAAGAGCCAAGCAGGTTCTTCTTTTAGGTTTGCCGATTGCAGCCACCGAAGCGGCCTGGCTCGGCTCCAACTTTTTCATGTACATCATTTTGGCCCACATGTCTTCAGCCAATGACGCGCAAGCAGCGTGGACAATACGCTTGAAGATTGAAGAAATTGCTGCCACTCCGGCCATACTGGCCATCAACATGACCGCCGCATCACTGGTCGGGCAGCTTGTCGGCGCAGGAGACTTTGCGCGGGCAAGAAAAGCAGCCAAGAGTGCTGCTCTTTTATCTGCGCTATTACTATTTGGCGCAGGTGTGGTGGTTTTCCTCAATACTCAATTGCTGTCGTCGCACTATGCATCGACTACGCAATCTGCCCAATATGCCCAGGTTTTACTTGGTGCATCACTGATTGTTTATCCTCTCACCGCCTTTTACATTACCGGCTTTGGCGCGCTGGAAGGAGCCGGGTCTACACTCAAGCCAATGCTGGCGGTCGTCGCCGGTCTGTTTCTCCTGCGCATCCCCATGGCTGCGTGGCTGGCGATCCAGATGGATACAGGAATGACCGGCATAGTCGTGTCGATCATCATTTCACATGCGGCTGTGGCACTATGTGCGGTATCACAGACAAAATCATTTTTCGACAGCAAAAACAAGAGCACCTGTGGGAAAAAAGAGCCAGTTTTATTTGCACAGGCAAATTCCGCCAATCTGGGTTAAGTTTCGGCTGCTTTTACATTCAGTAGTTGGGCGTCGGACGCGCTCATGTAAAATATGGCAACGGGGTCCCATAAAAGTCTGATTCGCCTTCAAGTGCCGATGGGAAAGCACAAATTGCATCAGGGGAAAGATGGCTGAAATTTCTGCGGACCTGAAGACTGCGGAGCTTCTTAAGCTCGCTGCCGACAATCACCACAAGCGCATCACCCTGAGCGAGGAAGAGCGCAAGCAGGTAATTGCCCTTTTGAAGCAAAAGGGCGCCGAAGAATTGGAATATGGGCAGGAAATAGAATTCGACACTGTCCGCCTTGTCAGGCGCGTCACCGGCGCAGTCGGCGTTTATTTCAGCTAGACAGCAAGGCTGCAAAGTGTAACCGGGAGTAACAGCCGCACCCATAAATGCCAAATGGGGCGGTGTCTTTGGGATAATTGCCATTCAACCGACCGGCCTGCCTGAATGGCGGTGGGGAGGATTTCGTTCTCATCGGCGGGGCGCTAAGCGCGCGCACCGCATAAGGGGTAAACATGGCACGAGTAGTGCTCGGAATGCTGGGGCTTGGAACTGTGGGCACAGGGGTGGTTGAACTCCTGAGCAAGCATCGTCACCTGACGCTCAAAAAGGTAGCGGTCAAAAGTCTGGACAAAGACCGTTCTGCCATGCCGAACTGCCCGCTTACAACCGACGTCAATGAGATCATCAACGATCCAGAAATTGAAGTGCTGGTCGAGGTAATGGGCGGCGAAAACCCGACTGTTTCTTATCTGGAACAAGCAATTAAGAAGCGCAAGCACATCGTCACGGCGAACAAAGAGGTGCTGGCGAAACACGGCCCCAGGCTTTTCGCACTGGCCAAAGAACATGGCGTGGCGATCTTCTTCGAAGCATCGGTGGCCGGCGGAGTGCCGCTTCTATCCACAATCCACAAAGGGTTGGAAGCTAATGAGATTCAATCGATAACAGGAATTTTGAACGGCACAACCAATTTTATTTTGTCGAACATGGAAGCCGGCAACAGTTATGCGGCTGCGTTGAAAGAAGCTCAGGATCTCGGATTTGCTGAAGCAGACCCAACCGCCGACGTAGATGGATTTGATGTCGCTTACAAACTTTCCGTCTTATCTGCGCTTGGGTTTGGTCACTTTGTAAAACCAGACACAATCTACAAAGAAGGCATTCGCAACATTACCGAAGAAGACATGGCGCTGGCTAAGGAATTCGGCTTCAGGATAAAACTTTTGGGCACAACGGCCAGAGGCAGCAACAACGGCAGTGACGGTTTCGATGTGCGCGTGCACCCAACTCTTGTGCCCCTCGATCATCCGCTCGCCTCCGTTTCAGGAGCGAACAACGGCATTCTTGTCCGTGGTCATGCCGTCGGGCAACTGACATTGATCGGACCCGGAGCAGGAAAACTGCCGACCGCGTCAGCAGTAGTCGGTGACTTGATGAATCTAGCCGGAGCGCTCAAACTGCCGGACTTCGCCAGCTATTTCCAGCCCACCATCGAAGCGTCACCTGCATCGGCCTCCCCTCCGGATGCCTGGAAGTGCCCTTTCTATTTGAGGCTGATCGTAAAAGATACACCGGGCGTCATCGGCAAAATTGGCACCATTTTTGGTGCACACAATATAAGTATATCCACGATCGTTCAACGCGGAGTGGAAGGGAAAGAAGCGACAATAGTCATTCTCACCCACGACGTACTGGGCAAAGACATGGACGCCGCGCTGGCGGAATTGAAGAAGTGCGATTTCCTCGAATCGCTGGGCAACGCTATAAGGATTTTCAGAAGTGCATAAAGTAGCGCCGCAAGTTTTATCGTTGATCAACAAATATGCAGAGTTTTTGCCTGTCACTCTCAACACTCCCATCGTTTCGCTCGGGGAGGGCAACACTCCTCTGGTGGAGGCATCCGCCCTGCCAAAGAAGCTGGGTTTCCCATCTCTGAAGCTCTATTTCAAACTTGAGGGATTGAATCCGACCGGCAGCTTTAAAGACAGAGGAATGACTCTTGCCGTTTCCAAAGCAGTCGAAGACAAAGCTACGGCAGTCATCTGCGCCTCCACGGGTAATACCAGTGCTTCGGCAGCTGCTTTCGCCACCAAAGCCGGACTGGACTGTTTCGTCCTCCTGCCTCATGGCCATGTTGCCCTCGGAAAAGTGGCTCAGGCGATACATTACGGGGCAAAGCTGGTGCAGGTCAAAGGCAACTTCGATCGCGCCCTGGAACTCGTAAGAGAGATCGGTGACAAGTGCTCTGTCACCATCGTCAATTCTATAAACCCATACAGATTGGAAGGACAAAAGACCGCTGCCTTCGAAGTGATAGAACAGCTGGGAGAAGCCCCCGACTATCTCTGCATTCCAGTTGGAAACGCAGGCAATATCAGCGCTTACAGGCGTGGGTTCAAACTCTTCCAAGAGATAGGAAGGGTACCGTCCGCACCAAAGATGCACGGATTTGAAGCTGAAGGTTCGGCAGCTATAGTGCGAGGCAAACCAATCGAAAACCCAGAGACAATTGCCACTGCCATTCGGATCGGCAATCCTGCCAGCTGGAAAGAGGCTGAAGCAGCGGCTCACGACTCGGGCGGAAAAATCGACAGTGTTACCGATGACGAGATATTGGCTGCGTATAAATTGCTTGGATCTGCTGAAGGAATCTTTTGCGAGCCTTCAAGCGCGGCCAGTGTGGCCGGTTTGATCAAACATCTCAAAGCCGGGTTGATTCGCCCAGATGCAAGCGCCGTCTGCGTGCTTACCGGCAACGGCTTGAAAGATCCGGAAACGCCGCAAAAGGTCAACAAAGTCGATCTAAATCCCGTGGAAGCGGATCTTACTGAGCTCAGAAAAGTGATGGGCATCTAGAATGTTGAGCATCCCAGATTTTGCCAGCAATCTAATCGGCAGACGCCTGGTGATAAGCGTGCCGGGCAGCACCACCAACCTCGGCCCCGGATTCGACGCCATCGGACTGGCGCTCAATATTCACAGCCGCTTCACTTTTCATTTCACTGAAGGCGACAGTCTCAAGATCGAGGCCAAAGGCGCTTGCGCAGCTGATCTAGCAGACAAGAAAAACAATCTCTTACTGAGCGTTTTGCTTTCGTCACTGGAGCAAAGCGAAAACGATCTGCGCGGATTGAACATCACGATTGAAACCGACATTCCATTAGCGCGCGGGCTGGGGAGTTCGTCCACTGCGGTACTGAGCGCTCTCTGGGCGGCGGAAATCATGAAGGGCAGAGCGCCCGAACGCATGAGAGTCTTAGCGGCTGCCGCACAAATTGAAGGACATCCCGACAATGTGGCAGCCAGTTTGCTCGGCGGATTGGTGGTTTGCGCGCCTTCGATTCACGGCAGCAAAGCGGTTGTAAAACAACTGGCCTGGCCGGAAAAATGGAAAACGATTGTGGTTGTTCCACCCTACAAGCTATCGACCGAAAAAGCGCGCGCAGCACTGCCTGTCAAGGTTCCCCTCAAAGATGCCACCGCCAATGTGCAGCGCGTCGCCCTCTTTGTCGCCGCCGTCGCCAGCAAAGACGATGAGGCATTGCGCGAGTCTTTGTTTGACACTTTGCACGAGCCTTATCGCGCATCCATGGTTCCGGATTTGAATAAATTGAAAGCACTGGTGCGCGGTTCGAGCGGCCTCGGCTGCGTGTTGAGTGGCGCGGGTTCGTCGGTTTTGGTTATCGTCAATCAGCGCAACCAGAAGGACATGGTGAGCGAGCTCACTGACTGGTGTTCGCGGCAAGGCGAGGGTTATAAGGTTCTCGACCTGGACGTCGATACGAATGGATTGAGGGCTGACTATGAGTCATTCAACTAGCGGTCTGTCGGAAGCGGCCATGACAAAGAAGAAATTGCCTCCAATATCAGTGCTGAAATTCGGCGGCACGTCGGTGAAAAGCATCGCCCGCATCCAGCACGTTGCCGAAATCGTCAAAGAACGCCTTAAACAGGGTAAAGTCCTTGTCGTTGTCTCAGCGATGGGAGATACGACAGACTATCTTTTAAAGCTTGCACATCAGTGCGCAAAAAATCCGGATCGCCGCGAACTTGATTCCTTGCTTTCCACCGGTGAGCACATCTCGATCACATTGCTGTCCATGATGTTGAAGACTCTGGATGTCTCCGCCCGCTCTGTGACTGCGTATCAGCTCGGCATCTTCACGGAAAACGTGCATAGCAAAGCGCGAATTATTGACATAAAAACAGAAAATCTCGCCGAAGCATTCGAGACTTGTGATGCCCTGGTAGTAGCCGGCTTTCAGGGTGTCACCGCCAATGGTGACATCACCACCTTGGGACGCGGCGGCTCCGACACGACAGCAGTTGCCCTGGCAGCAGCTGCTGGAGCCAAGTACTGCGATATCTACACGGATGTAGACGGCATTTATACTTCCGATCCCAACAAAATTTCAAAGGCGCGCTTGCTCGACCGCATTTCTTACGGTGAAGTAGTCGAAATGGCAAGACTGGGCGCGCAGGTAATTCACCCGCGAGCCGTAGAGCTGGCCAGGCAGTATGGTGTGATACTGAGAGTTCGCAATACCTTCAAACCGGACCATGAAGGCACAAGCATCGATGGAGGAGAACAGATGGAAATCTACCGCAGCATTAGCGGCGTGGCCACTGACAAAGACCAAGCCTGCGTAGCGATTATGGATGTTCCCGACCAGCCCGGCATCGCCGCTCGCATCGTCGAAGCGCTGGCGAAAAAAACAATCGTCATCGATATGATCATGCAAGCCTTTCACCCAACGGCAGGATTGAACAATATTACTTTTACGGTGGCGTCAACTGATTTGCCACAGACGATCAAGATTTTGGAAGAGCTGAAATCAGAGATGGGCGCTAAAGCCGTGTACGCGGACGAGGACATCGCCAAGGTCAGCCTGGTAGGCGCCGGCATGGCTGGTCAACCAGAAATTGCCGCACGCTTATTCAGCACTCTGGGCAACGCGAAGATCAACATCAAAATGATCTCCTCCAGCGAAATGAAAATCACTTGCGTCGTCTCCCGCGGGCAAGCCGACAAAGCCGCAAAACTAATTCACGACGCATTTGAATTGGAAAAAGCTTTGTAGCCGCCGGGTTGCACCCGGTTTTTTTGAGACGCGTTGAAACGCTCTGGCTACGGCTTGGAATGCTTATCTAAGTCCTGAAGTACGCCACCCCAGGAGTCATTGACGATATCTTTCGCTTTCTTCTTATCAAGTTTTGCTAAATCAAACCGTCCCACTTTTTCATACGCTTGAGCTCTCATCATGTACAGTCGATCTTGAAATTGGGGCAAATTGTGAGAAAGAGCCTCTGTGTAATCAACCACAGCTTTCTGGTATTCCCCAACAGCGAGGTATTGATTACCTCTCAGCATCAGAGCGTGTGTATCGCGCGTGGTAGTTAATGCCTGAGTCAAATCGGCAATAGCGAGATCGTGTTTTTTCATGGACGCGTGGATTTTAGCGACGAATTTTAGAATATCTGCCTTTTCCGCTTTGCTCTGGCAGACACTTACCGCAGTCTGGAAATCTTTCAAGGAGGCATCCAGTTTCCCTCGTTCGAACTCCAGCCGTCCTCGTCGTTTGTAGGCAAAGTAGTGTGCAGGTTCTAATTGAATCGCCTTCGTGAAATCCTTGTATGCCTCGTCGAGTCTGTCAAGCTCAAGCAGGGCATCTCCGCGTTTGTAATAGAATTCCGCACATTTCGGATCGAGTTTGATAGCCTCATCGAATTGCTCCACGGCATCCTTCATTTTAGCGACTCGGAACAGCCGAAGTCCGCAGCCGTAATAGTGAAGAGCGGCGCGATTCTCAGTCTGCGGATTGGCTTGCCAGACACCGTTAATCGTAGTCGGCGCGCTTAAGGACGGCGCACACACCAGCGCTGAAAAAATCATCAATGCAAAGGTTCTTTTGCAGAACAGTTTCTTTTCAGTCAGCAAAGAGTTTCTCCCGCACCGGCACAATGCAATCAAATCGGGGATACCGTCGGCTTCTTCTGCAATTCCTCGGCCTTTTTGAAGTCCTTTTGGGCCAGATCTTTCTGCCCTAGTTTTTCGTATGCTTTGCCGCGCGCTCTGTAAATTGTTTCCTGTGAACCATAACTTGTCGCCAATGCCTTAGTGTAATCACTGACGGCTTCCTTGTAATTGCCGATTTTGCAGTACAGCGTGCCGCGCCTGTTCCAGGCTTCATCCTCCTCAGGGTTTTGCTTTATGACAGCTGTCATCTCCTCAATTCCTTCTCTAAATTTGCCCTGTTTTTCTAGAATTCGCGCGATGTGAAAGCGATATTCATAGCTATTGCTTTTCTTGAGCGCGGTTTCGTAATCAATAAGAGCCTTGCCCAGCTGCCCGGCTTGTTCGTATGCAGTGGCACGCCACATGTACGCTTTGGATTTACCAGGATCAATCTTGAGAAAACTGTCCATATCTTCGACTGCCTTGGAGAACTGACCTTTTGCACTGTACATCATCGATCGCGAGTGAAAAATATTTTTGTCGGGCTTTCCCTGGCGATATTTGATCGCTAAAGTGGCGGCCTCGATTCCATTGTCAAACTGCTTCTGCATCGCGTAAATATCTGCCTCTTCGGCATAGATTTTAGAGTTGGTCGGCTCGACTTTCTCAGCAGCTTTCAAATCTTGAATCGCTTCTTTGTATTTATTGGCATCGACAAAACAACGAGCTCGAAAAACGAGTGCCATTGCTCTGTGCGGATTTTTCTTGAGAAACGCATCTAGTATCGGTTTCGCTTCGTCAAAACGTTTTTCCTGTAAAAGAAAGCGAATCTTGTTCAAAGTAGGATCATTGTCGTATTGCAAATTCGAACTTGCATCGCCAGCAAAAACAGGTGGGCAACTAAATTCGATCATCGAAACAACCAATGCGAACGCTGCGGCGATGCTCGTATTCAAAATTAACCGACTGGTAAATTGCATCAAAATGCCACGCCACAGTCCTGTATTCAAAACGCCACAGCTTCTACAGCAATTCTAGACTACTTGAGGGATGCCGAAAAAACCTCGCCATGTGATAATACTCAACCGCGTCGAAAAAGAGGGTAGAAGTCATGTCCAACCGTCCTAAGATCCTTTGTTTTGCAGGCAGTCTGAGAAAAGACTCGCTCAACAAGAAATTGGTAAAAGTCGCCATGGCGGCAGCGCAAGAGGCTGGAGCCGAGACTACTTATATCGACCTCAAGGATTATCCGATGCCCATTTATGATGGCGACATCGAGGCGGAAAGCGGCATTCCGGAGAATGCGCTCAAATTGAAAAAGCTCATGAAGGAGCATCAAGCGTTTCTAATTGCGTCGCCTGAATACAACAGCTCAGTCAGCGGCGCGCTGAAAAACTTCATCGATTGGACATCCAGACCAGAACAAGGCGAGAAGAGCCTGGCCTGTTTCACAGGCAAAGTAGCCGGCATCATGGCCTGCTCCCCCGGTGCCATGGGTGGTCTGCGCGGACTTGTCACCTTGAGATCGATACTCAACAATATCAATGTGCTGGTGGTTCCCGAACAGACGGCTGTCTCGCAAGCCGGCGATGCATTTACCGAAGATGGGAAGCTGAAGGACGAAAAGTATCAGAAATCCATTGCCAATATTGGCAAGCGCGTCGCCCACCTGACAAAGTGCATTCTGGAGCAAGAGTTGGTTTCAAAAGCCTGATCTTGATGGCAGAGCCTCATATTGATTGAAAAACCCAATCCTCCGCATTTAAGCACAACTTAAGACGCCCCACTCCTAATTCCAGGTCGTTTGCAGTTGAGACCTTGGAGGTGGGCAAACATGCGAAAAATTATTGCTTTGGCTATTACAGCCCAATTAGGACTTTTGTGCGTAGGTGTAAATCTTGGCGGCACGGCTCAGAAAGCTCTGGCTGCCGGTGCTCAGAGCGAGGAAGCCTACGGTTATATCGACCGCTACGGCAAGATGGTGATTCCGCCCGGCTTTGATGAGGCCGGACCTTTCTCGCAAGGACTGGCCGCCGTCAAGGTGGGAGACAAATACGGTTATGTAGACAAAACCGGCGCCATGAAAATCGAGCCTAAATTCGATGAGGCGGAGCCTTTTAAAGAAGGACTGGCTGCCGTCACAGACGCATCTGCGGAAAACAAGCTTTTCGGATTCATCGACAAAGAAGGCAAGTTTGTCATTCAGCCTGCCTTCGAGAAAGCTCATTCTTTCTCGGAAGGCATTGCCGCGGTCAAATTCGAGCACAAAGACGGCCAGGATTTCGAGACGCAGTGGGGCTATATCGACAAAACCGGCAAAACGATTATTGCGCCGAAATGGGCTGATGCTTCCGAATTCAACAAAGGATTGGCAATTGTCCAGAAGGGACAGCTTTATGGAGTCATCGATAGAGACGGCACCTACATGGTCAAGCCATCGTATCAATTGATCCTGTCAAGCCCTGACAATACTTTGACGTACCTCAAGCTGAGCGGCTCCGTGATGGGTTTGACGGGCTTGGGGCACAACTGGTTGGTGTCAGGCGGACTGTTCGGATTCCTTGACTCGCACGGCAAAACCATCATCAAACCAGCATATGACGGCGCCAGCTCTTTCTCTGAAGGTCTCGCCTGTGTAGCATCAGGTGCCGGTGAAAAGGATGGACAACCACGCAAGTGGACATACATCGACAGCACCGGCAATACAACCATTGATGGCAAATACAGTTTTGGACTGCCATTCTCCGAAGGTCTGGCACCGGTTGCCAGAGGCAGATGGCAGATGGGAATGACTCCTTCTCTGGTGTCTGCGAAGTGGGGATTCATCGACAAAAAGGGCAAATTGATCGTGCCTCTTTCCTTTGACGATGCCTACCCGTTTGCCGGAGGAATGGCGCGCATAGTGTCGGACGACAAGACCGGATTTCTGGATCACAACGGTAAAGTAGTAATCGAGCCGAAATATTCAGATGCCGATGACTTCTCGGAAGACCTGGCAGCAGTGAAAACGGATAGGGCAAAGAATTAAATCTGTAGGGGCGACGCATGGCGTCGCCCCTACAGGTTGAACGGTGCATGGCACAACAGCAAGGACAGTTAACCCAGAAAGAAATCGGGCATCAGCTTCTGACCGGGCGCTACTGCGTATGTTTCCAAATCTTTGACGCCTGAGTTTTTCAAAACTTCAGAGTCGATAAAGAAGTTGCCGGTGCATTCGCTCGATGGTTGCGTAAGGATCCAATAAGCGGCATCGGCGACAATTTCAGGTGTGCGGCACATCTTCATCGCATCGTCGCCGCCCAGGAGGTTTCTCACTGCAGCAGTGGCGATGCCGGTCTCGGGCCAGAGCGAATTGACTGCAATGCGTTTTTTCTTCAATTCCTGCGACATTCCCAGCGTGCACATCGACATGCCGTATTTGGACATCGTATACGCGACGTGCGGTCCAAACCATTTAGGACTCATATTGAGAGGCGGCGAGAGATTGAGAATATGCGGATTGGCAGACTTCTCCAGGTGAGGAATGGCAGCACGCGAATTTAGATAAGTGGCGCGAACATTGACCTGATTCATCAGATCGAAGCGTTTTGCATCTGTTTCCAAAGTGCCGGTAAGACTGATAGCAGACGCGTTGTTGACCAGAATATCCAACCCGCCGAATTTCTCCACAGCTTGAGCGATCGCCGCTTGAATCTGTTCATCAAAACGAACATCGACCTGCAATGCCAGTGCTTTGCCGCCCAGCTTTTCGATATCTTCGGCGGCACTGAATATGGTGCCGGGTAAGCGATTGTTGGGCTCGACAGTTTTTGCCGCAATCACAATATTGGCGCCATCTTTGGCGGCGCGCTCGGCGATTGCCTTACCTATGCCGCGGGATGCTCCGGTAATGAAGATCGTCTTACCACTCAAACTCATGGCGCTCGTAAACTCCTGATGCTGCGAAGAGGGAAAATCAGGCGGGCGCTGCCAGAGCACCCTGCCAAATCGGTACACGTGATCATATGCTATCCAGGGCGATCTGGCCACGTCCTTGGACTCTGAGAGTACAATCGGAACAGAAAATCAGATTTGGCAGATTTATCCGTTTTGTAAGACCCTCGGTTTCCAGATCTCCGGAACTTACCGCCTGTCAGTTTGTCTCTATCTGTAGAAATGCTCGCAAGGGAGCCAGAATGTCTAATAGGCTAAAAGCAGGGCTGGATAAAGCATTTGCGCCATTAAAGTCATGGGCACAGTCGATGTCCCTGACGCAAAATGGCTCCATTGCTCAGGAATCGACAAAAAACTTCCAGGCCGGCGCCCGGTATGTACCTGGACAACCCAGTAGAGAAAACGAAAGAGACGCGATGGTCACCACTCAAATTGCCACGCGCGGAATTCGCAACCCGGACGTCCTGGAGGTTATGAGAAAACTTCCCAGGCACGAGTTCGTGCCGCACTCGATTCAGGACCACGCCTACGAAGACGGAGCGATGCCAATTGGCAACGGACAAACAATCTCCCAGCCCTACATCGTCGCCCTGATGACCGAAGCCCTGCAACTGACGAAAGACTGCCGGGTGCTGGAAATCGGAACCGGCTGCGGCTACCAATCGGCGGTTTTGGCGTCGCTTTGCCGCCAGGTGTACTCAATTGAAATCGTTGCCACTCTGGCTGATGAAACGCGGCACAGGCTGGCGCGTTTGGGTATCGACAACGTGGAGATCCGCACGGGAGACGGATATCGCGGCTGGCCGGAGCAAGCTCCTTTCGACCGCATCATCGTAACGGCGGCGCCAGACCATATTCCCGAACATCTGCTTGGGCAATTAGCCGAAGGAGGAAGACTGATTATCCCCGTCGGACAAAGCACTCAAGAGCTGATGGTCTTCAAGCTTTTCGATGGCCGGATGGAGGCAAACCGCCTGATTCCAGTCAGATTTGTGCCCATGACAGGCGAAGCAATGAAACCTGTCCGTGAGAGGTGGGGGAACTAACAATTAAATTGGGCAATTTAATTGGCTCTCAATACTTTCGACATATAGATTATCTATGTTATCTTTACAAGTCAGGCATCACGGATCTCAGTAACCAATGGAAGAACAACACACCTCACCCTTTAGATGGCTGCTCGTTTTACCGGGCGGCGCTATCGGCTTTTCCATTGGGCAATTTTTGTTCGCCGCCTGGAAAGACGCGGCTGTCGTGGTCCCTCTCTTGGCTTATTTGAACGGCGCCGCCTGGGTGACTGGCGCCTGCATCTCGGCAGGGCTCTTTATTCTTTTCGGCACAAAAGCCGCGCCTTCGCACAAGCTGCCGACAGCGATAGTGCTCAGCCTGCTGGCTGCCACCTGGAGCGGAGCGCTCCTGACAGCGAAGCGCGAAGGCTTAATTGCAGCATTTTTGCCGGTTGAGAGCAGCCATTCTCAGTATCTGATTCCTTATGCCTCAGTCTTGACTGTGGTTATGGCAGCATTCCTCTGCATTGACCTGGCGCGCAGAGAACGCCGTTTCAACATGACCGGACTTTCCGACTACTATTTCGAGCGCGAAGACGAGCAAAACGAAGGCCGTCATCACTTCAGGACGCACGTTTACTCAGGTCATGAAGATGAAGATCGCAGAGACAATCAGGATGACGACGATGACGATTCCGCACCACTTTCGGTGCCGGATGTTTTCACACCAACCAAGTCAATGAAAGAGCAAATGTTCATGGCATCGGATTTGGTGCTTTTGGAACGCGAGCTTCTCAAAATTGAACCGTCAGTCGATGCCTATGTCTCCGCGCTGCGGCTGGGTATCGCTATCGAGAAAGACGAAGGCTTTCAAAATCTCGACGGCGAATGCTACTCATTTTCACAACTGATGCGCGACCTGGCCATGCGTCTTTCTATTCCAGACTCGAACGACGCTCGCTGGCTAACGATCGCTGGTATATTCCGTCAATACGAAAAAGCCAACGAAGCTGAGCGCAAGCAAATGCTGGAGCAAGTTGCAGGAATGCTCGAAGTGAAAGAAGCACCCAAGGAGCCAGTCAATGGCGAAACCGTAGACGGCGAAAAATCGGAACAGCGAGTTTCGGCTAACTAGACCCATTGCTGATCAAAAGCTTCGGCAAATCACTCTTCTCGATTACTGTCCTGGTTCCAGGCGCCGGTTATCTAGTCGACATGTTCGACCTTTTTATGTTCAACATGGTGCGGGTAAAGTCGCTGACAGACCTGGGTCTGACGCCAGAACAAGTGACTCACACCGGCATTCAGATCATAAATGCTCAGCTGTTAGGACTAATTGTCGGAGCGTACATCTGGGGTGTGCTGGGTGATCGCTACGGGCGTAAGAGGGTGTTACTCCACAGCATTTTGATTTACTCCCTTGCATCACTTCTGACTGCGTTCGTGCAAGTAGACTGGTGCTATGCCGCGCTCCGATTCCTGACGGGCATCGGGCTGGCAGGAGAGCTCGGTGCTGGGATAACTTTGATCTCTGAAAAATACTCAGACAGCCGTCGCGGGCTTGGGGTTGGCGTCTTCATCATTCTTGGATTCGCCGGTGTATTGCTTGCTTCAGCTGCGGCTCAGCTGCAATCATGGCGAACTTGCTACATGATTGGTGGAGTATTAGGACTCTCATTGCTATTTTTTCGACTCATGCTCAAGGAATCCGCTCTTTTCGAGATCACCAGGAAGCAAGCTGGAATATCTTTCGGCGGACTCAAGCCAATACTCCTAAATGGTTCATTACGCACCAAATACATTTCCGGGATTCTCATTCTCTTGCCTTCCGTTTTTATTCCGCAAATCCTCTGGAGTCTTTCGCCGGAAATCGCACAAGCAAAAGGACTTTCTGGTATCGATCCGGCCAAAATTCTCGGGCTGGGATATAGCTGCGTAATTGCCGGCGATCTAGTTGCAATATTTTTGGCCGAGAAAATCAAGGACAGAAAACGAGTGATTGTCTTCTTTTCCGCAGTAGGATGTCTGGCTTTCGTACTCTTTCTCTTTTGTCCAATTCCAACCCGCACATGGTTCTATTTCTTGAGCTCTTTGCTGGGATTTGCATTTGGTATATGGGTTGTCGGTGCCACCATGATTGCGGAGATGTTCGGAACCAATCTGCGCGCAACAGCAACAACCACGATTCCCAACTTTTGCCGAGGTTGTGTCATCTTGATGAACGGTATTCTTGTGGTGCTGAAGCCCATGCTCGGCATCCAGGCAGTAGTCACCGTAGTCGGCGCCGTGATATTCTCGCTAGCGCTTGGCGCACTCTACTTCGTGAAGGACACCTACGGTCGTGAGATGGACTATGCGGACGCAGCAGAGAGATAGTGAACTATTATTTGGATATACAAGCCACACAAGTACCAATCTAATACAGCACAGCAGAGGCAATAATATCTTTAGCGCTTCCCCGCCACCTTCTGCAGCGCCTCTTCATTCATAATATCAACTGGCTCAATCCGATTTCCCAGTTCAAAATCAAAGACCCGCGAGTAGAAGTACAGTTCCGCTTCCAGTGCCCGCGCAATATTGTTCGCTTGCCGGAAGCCGTGTTGCTCGCCTTCGAAGAGCACGTATGCGACAGGCAGCTTCTTGGCTTTGAGCGCTTCGACCATGGCTTCCGATTGTGCGGGTGGGACGACTTTGTCTTCGGTGCCTTGCAAGAAAATGATCGGGCATGAAAGTCTGTCGGTGAAATTGATCGGCGAGCGCAACTTGTATGTTTCCTTTTCCGCCGGATAATCGCCGACCAATCTGTCGAGATAGCGTGATTCGAATTTGTGCGTATCCAGTGCCAGAGCCTCAAGATCGCTAACGCCAAAGTGGCTGGCACCGGCACAGAAGACATCGCCGTAAGTGAGCGCACAAAGAGTTGTGTAACCGCCGGCGCTACCACCGGCAATCGCCATTCTGTCTTTATCGACTAGAGCTTTGTTGGCCAGAAAGCGAGCTGCATTTTCGCAGTCATGCATATCGACGATGCCCCAGCTCAGTTTCAATCGTTCGCGATACTCGCGTCCAAAGCCAGTGCTGCCGCCATAATTGACGTCGGCGATGGCAAAGCCTCGGCTTGTCCAGTATTGAACCGAAAGGCTCAAAACGTTCGAAGTTTGGCCGGTTGGACCACCATGGCTAAACACAATCAAGGGTGGAAGTTCACCAGCGGGCGCTTCGAAATCATCATTCTTCGGCGCATAGAAAAACGCGAAGGCTGTCTTGTCGTCTTCAGTTTTGAACTCTATCGTTTGAGGTTTGGAAATGTATTTCTTGTCCAGATGCATTTCAGTGGTGGCACGTTCGGTTTTGAAAGTGTGCTCTTTCAAGTCGAAAGTAACAAGCGCATTGAAAGTATCCGGCGACCCGGCGCACATGGCAGCCTGCTTGTTGCCAGCCTTCACGTATGCAAAAGAAGTGTAAGGTGCGTCGAGACTCAATGGCTTCATACCGCCCTTTCCATCTTTCTCCAAAAGGACGAGCGACCATGTTCCACGGTCATTGGCAGAAAGAAGAACATTGCCGTCCTTTAAAGGCGCATAATTGGACATACCAAAGACCCAGGCAGGAAGCGCGTGTTCACGAGCTTCCTTTAAGACCGGCACAGCTTTTGCATACAGATCTTTGCTGACCGAATCCGTCAAGTTTTCAGCATCTATTTTGTATAAATTCCAATAGCCTGTTTCTTCGCTTACAAAGTAGAGCGTGCCTTCGTCGCCCCATTGCGGTGAAGACACTGATAATTCCTTGCCTCCAGCCACACGTTCTACTTTCGAAGCGTTGCCGTCCGCATCTAATTCCGCGAGGTGCAATTCGCATTCGTCCCATGGCATATTCGGATGATTCCATCGCATGTAGCAGAGAAAACGGCCGTCCGGGCTAACCCGCGGCGACGCATAGAAATCGCAGCCTTGTGCCAGCGGTGTGACTTCGCCCTTCTCATTGACCGACACAATGGAATTGACGACGTCGTGCTCATTGTCGCCATGACTTTCCATAACACAATACAAAAGTTTGCGAGTGCGATCGAAGTTGTAATCAGCAAAGCGCGTGCGATCGTTACCTGCTAAGTAGGTCGGCAGTGCGCCGGCCTTTGAGACGTAAATCTGCTGATCGGCAAAATTGGAGAAGTAAATCGTGCCGTCCACTATTAGATAATCGCCGCCGCCATATTCGTGCACGCGAGTACGAGCATTAAACGGCGCGTGCAGCATGTCTTCGATTTTGCCGGAGGCTGAGCGCTTGACGATGACATTGCGCCCGCCTTCCAGCGGACGTCCTTCCAGCCAGTACAGGTCATCTCCGTCCCATTGTGGCTGCCCTACTTTGATTACGCCGGCGGCAATTTGCGAAGCCGACAAAGGTGAAGTCCACGAGCCAAAAGGTTTTTTCTCAACCACTGACATGTTGTGCTCCTCATGCAGACGCCCGAATAAAAGAGCAACAACTTTAGCAGTTTCATATCGTAAATGGCTGCCCGGCACAGATTATTGTCGGCAGATTTTGGAAAAATATCGAATCAACGGGAGCAAAATTCTCCTCGACCTGATTTAACAGCTGCCGCTTCATGGCAAGTAATCGATCAATGACATTACAGTGAACGCCTGCTGCTTCACCGGTTTCAACCAGTGGCAAGATCAGCTCAACCCGTTGACGTTCGGACTTTTCAAAATAGCAATGCTCGAGTAATCGAGATTCAAGTCCACAGTTTTCAATTGCTTTCAAAAGCTGTTCGCGTGCAAAACGCGAATGAAATCGCACCACCAGGTCATATCCCGCTACCCCGGCATTGACGCTCAGTACGTTGCTAAATTCAGTGAACAAAAGGGACAGCAATTCATGCCTGCGTTTTGTCAAAGTCGATCGCAGGCGGAAAATCACCTGATCCATGGCTCCCGACTCAATCATGCGCGCCACAACAAAGTGTTCCAATCTGGGCTGACAAAAGGTTTTCACATCATCGCCTTCTCTCATACGAGCGAGCAGATGATTGGGAACGACAAGATAACTGAGCTGGCACAGCGGTCCTAAATAGGTTCCGAAAGTGCCCACATGTAGAGCATCTCTGTACTTATTGAAAAGACAGGGTTCGGGCTGTTTTCCATAGCGCAAGAGAGCCGCCCCGTCGTCTTCTAAAATCACGCATTCGTTTTGACCGGCATAGCGTGCCAATTGCTGCCGCCTGCGCTCAGACATGATCACACCGGTCGGCAGCTGCGCCGAAGGACTAACCACTATCAGCTTAACGCCAGACTTCGGCTCCAGTCGCTCGATGACAGCTCCTTCTCGGTCCAAATCCATAAGGCGAAGGTCGGGCGAGCACCGCTCCAATGCTCTTTGCAAAAGCGGGTCACCAGGATTCTCCACAGCTACGGCATCGCCCTTTTCGAGCAGATGGTCAGCGACAAAGGCGAGTGCATGCCATTTAGAATCAAACAGCATTATGTTCCTGGGATAAACGGACATGCCGCGCGTGCGGATCAAAAATGCGGCAAGCGCGTGTTTCAAACGAGGAATAACCAGGCACTCCGCATCGCCGGAAAATTCCAGCAAACCGCCTTCTAACACTGATTGCATCGTCCGCAGCCAGGCCTTGCCAGGGACAAGCTCTCCGGGTGGCTTCAAGGAAAGTCCTGCCAAGCAGTTGTCAAAACCGCCAGACTCCCACGCCTCGAAAGAGTCGGCCGGCCCGGGTCGAGAAGTCTCCCCCGGCAATACCAGGTTGGGATTGACGGTCGTGCTGCCGCCCCGCCGTGCGGTCAGAAAGCCGCGCCCTTTCAATTCCGCGTAACAGCGGACAGCCGTCACGCGGGAGATTCCATACTGCTCAGCCAGGGTGTACGTTGACGGAACAGCGTCGCCGGGTTTCAGGCGCCCAGCCACGATATCGGCAATGAATGATTGCTCGAGCTGTTTGTAGAGAGGCGTGTCAGTTGCCCCCAGTGCGTCTCTCTTGGCCATGCCGGCGCTCCTTCACGGTCACGACCCAGACATTAATGGCTGCTCGTTTCCGAGTTGTTAAACGCAGACGCCGCCAAAAATGACAAGAGCCGCCGCAATGTGGGAGAATCAGTCTCCATAAGCCTGGGTATAGAGGCGTCGGCGCACTTGTCAGCAAGTAACCTCAAGACTGTCCGCGTGGATTATTTCGCACTGCTGAAAGAGCAGCGCGGGTTGGCGAGCGAAAAATTGCAGACTGAATGCGCGACGGTGCTGGAGCTGTATGAAGACTTGCAGAAGCGCTATGGCTTCTCTCTGAAACATACGTCCGTTGCCGTGGCGCTTAATGACGAATTTGCCGACTGGAGCAAAACGCTTTGCGAAAGCGATAAGGTGGTTTTCATTCCCCCGGTAGCAGGCGGTTAGGTAAATTGATGTTTTCCATTTCGAACACAGCCATTGATGCCGAAGCGATGAAGCAACTGGTCAACACACCGGAAGCCGGTGCCTTTGTGGCATTCGAAGGCTGGGTCAGAGAAAGCAATGAAGGCAAGGCAGTCACCGCTCTTGAATATGAAGCGTATGAGGAGCTGGCAGTCAAGGAAGGCAACAAGATTCTTTCTGAAGCGAAAGAGTTCGACATTTTGCGCGCTCACTGCGTGCACAGAACGGGCCCATTGAAGATTGGCGACATGGCAGTAATGGTGGTGGTTTCCTCCGCACACAGAAAAGAAGCATTTGTCGCCTGCGAGTTCATTATCAATGAAATCAAAAAGCGCGTTCCCATTTGGAAGCGCGAATCATATGCCGACGGCACAACATCATGGGTAAACTGCGCACACGGGCATGAGACAGCTAACGAGGATGAAACAGCGCACGCACATGATAAACATTCCGTACTGACGGTCGGCGCCAAATCGAAAGGTGCAAAATCATGAGCACGTTGCCGGCAGCAAAACCAAACATCTTGCAAAACACTCTCACAGACCGCTTTCAGCGAGTTCACACTTATCTTCGTATTTCGGTCACCGATCGGTGCAACCTGCGCTGCGCATATTGCATGCCGGCAGAAGGGATTGTTTACAGGCAGAAAAAGGAATTGTTGACCTTTGAAGAAATCGAGCGCGTTGCCTCGATCATGGTCAAACTCGGAGTGACGAAGATTCGCTTGACCGGCGGAGAACCGATGGTGAGGCGAGATATTGAACAACTCGTGCAACGGCTTTCGAGCCTTCCTGGACTAAAAACACTGGCGATGACTACCAACGCCACCCTCCTGCATGAGAAGGCAGAGATCCTCAAACAGTACGGCATAAAAGCGCTGAATATCAGCCTCGACACTCTCAAGAAAGAACGCTTCCTGGAGGTGACCAGACGAGATCAGTTTGATGCAGTATGGTCGGGCATTCAATCAGCTCTTCGCCAAAACTTCGACGAGCTGAAATTAAATGTCGTGGTGATGGCCGGGTTCAATGACGACGAGCTGCTGGATTTCGTCGATTTCGCATTTCAAAATCGCATTAATGTTCGCTTCATCGAATTCATGCCTTTTAAAGACAACGAATGGAAAATAGACAAGGTCGTCACGTACAAAGAAATGATTTCCCAGATTGAAACGCGTTATAAATTGAGCGTATTATCCGGAGATCCATCGGCAGTAGGAAAGGATTTCTCACTGTTGGACAAAAGTGAAAAACCCGGTCTTGGCACTGTCAGTTTTATCACCTCCATGTCGGACAGCTTTTGCTCAACATGCAACCGCTTGAGACTGACTGCAGACGGTTCCGTCAAATCATGCTTGTTCTACCCGGCTGAAATCAATCTGAGAGACAGAATGCGCGAAGGCGCTGAGGATGCGGAAGTCGAAGCGATGATTCGCTATTCGTTGTCGCTCAAACCCGAAGCTCATGCACCAGCAGAAGAACTTTCTCAGTCGGACAACAGAACCATGATCGAAATTGGCGGATAAAAGAGGAATCCAATGCGAGACATCTCGAGCAAAGTAAATACCCTGAGGACAGCGACCGCAAGAGCCACGCTCAAAGCCTGTCCCGAGACAATACTGCTGATCAAAAATGGCGGCGCCCCCAAAGGCGACCCGTTGCCTGTGGCAAAAGTGGCGGCAATCCAGGCAGCCAAAAACACCTCGCAAATAATTCCATATTGTCATCCGTTGCCGGTCGACTTTGTCGGTGTCGAATTTGAATTGGATGAAGATGCGATCCACATTCAGACGACCGTGAAAGCAATTTACAAAACCGGCGTCGAAATGGAAGCACTTACTGCCGCGTCAGTAGCGGCACTGACCATTTACGACATGCTCAAGATGGTAGATGAAGTGATGCAGATCGAATCGATTTTGTTGGTCGATAAGAAAGGCGGCAAATCCGATTTCCGCAACAAGCGTGGTGGCATACTCAAATCTGCGGTCATTGTTCTCTCAGATTCATGTGCCGCCGGAACCAAACAAGACATATCCGGTCGCATC
Source organism: uncultured Candidatus Obscuribacterales bacterium (assembly GCA_964531315.1). Classification (GTDB taxonomy): domain Bacteria; phylum Cyanobacteriota; class Vampirovibrionia; order Obscuribacterales; family Obscuribacteraceae; genus QKMZ01. Next base: position 45,747 of record CAZHEZ010000016.1, on the reverse strand, counting down.
ATCGTCGAAAGGCTTAAGGAAGAAGGGCTCGGCGTCGAGGAGTACAAGATTATCCCTGACGATGCCGACCAGGCAAAAGCAGAAATTCTCAGACTGGCCGACGACCTGAAAGTCGATTTGCTTATCACCACTGGTGGCACCGGGCTCTCGACCAGAGACACCACCCCTGAAGCAATTAAGAACTTGATTGAGCGCGAATTGCCTGGCGTTGCCGAGACTATTCGCGCATACGGGCAAAAGCGCAACCCATTTGCCATGTTCTCCCGTTCGCTAGCCGGAGTGCGCGGCAAAACCGTGATCATCACATTGCCCGGTTCGACCGGCGGAGTGAAAGATGGCATGAATGCGCTCTTCCCATTTATCTTCCACGCCTTCAAAATGCTCAACGATGAGTGTCACGACGACAAAAAAGAAGAAGCGAAGCTGCAAGAAGTCAAAAAATGATCTCCTACGAAGAAGCGCTTCAATTGGTCGATGAGAATATCTCGACGCTGGGCAAAACAGAAGCTCGACTGGAAGAAATGGCCGGCTGCTATCTTTGCGACAATGTGGTGGCATCATTTCCCAGCCCACAATTCGACAATTCAGCAGTGGACGGATATGGCGTCAAGATTGGCGACATAAGCGATGCTTGCGATCGATCGCCGAAAGAACTGAAGCTTATTACTGCCATCGCCGCCGGTTCGCCTTCCGAATTGCAAATCAAAGCGGGCGAGACAGTTAAGATATTCACCGGCGCCAGAGTGCCATCATCGTGCGAAGCGGTGGTGATGCGCGAATACTGCCGTGAGGAAAATGGCAGCGTGCACATCGAATGTGGAGCAAAGCCTGGGGAAAACATTCGGCGCATGGGCGAAGAATACAAAAAGGGCGATACAGTCCTTGAAGCAGGCATCAAAGCCACGCCGCCGGTTATTGCCCTTCTGGCGTCGCTCGGTCATGTGCGATTTCCAGTTTTCAAAAAACCTCGCGTTGCCCTCGTCGTAACAGGCGACGAATTGGTGGAACCAGGGCAGCCATTGAAAGAAGGGCAAATCTACGACTCCAATGCCTATGGTTTGAGCGCGGCACTGCGGGCTCTCGGCATCACCGACTGCAAAACCCGCCTTGCCCGAGACACGCGGGAAGAAACGCGCAAGTGCTTCGAACAAGCACTTGCCGAGAGCGACCTGGTCATATCTTCCGGCGGAGTTTCTGTGGGAGACCACGACTATGTCAAGGAAACATTGGAAGCGCTCGGAGTAAAAACGATCTTCTGGCGCATCGCCATGAAACCGGGAAAACCCGTTTACTTCGGTGTTCTGGACACCCAAGAAGAAAAGCAGGGTGGGCGCAAGTATGTTTTCGGTCTGCCCGGTAATCCGGTTTCGGTTTTAGTGACTTTCCACCAGATTGTAAAACCAGCAATAAAGAAAATGGCGGGCGGCAAATTCGCTGCCAATACGACTTTCCGGCTAGCCACCGGAACAGCGCTAAAGAAGCGGCCCGGGCGGCTGGATTTCGTGCGCGGCACGTTGGCTCGAAGCGAAGATGGACAAACCAGAGCACTGCCAACACGCGGGCAAGAGTCTCACATGTTGAGCGGGCTTGCCAAAGCAGAAGTGATGATGCACTTCGGACAGGATCTCGAAAAGCTCGACGCCGGTGACCCGCTGGATGTGACCTTCGTTAATTGGAGCGACTAAAGCGAACGAGGGCCATTTCGGTAGCGCGGCTTCAATTTGCGCCGTACAACTTCGAGCATCAATGAAGCATTCTTCCTTGCTACCACTCTGTCCCACAGACCGAACAAAGCTTGTCGCATGTCCTCACCCAGATAGTGTCTGTCCAGTTGCCTACTGCAATTTGATGCTATTTGACCGCGCGCCCTTTTGAAGTCCCCGTGACTGAGCGCCGCAGCCGATCGGCTGTTCATCGACAGATAGGCCTCACAGCGCAAGGTGGGCGGCCGCAAAGATTCAGAGCGTCCTCTGGAGGCGGCAAAATCCGCTGAGTTTACGACTGTATTGAGACTGACCTCAAATCGCCGCGAAGTGCTGATCGGAATCTCGCTAAAGCTGCCCGCGTGAGATTGCAGAAGCCTGTAGGAAGTAGAACGCATCAACTCGTCATAAGAGGAAATGTGCATGCACGTCTCTTCCTCGACAGGCGCGTAAGGGTCTCGTTGCGGAAATGGCTCAGGGACCGAACTGGGAGGTGGTGGCGAGAATTCAAAAAAATTGGAGGGAGCAAATCGCGCTTGCCCTGGTTGCGGCAAAACAGAGCTGGCAGGCGGCGGCTCCACTATGGGATTGAGATTGCTTTGCCTGACATACTCAAACAAATTGGTGAGGGCCGTTTCTTCCTCAGTTGCTGTATCAGCAAAGGTCATGCGCGCCCGCTCTTGATCCCAGAGATGCCGATGCTGTTGGTCTTGCCGGTCGGCATATTCAGCGTCTCTTAGCGAGCGGACTGTTTTTGTACTGTCGAACTTGTAGAAGTCTCTTGTTTCAGTGATGGCAGCGGGCAGACTGTTAGTAACGGCGTGCACTAGGTGGTTTCTCCATGGAAGGGAAAAACTGAACGAGCGAATAAGGATGATGCGGATAGTAAGGTCGTTGCAGTTATAGCCCTAAGAGCGTGATTTCATTGTGATGGGGGTGAATGATCGGGGGGTGAGAGAATCGCACCTTCCTGAAAGTACTCCAACTATGTTTCTAAGGCATAACGGAGCGGCCAAGCAGACGCGCCCAGCTTGATTGCCGGTGCCTGGACTGGAATAACTCGCAGAATTAACCTGCTAAAACTCCCACCCACTGGTACTCTTGTGTTGTCATTAGCATTTTAGGTTCCCTTGCCCAATGCTGGATAATCTAGCCTCCATCGGTGATGGAGCAATCAACCTGGCCTCAGGCGCCATGGACGCAAGCGCCTCAATGGCAAAGGATCTCGGTCTCGGCAGCCGGGGATTTAACGACGCGCTGACGGCGATGACGGAACCCATGAAGCACACGCCCAGCATCGCTCAGTTTTTGATGAAAGTGCCACTTTCCATCGGCTGAGACAGACTTAAGCAGAGAAAATTCCTGGTTTGCGGTTGTGGCTCAATCGCCCGAACCTCCTGCCGGCTGGGCAATTGGAGTATTTAACCGCTCCGGCTCCGCTGCCACAAAGGCCGATTCCGTGACGGTCTTGCGGTTTCTACCATAGCCAAATAGAAGGCTTTCCATACAATTGGGAAAGATCGTCCTCCACATCGAATGGTAGAGCCTTATGAGCAATTACTTTCAGCCAGCCGAAGACAACGGAGAAGTACTGAGCAAAATCATTCTTTTGATTTTGGGAATCTTTATCGGCGCGGTCGTGATGGGTACCGTGTGCTATTTCTCCGGACTGGGCAGAGGTCCGCAAATCGCCCATGTAGACGGCGGCGGCCCCGGAGCTGCCAACGCCATGGAGGCACTGCCCGACTCGGGACCGGCAGCTGTTCCCGATCAACAACAAGTTTATGCGCAGCCGCAGATGATGCCGCAAGCGATGCCTGGCATGATGCAACCACAATACATTCAAACTGGCACGCCGATAGTGATGCCGGACCAGATGGTGCAAACTGAGGTATACAACCAGACAGCACCGACAACCCTTTATCCCGGACAAATGATCGACGACCAAGGTCATCAGGTCGGACGCAATGGATTGCGCGGCAATCCCTGTGTAGATCCGCCTTCGTCCCATGGTCGCGCTTACACGAATCCGCTGCAATAGACGCAAGCAAAACGAAAGAATAGCACTTCAGTTTAATTCCGGCTCGTGCATCTGAGCCGTGCTAACATTCAGCGTATACAGAAGTAAACCGGTACCACGTTGGCGATAATGGGCTGGCAGCAGTTTCAACAGGCGGCAGAAGAAGCACTGGCACAAGGCCAGTTGGCTGATGCAGAACGGCTGTTCCGTACTTACCTGGAAGAAAGCAGGAAGGACGAAACTGCTCATGGCGCGCATGCTCAAGCAACAAAAGGACTGGCTGATCTGTTGTCCAGGCGCTCCGCATTTATAGAAGCGGAGACAAGCTTGTTTGAAACGCTCAATGCCCTGGAGTGCGCATCGCCTAGAGACAATCTGTCCATCAGCACCATTCTTGAATCAATCGGCAGCGTCTATCTTTTACGCAAAGAGTATTACCGGGCTGCGATTTTCCTTTCCCGCGCCGCACTGCTCCGCAAGGATTTCAGTGAAGCAAAAAGCACATCGATGGCTAATCTTTTGTCGAAGCTGGCCAAAGCAGAAGCCCAGCTCGGACATCTACCGGAAGCCGAAACCCTGATGAGGCGGGCTCTGAAGAAAAAGGAATCGATTTTCGGATCAGAACATCCGGCTCTGACAGAGTCATTATTTGATCTCGGCGATTTGCTTAAAGAAATGAATCGATACAACGACGCGGAAGTTCTGCTTCTGCGCGCGCTTAACTTAGCTGGCGAACCAAATGCAAAAAACCCGCTTTCTATCAGCATTTTGGAAGCACTGGCAGAAGTGTACGCTCAAATGGGTCAAACTTCGGCAGCCAGGGATTTGTTGAACAAAGCAGTTGGTTTGTATGAACCGGTAAAGGCAAAAGCGCCGCACGAAATCTTGAAGCTTAACGCTCGCATCAAGCAGCTGAGCGGCTCGGCAAGCACAAGCAATTCCAGGCACAGTCGTGACGAACAACTGGAAATCCTGATGCGCGAGTTTGAATTCATTGAAGAATTTGATCTGCTTAAATCAATTCGCTTTCGCGAATTAGCCCAGCAGATTGCCGACATGCTGGAAGAGAAAAGCAAATATGTCGATGCCATGCGCTTTCGCAAGCAGGAGATGGATTTGACCGAGCGACTCTTCGGATACAAGCATCCCGAATCAGTGCGATCGCTATCGAGCATGGTGCGAAGCAATTTGCTCATGGAAGATCTAAAAGAAGCGGCAGCGTACCTGCAAGAAATCCTGGACATTCAAGATTACTGCTTCGGCATCACACCGGAAGATCGGCTCAATACTTACCTTTTATTGTCAGAGCTAGCCAGAAAAAGCGACGATTTACCCAGTGCCGAAAATTGGGTCTTCGTGGCCGTGCCACTTTTGGAAGTATCCAGCGAGAAGGCAAAACACCGATTATTGAAGGAAATCCAGGCACAGGAAAAACTGCTTAGAGAGCGCGGAGAAAGCGATGCAGTCAAGCGCCTCAGCGAACTGAAAACTGCGCTCCTTCCACATGGAACTGACGTGTCGGAAAAGAAGAACAATCACGTCATCGACGAAAACATGGACAAAGTCATGCGCGAGCACGGCATTATTCCGTAGGGGCGATGCCATGCATCGCCCGCGCAATTAAACTTGTCCGACCCAGTCTTTGCGCGCCACTTTTTTCCAGCGAGCGCGGATCGCCTCGAATTCTTCATCAGGCAGATTTCCGGCTTCCACTACTCTGGCATTCTCGAGCCAGCGCGTCGGTTTGGTCGTTCCGACAATCATTGTGTGGACATTCGGGCAAGACAAAGTGAAACGCAGCGCAGTTTCTCCGACCGCCTCGATATTGCCGTTGATAAAGTCATACTTCAGCTCTTTCAGACGCTCCCAGTATGGCTGTATGTACATGTTTTGCGGGCGGCTGGCGCTGCGCCAGGCGGCGTTTGCGATCGGACGTTTGGCAATCACACCCATGCCTTTCTCGCCGGCCACTGGCAGAAGCTTTTCAATCGACTCTTGATCGGCGATGCTGCATGATGTTTGCAAAACATCAAAAGCCCCAGTCTTAATGGCATACAACGCGTCTTCGCCGTCGCCGCTATAGCCGATAGCGCGCACCTTGCCTTCTTGCTTGGCTTTTTCCAGAGCTTTGATGCATTCGCCTTTCTGCAAGATTTTCTTGTTGCAACTGTGCAATTGGAAGAGGTCCACATAGTCAGTCTTGAGGCGCTTCAGACTGCGCTCGAGACTCTCCGCGATGTCGAGTGCACCCCACGCTTCTTCCGTGTATGTCCACTTGTGACCGCATTTGGTGAAAAGGTAAAAGTCCTGGCGTCTGGATGAAACAGCTTCTCCGATCAACTCTTCGCTGTCCACGTAGCACTCGGCGGTGTCAATCACGTTCAGTCCGGCGTCAAGGGCAGCACTTAGAATCTCTCTGACAGTTGAGGCAGAGGCCCCTTCAAAACCGATTTCCGCGCCGCCAAAGCCGAGAACGCTGACGTTCATGCCGGTTTTGCCAAAGACTCTTTTCTCCATAACACCTCCCGGAAATCACTCCCGGCTACTCTTTCGGCGATTCCATCTGGAACCCCCCCCCACCTGACAACCGGGTGTCGCCGTTTATATATGATCGATTCTTTTATACCCGATGCGAGTCACTTTGTTTAACTTCTCACCCAATTGTTCAATCAAAATTCGCAACTCCAAGCCCTCCTGACTAGCGGACGACACGGCAAGAGATCGAGTGCCGGCAACAATAGTTTTCGACGCCAGACCCAATCGCGCCACCGCATATAGTGCCTACGCCGTATCCTTACACAGGCGGTTCTGTCTTCAAGAAGCGCTACGATCAATGGAAGAATAGATTCCCACCGGATAAAATATGTAGATTCGGCTCCCGAGACCAGAGGGGTTTGACAGCCAGTGATTTCAACTCGACGTGCAAACGGACGGCGCACAGCCACTCACATACTTGCCGCTCTGTCCTTGACCCTGACCTTGATGCCGGCCCAGCCTTCCATGGCAGCCGGCAATTCCCTTGCCTGGGAAACGTTTTACGATCTGGGCACCCGCCTTTTGAAGTCGGGCGATTTGCCGGATGCAGAAAAACAAATCTCGCTGGCCATGAAGGAAGCGCAGCAGTTCGGTCCGCAGGATGCGCATGTCTTGAAGACGCTAAAACTGATGTCGCAGCTCTACAAAGCACAAAAGAGAACGGCAGAGGAAGAGAGCATCAATAAAGTAATCGCCGAGATGGAAGGCAAATCGGGTCAAAGCGCTGCCGGAGCAACCGCAGCAGCATCGGCAATTGCAGCAGCACCGGCAACCGCATCAGCGGCGGCACCTGCTTCCGCACCGGTCGAAGCCAGTAAAGCAAAACCAGATTGGCTGGTTTCTCAAGACGCGGCCGGCGCCGGCAAGGCAGAAGCGGCCACGGCGCCGCCTCAAGCAGTGCAGCTGGAAGCCAAACCTTCAGCCGAAGCGGCCAGTGCTTCACCAACTGAAGCTCCAGCCACTGCCAGCTACGGCTCATATTCGTCCAGTTCCTCACCATTTGCTGCCAGCGCCACTCCGGCGCCAGCTCCTGCCAGCGCGCCTTCAACCGCGCCTTCAACGCCTCCGGCCACCACTCCAGCGCCTGCCGCCACAATCACAACCGCCACTGCAAGCGCACCGGCCGCTGAAACCAAAATCGAGCCCGATGTTTCATCGTATGGTCAGTCCACCGCACCCTGCAAACAAGCAACAGAACTCAAGCAACTGGCCGGTCATATCAATTGGGTAAAAAGCATCGTCTGCTCCAAAGACGGTTCGCGCGCGGTTTCCGGCGGCGCCGACAATTCCGTGCGCCTCTGGGATATGACGCAAGGCAAAGAAATTCGCCAGTACGCAGGACACAGCAATCAAGTCAATTGCGTCGCCTTCACGCCTGACGAAAAGTACATCGTCTCCGGCTCCGACGATTGCACCGTGCGCGTTTTTGAAGTGGAAAGCGGCAACCAGATTTCTTGTTTTCGCGGTCACACCAATCTCGTCACCAGTATTGCCATTTCGGCCGACGGCACGCGCGCCATCACCGGCAGTTACGATCGCACCGTCAAGGTTCTTTCGCTGCCCGACGCCAAAGAAATCATGACCCTGACCGGACATCATGAGCCGGTGCGCTGTGTTGCCTTCGTAACCAACACCAACAAAGCGGTGAGCGGCTCGGATGAAGGGATGCTGAAAATCTGGGACCTGGGCACTCAAAAGGAAATACGCTCAGTCGACGCGCACGGAGACAGCATCTTGTCCATGGCTGTGTCCGCCGACGGGCTGAAGGTTCTTACCGGCAGCCGCGACCTGAGCGCTAAAGTATGGGACGTAGAGAAGGGCGAGCGCTCGCAATTGCTGGACGGGCACAAAGACTGGGTGGTCAAAGTCGCCTTCGTCGAGGGTGCCGACCGCGCCATTACAGGCAGCCTGGACCGCACAGTTCGCACCTGGGAGCTATCATCAGGAAAGGAACTAGTTGAGATCGAAGGACTCAACTTCGGCATCTGGAGCGAAGCCTTCACGCCGGATCGCAAACAAGCCCTGACCGGCAGCAACGACAAGACGATCAGAATCTGGTCGCTTCCGGACTAACCAGATCAAAAGGAATCATATTAGGGATCTATTTATGAGCAGGCACATACTGATTGCCAGCAAGGACAAAAAACTGGGCGAATTGGCCAAGCAAGCAGTCCAGTCTCTCGATTACAACGTCGTCGTGGCAAGCGATTTGTCTCTGGCTTTGTACTTAACCAACAAAAACATGCCGGATTTGATCGTGACGGACGAGGACTTGATCGGGGGCAGCGGCTTTGATTTGCTCTCTGAGCTCAGGTCGGACGAAGAATTGGGCGTGATTCCCATTTTGTTCATTGGAAAAAACGGCAAGGACGGGCAAAAGGCCACAGACCTGGGCGCGCGAAAAGTGATCGGCTCTCCACACTCCCTGGATGAGTTTTTCCTGGAATTGATGCCGCATCTCAAACTGGACGAGAAGTCCCCCAAGCAAAGACCGGAATACAGCTCGGAGTAGATTAGGCGAATTTAGCCTTCACTGCCAACTCCGCGCCCGCTTGAATATTCATGCTTAGTGAGGATTCCAGGCTCGGGCTCATGTCCAGTTTTGAAACCCCGCGTGTAGATACCTGAGTCACCTTTCCCAGATCGCACTTATATGAGCATTACACGCCAGCCCTTAGAGGCGCATGACGCAAACCTGCGTCCCGCCCATGGAGATGCAAGCGGTTCCTTCAGAGATGAGGTGAGCGCAGGATTGTTTTCGGCTCCGGCCAAACATCCGGCCGAAAAACATCCAGTCAACAACGCCCACGATCAGCGCACCGTTCACGCCGCTCGCGATCATCATCCCGCGGGAGGCGAACACCTGCGCGCCGAACACCAACATCAATTCAAATTGGGAATTGCCCGGCATCTCAGTCCCAGCCAACTGACAAAAGACGGCGTTTTCATCAGCAAGCCGCTAGATGGCAGCGTTTTCCCAAGAAAACATCACGTCAACTTTATTGTCCTGCACTCAACAGAAACAGCCCAACCGGCTGACGCCAGACGTGTCATAGACAGCTGGAATAATCGCGGCGACCATGGACGCATACACCACCCTGGCTCGCAATTCGTAGTCGATCGCGACGGCAAAATTTATTCCACCTGCGATCCCGACAAAGCAACAATTCACGTCAATGACAGACTGGCCCATCGCGGCGTCAAAAACGACAACGCAGTCGGCATCGAGATCGTTCATACCGGACACCAGCAATATACTTACGCACAGAAAACATCGGTAATGCGTTTGGTAACTTACCTGGAAGATCATTATCATGTGGCAGAGAATCACATCGTCACGCACGGACAAATTCAGCCTGCCACACGCACCGATCCTGTCAAATTTGACATTGCCGGATTCAATGAGCGCCGCCGAGAGTTTCACCACAGCGCACTGGCGATGGAACATAAGCCGGGCAGCGCAAACTCGGCATTGGCTTGATCTTGGCGGCAAATTGTATTGAAGCCAACATCAAGGGTGGCGATTAATCTCAGCCCTTGTGGCAAGCGTTTGCAAATGGGCATAAATATGTATGCAGGAGCGCGCCTCCTCTATGTTTAAACTTCGGGTGTTTTTGCCAAAACCCCCTCCGGAGAACGCATCATGGGATTCGAACGCAGACGAAGAATTTCAATGGGCTTGTCGTCCATCTATTTCCTGATTACTGCAGTGGTAATCGGCTATGTGGTCGGCTATCACGCCATAATCAGCTGTTGCGGTGTAGTTCTCCTCGCTCTGACCGCGCCTCTGGCACTGTATGCAGCGCTCGCTCATCACAGCATCAAAAACTTTCAAAGCAATGCCGGATACATTGACCCGGCAGACTTTGGAATCTCAATCGACACTGCCAATTTGATCCGTGCGCTGGGCCTGATTCTTCCTTTGCCCTTTCTTGCCTACGGCTATTTCTTCGCCTCCGGACTGAGCTGGTTTGCTCTCGACGGCAGTCCCGCCAGCGTCGCCCGCACATATGACGTGGTCAGCTTCGATGAGCGCATTTTCGGTCATCGCATGGCCCAAACCGAATATCGTCGCGCCGCTCGCATTTATACATGGAAGCACAATTACGGATTAGCAAGAATGTTCATCGGCTCTGCCATCCAATGCGCTGAAGAACACACCCCCGATAAGCCATCCCGTCTGGTCGACCTGCATAGCGAAGCAGGCAGAATTGCAGTGCGCGCAGAACAGTGGTCGCTAGCCGAGTGTGAGTTTTCTTGCGCGTTGCAGATTGCCAAAGAGACAGTTGGACTGGATGAGAACAGCAGGATAGTCAGACGCTTGAACAGAAGAATCGACAGAATCCACAGAGATCATCCTGAGAGTGCCGCCCAGCCGGAAGGCACCATAATTGTTCTGCCGCCGCAAGGGATCAACCTCAAACCGTCCACGTTGACCCTCTATAAACCTGTAGCTATGAAGGCTTATCCCGAGTGGGTGCAATCGACGATTCGCCCGGTAAAAAACTATCCATAACCCCAGTCAGTTTCTATCCGTAGTCCTGAAACTCAGTCGCAGTGGGCGAAATGTAGTTTAGCCATCTATACTGCGGCAGCTTGCGCGCTTATCATCGAGACTGGACATTCCTGTCTCGAGGTTCTAGCGGTGAGTCGCAATAAGTATGTTCTTCGTTATCATGTATTGCCGGTCTGGCTATTTTCGTTCTTTCTTACTATCGCCTTGATTTCCGGCGCAGCGGCAATCAAAACCGCCCCCCTTGATCTGGCGCGAAGAACAATCGACGTCATCAAGTTCGGACCGGAATTGGGTCTGAAAATGTCGCACGACAAAACAACCAAGACGGCCATGTCCTGCAGCGACTGCCACTGCGGAGCCGTGTGCGTATGCTGCAACGATTACACTACTGTGCATGAGCCTTTTAGAACAGACGAATACCTGCTGGCCGGAGTCTATGCATTTGGTACGCTGCTGGCATTTCTGCGCTTGATCGCAGGTCCGCACACGCGCATCATCCTAACCGACACAAGACTCTCCTTTCCACTCTTGATGTCATCTTCACTGCTTTTCCGCCGCACGCGCGCCTGGGCAGATCTCGGTTCTGTTTCTCTATCTAAAAAGATGACGCGCGCCAATGCCGATCCTTATGATATGGAGACGATGGCCAACTGGACCTTGCGTCTATACTTCCGCTCCGGCGGCAACACGGCCCTCAAGCTAAAGAGACTCTCGAAAAAGGATCTCGAGTCGCTCTGCCGCTCGCTCAACGAATGGGGGCAAAAGGCAGTGATCTCGAATGAAGCTATTGAACTGATCAAAAAGGTATTAGAAAAAGAAGATCTCAAAACAGAACCTTCCGCACCGGAATCGTACACCGCCATGTGGGAAGAAGAAATGAGCGCGCACCTGGGCGCCACCACTTTTGTCCCCTTACAAAAAGGGGCCACTCTGCAAAACGGCAGATTGAAAGTAGTAAGCATGATCGCCTCGGGCGGCTTGTCAGCCGTCTATCTGGTCGAGCTGGATGCAGGCGGGCTTGCGGTTCTCAAAGAATCAGTGATTCCGCATTGCGTGGATGATAAAACCAAAGAGAAGGCCAAAGAGCTTTTCCGCCGAGAAGCAAGTTTATTGATGAAACTCGACCATCCGGCTATCGCCAAGGTTATGGATCATCTGGTGGAAAACGGCCGCGACTACATGCTTTTGCAATACGTCCCGGGAACGAGCTTGCGGCAACAGGTCCGCTTGAACGGACCGGCAGACGAAAAACAAGTTCTTGCCTGGGCCAACGAACTGGCAGCGACGCTGACCTACCTGCACGAGCTCTCACCGCCGGTAGTGCACAGGGATTTGACGCCGGACAATGTCGTATTACGCAAAGACGGCACACTGGTGCTCATCGATTTCGGCGCCGCCAATGAATATGTTGGACAGGCAACCGGCACATTGATTGGCAAACAATCTTATATCTCGCCCGAGCAATTCAGAGGAAAGGCAGAACCATCAAGCGACATTTATGCGCTGGGCGGGACTCTCAATTTCCTTTTGACCGGCGAAGATCCGGAGCCCCTGTCTCCGTCGCATCCGAAAGAAAGAAGACAGGAACTCTCTTTTGCAGTCGATCAATTGGTGGCAAAATGTACAGCCCTGTCCACCGAGGACCGCATCCAATCAGCCCGCGCCTTAAGCGATGCCATAGACAGTTTGACCGACACTTCTGTTTCAACCTAGTAGTGGAGATGAGCAATCATGACTACATTCTCTGCTAAAAATCCTTTCGATTACCTAAAGGAGTTGACCGGTGCAGATAAGGTAAAAGCACCTGATGAAGCGGCAGAAGCCAGTGACCTTGTCACTCTCGATTACAATGCGCGCCCCACCCTCATTCCTCGTGCATCCACACTGGTAGTTGGACTGATCGCCTATGTGGTGATGTACCTCTCACTGGCAAGAATGTGGCTTGATGTGCGCGACTTGCAATTTGGACTGATGGTGCTCTCGCTTTTTGTAGCCTGGGGTTTCAATTGGGCGCGCAATTGCTTGATGCCCAATCAAATCCGCGTTACTGAAAAGGGCATAGGGCTTGGCTGGAGCAATCTGGTCTTCAACAATATTGCGGCTCCCATAATTCCCTGGTCCTCCATTTCAAAAGCAAACTTCGAAACCGGCTCTGCATTTCAAGAATCAATCGAAGGATCTTTTCTCCTCACAGTCAATAATCTGCCGCCGGTTGCTCCTTTCGAATACCCGTACGATCTTCTTTCTGCCAAGCTCTGGAAGATGAAAGCCAGATCTTTTGATTATCAATTCCGCATTCTCGTATCCGGGATCGCACATAAAGCCGATCGAGAATTCCTCGCTCGTTCGCTCGTTCAAAATCTACCAAAAGGCTCTGTGGATCTGGATGTTCTGCGTTCTCTCGACCCGCGCTATCCACTAATTGTCGAAAGCCAAAACGCATTCAGCACTTCTATTACTTATCTCGATGAGCTCAGAAAGCATTATGCCGGCAAAAATACGCTGGACGAAGAAAACCTCGCCAATGTCGCCGAGCTCAATCAGTTTTTGCCAAATATGGCGCGCCTTTTGCCGCGCTCGATTATGCAAGAAAAGCTGCGCGACAGCTTGGGTTTGAAACCCGATGAAGTGCTTGACGGTCATGTACAGCAAACAAAAGAGCAGATAGTCGCACAATCGGCCGGGCAAAAATCAAAGCCAGATACGGTCCTAGACTATAAGCCGCTCAGGCTCTTGCGCCCGATGCTCGACGCAGTCGATAGAAGCGGCTCTTTGACTTTCTTTTTCCTCTCGCTGCCGATTATAGTTCTGGGCGTGACACTATCAATGTTCGAGCTGCACGGGTTCGTTCCTATCATCCTCTGTTTGATTTTCGGTGTGCCGCTTCTCTTGCTGGCCTTCAGCCTGTCCAATCCCGCCCAGGTGACGATGACTGAGTCTGGCTTGCACCTCACCTGGCGACGCGGTTTCTTCAAATTCTCTTGCCCGGGGATTCCCTGGAGCAACATTTCCTTCGTCAGCTACACCAAGCCGGCCGAGAGCTGGGCGCTCAATACCACCATCGACTTTCATGTGCAGGCAGATTCAATGGCAATAGAGCAGCGGCTCTTCTACTTCTCCTTCTTTCAACACTGCTTGTCCACCAGCAATCATCTGCGCATTACTTTGATAGACAGCGGCATTCTTTATGGGCCGCAGGCAAAACTTTTCTACGAAGGCTTGCTGCGTCACTTGCCGCCCGAGCGCATCGATCCGCTCTTAATCGATAGACTTTGCCCGCGTACCGAAAGCTCTTTCACTTCGCTCTGGCTCACCTCACTTACAAAAGAACGGGTCAGAACAGAGCCATTAGATCCAGACGATATCATCGGCGACGGGCGATATAAAGTAATCAAACAAATCGGCGCCGGTGGTAAGGGCATTGCCTATCAGGCTCTCTGCCTGGAAGGTGGGAGCGAAGCTGCCGAGCTCGTCGTACTCAAAGAATTCATCATCCCATCGCACGCCGGGCAATCGGCGCAGGCAAAAGCACTGGAGTCAGTACATCGCGAATGCGAGATGCTGCAGAACATAAATCATCCATATGTGGTCAAAATGAAAGACAATTTCATCGAAGACCATCGATTTTACCTGGTGCTCGAGCACGCTGAGGGCGAGTCGCTGCGCAAACTGGTAAATGAAAACGGACCTCTGTCCAATCTGGAAACAATGGAATTGGCGGTGCAATTGTTGGGCATTCTTGCCCATCTCCATACCATGTCGCCACCTGTTATTCACCGGGACTTCACGCCCGAGAACATCATCATTGCCGAGGATGGCACGCCGAAATTGATCGATTTCAACGTGGCGCGCCAATCTGAATCTACAGCCACGCGCACCGTAGTCGGAAAACACTCATACCTGCCGCCGGAACAATTCCGCGGCAAAGCTTCTCCGCAAAGCGACATCTATGCACTAGGAGCCTCTTTGTTCTTCGCTCTTACAGGAGAGGACCCGGAGCCTATTTCCGCATCGCGCCCGCGAGCTAAAAGCTTGTCCGTTGCCAATAAATTGGACGACGTGATTTTCCGAGCCACGCAGTTGAGCACAGACGACCGCTATAAATCCGCCGATGAAATGAAGGAGGACCTGCTTTCACAAGTCCCCCTGTTCAGCGGAGCGTAGCCCGCGCCTTGCAGGCGCGCCTGAAATTGCCGCATGCAATGCGGCGGCTACAATCACCGAGCGCCTTGCAGGCGCGCTTTATGAATTAACCCATTCAACGAGCCGGGCTCTCAGCTTGGCTTTCCAGCCTGCCAGCCCTTCAAGAAGAAGGACGACGACTTCAACGATCAAGTTGTCTTCCAGCGTGCTTTCTTCTCTCAAGTTGTAACCGGGCTGCGTTTGCATCGCCATTGGGAAACTAAAGCTATTCATTTTATCCCGTACCTCCTTTCCTTTATTTAGGTATCCGACTTCAATTAGACCAGTCGTCTACCAACCTCCCGATATTAGACCGGTCGTCTACTATTGTCAACCACTAATTTCAGATCTGCGTTCAAAATCGACCGTCGGGAGGTTGCCTGAAATGAAAAAAGTGCGTTAAAACCCCGGCTATTCAGCCTCAGGAAGTATTGACATATTTAGACCGACTGGTCTAATATATCTTTCATGTCACCTAAAGTATCTACAAAGCAAAACACTAAATGCGTCCTCATCGAGACAGGCATCGACGTCATGCTGGAAAAGGGCTACAACGCCACCGGCATCAATGAAGTCCTGACCGCCTGCAACGTGCCGAAGGGCTCCTTTTATCACTACTTCTCCAGCAAAGAAGACTTTGGACTCTCGGTCATCAATGCATTCGACGAACATTATGTTCAAGAACTCGACAAAGCTCTAACAGACCCGAAAGTAGCGCCACTGAAGCGAATTAAGAACTACATCGATGGCGCCATCGAAAAAGCGGAAAAACGCCAGTGCAGCCGTGGATGCCTGATTGCCAATTTGAGCCAGGAGATGGCTGACCAAAACGAAGTCTTCCGCATGCGCCTCAAAGAAATCATGCAAAGACGCGCTCAAACATTCACGGCTGTTCTCAATGAAGCAAAAGCTGCAGGCGAAATACCCAAGTCGGTGAAAACAGTGGACGCCGCTGAATTCTTCCTTTGCTCTTTCGAAGGAGCAATCATGCGCTCCAAAGTCATGCGCGACACCAAGCCCATGAAGGTATTCCGCCAGATCTTCTTTTCGCAAGTTCTTGGCCTCGACGGCTAAATCGGATTTTGAAAATTACTCCGAAATTTTTGAAATTTTTCGGAGTAAATTAGCTGAAGCAGGCAGCCATGCCTGCCCTGGTCATTTTCCGAAAACCTAGGCGAAACCCTATATCTTTACAACCACCAAATCACTACCATTGACGACGTGGTCAGCAGACGGAGGTTGCGCCGGGAGCTACCATCTGTTCAGGAAACTGAGCAGTGCAGTGTCGAGCCTTAGTAAATGTCCGGGAGTGAAAGTCTCTACTCCTCCTGCCTTGGCCCGGGCGTTTTTCGACGGTTTTTCATCAAGAAGTTTCTCGGTGCACCACCGCTGTCCAAATCCTTTCCCAAAACAAAACAGATCTGGCGGAAATCGGACGATTAGTGTCCTTGTTTTTCGCCAATAATAGTGTTGGAGTCCAGAGATAGAGTCTTAAGACTCAATCCGGCAGCCTTCACTCTCCAAGAGCGACGCACCCGCATGGAATCTACCGACAACTCGAATCTGACAGCCGGCGCAATTTCCGACACTATCAGCGAGTTTCTCAGATCAGCAAAACCGAAAACTCATCGCACGCTGTTCGACCTTTTCCTGAACGGTTACCTGCGCATAGGCTGTTCTATAGCGCTCTTCTCGCTCTATCCATGCCAGGCTACATTCATCGTCGCTTTTCTTTTCATCACAGGCGGCATGGGCGTCCTCGTCAATCTTTCGCATGAATCACAGCATTCTGCATTACTGGGCGACAAGCGCTGGAACGATCTGATCGGTGCCTGGCTATGCGCTTATCCTCTCGGCTCAATTTACGGCTCGTCGCGCGCGGTGCACATGGCCCACCACAAGTATTTGAACACGACAGCAGATCCCGACCGGCATTTTCACAACGAGCAAGACAAAAGCGATCCGGTGCAGTTTGCCTCCTATCTTGTCAAACTTGTGCTCGGCGGTCAGCTCTGGACATCAATCATCGTCAACGGATTTTTGCGGGAGAAAAATGCCAGAGCCGGCACACAAGCCGAACCGGTAGTTGTTCTGCCGCGCCGTTCCTACCCGGAGATACTCAATCTTCTCCCCGTGCAGGCCGTTGTTTTCAGCGTCTTTTGGTTGGCAACCGGATACTGGTGGGCTTACTTCGCTCTCTGGCTGCTGCCGATTTTTACGCTCGGGACATTGTTTGGCTATATTCGCGGCTTCATCGATCATGCGCGCCTCGCGTCCGATGACGAAGGGCGCTCCGAAGGTCGCCTGGTCAGTGTGCCTATGCCGTCACTTCTCGATCGAATTTTTTTCACCGGGCTGGAATTCCACTTTCACGCCGAGCATCACTTCTTTCCTTCGGTTCCTCACTATTATTTGCCGGACCTTCACAGACTTCTGCAAGACGACAGTGCCTTCAACTCTCGATACTTACTTCGACCAAGCTACACAAGTTTTTTAAGAGACTACTTCAAACAGATTTCGCGCGGGCAGAAAAGCCGCATTACTGAACGCACATATGTAGGACGCGCGGAAACAGACAGGTCCCGGAAAAAACCGAAAGTCCTTTTGATCATGCCCAAGTTGCCTCCGTCCTTTTGGGGCATGGAATACAGTGCTCCTTTTGTAGGCTACCGCTATCCCAATCCACCGCTGGGAATTATGACCATTGCCGGGGCGATTTCGCCTGAATACGAAGTAGAGATTCGCGACGAGAATATAGAAGACGTGAAAGCGCCTTCTGATGCAGATATCGTAGGCATTTCAGGCACCTTGCTGCACAGCTTTCATGTCGCCCGCGTGCTGGATCTGGCCCAACATTTTCGCGCCCAGGGAAAAACAATTTGCGTGGGCGGTCCCGTAGCCAATTTATCGCCTGATGTCGTGCGCCCGCATTTTGATGTGCTTTTCGAAGGCGAGGGAGAATTGACATGGCGCCAGTTTCTTCAAGACTTTGAAAAGGGAGAAGGAAAGGATCTCTATCAACAATCCGAGATGATCGACATGGCCCAGGCCCCCACTCCCCGCGTCGATTTGATCAAAGCAAAACATTACGGTGCCGCCCAGATTCAAACTACCAGAGGATGCCCTTTCACCTGTGAGTTTTGCGACATCATCGTCATGTACGGCAGGAAGGTGCGGGCAAAACCAGTTGAAGCCGTGCTCAAAGAAGTGCAAATGTGGGCTGATGCAGGACAGGACATCGTCTTTTTCTCGGACGACAATTTTGTCGGCAATCGAGTCTATGCCAAACAATTATTGAAAGAACTGATTCAGTTCAACAGTAAGCGCAGTTACCCAATTGCCTTTTACACCCAGGCCAGTATCGATGCGGCGCGCGACCCGGAGCTGTTGCAACTCTTGGCGGCTGCCAATTTCCACGGTATGTTCATCGGCATTGAAAGCCCGCGCAAAGAAAGCCTGGTCGAAACAAAGAAAGTGCAAAACGCCGTTACATTAGACATGGCGGCCGCGATTCATACCATTCAATCGCATGGTCTGTGGGTTTCCGGTGGAATGATCATTGGCTTCGACAATGACGATGCAGAAATTTTTGAAGAGCAATTCAACTTCATTCAATCGGCCGGGGTTGTTTTTTGCCAGCTCAGTCTTTTGGAAGCGATGCCGAAAACACCACTCTGGGAGCGAATCAAGAAAGAAGGCAGACTGCTGCCGTATAAAGACGGGCTGTGCACAAATATAGCACCACGCCATATGTCGTATCAGGAATTGCTCAACGGCTACACCGCCCTGGTGCGCAGGCTCTATACTCCAGAAGCTTATCTGGAGCGCTATCTCACCACTCTCAGCCATATGAAAGGCGATCTGTTCAACAACGATCGCCACGCCTTCAGCTTTAGAAAAGCCGCTTATGTGTTCAAAACAATAGGATATTATACTTTCACCACAGATGGTGCCCGACGTTCTTTCTTTCTTAGAATGCTGGTCAATACTATGCGCATGCAGCCAAAAGCATGGAAGTGGATGATCCGAAATCTGGCCAGTTTTATTCACTTTCAAAACTTTGCCGAACGCTACACCATGGTTGTCCTGGCGCCGGTGACCAACGCCAGCGAGAAAACAAAAGAAGCCTGCTGAAATGAAACGACTGCTGTCCCTATTTCTTTCGTCGTGCCTTATTTATTGCGCATCATTCTCTATGGCGCCTGGAGTTTTCGCCGCCGGCGATCCGTTTCAAAACGCCATTGCCCTCTACAACAATAAGAACTACCAGGCGTGCACTCCCCTTTTGGAAACCTATATTCGCGCCAACCCAACCAACAAGACAGCCTACTGCTATCTGGCAAACAGCTATTACGCACTGGGCAAATACGATCAAGCAAAAAAAATCGCCGAGTATGTGATCGTCAATTTCACGATGACGCCCGAGTCTGCGGCATGCGGTGAATTAATCGCGCGCGTGCAAGCCAAGACCGACTCCAAAGGCTCAGACAAGAATTCCATGTCCTCGAATTCTGATCTGCGCATGAATGCCGCTAAACAATTGAATTCTGCCTCAGCCTTCGATATCGACACCTTCGTGTACACAGTGCGCGGAAACATGGACACCGGAGATGTCTCTAAAGAATTTCTGGGCAAAGTGAAAACCCTAATTAAAAGCCTGCCGGAAAGAACTCTCGCCCACCTTCAACTGTTAGGCTGCAAAGTCTGCGTCACTCCGCGTATGGCCGACAAGCTGCCTGGCTTCGCACACCAGCGCCCCAGAGGATGGGGCGAAGACATGAGCGGCAAGCACGTGGATGGGCTGTTCAACGGGGAAGTGATCATTTGCGAAAATTCCATCAGTTATACCGATGATTTTAAATACGTGAAAAACACTCGTTATGAAGGTGTCTTGCGCCACGAAATTGGTCATGCAGTTGACTATTACTTTGGGCATTTGTCGCAAAAAGAAGACTTCAAGCACGCCTACCTTCTTGAATTGGCACGCGTTGACGTCGATGCAAGAGAGAAAGATATTGCTTATTATGCTCAAAAGTCAGACGCCGGTCGTTCCGAATGTTTTGCAGAATTGTTCGCAGCCCAGATAGGCGGAGGATGTTCCAAGAATGATTCGATGCTCTTAGGCTCGTTTCCCAACTCAGCCAAATTCATCAAGATAAATGCCAAACTGCCGTGATCTGTCATTTGGCTTCAGCAAACACTGGCTTTAGCGGTTAACGACCATGCGATTCATCGGTATTCGACTGAATCCGTCCGGACCGGTTTTGTAGCCGCCCTGCAGCCACGCGCCTCCGTGCTGAGACTGATTGGCCGCCGGCGTTGTGAAGCCTCCCGGCTGATACGCTCCGGCACCGAAGCCCGCTTGCGGATTAACCTGCGGGGCAAAACCAGGCGCTGCCATAAGGGGCTCATGATAGGCAGCGTAGGGCTGTTGCTGACTGGCGGCATAGCCACGCTGAGCAAATCCTGGTTGAAGGCTTTGCTGCAAATATCCCAGTTGTGCCAATGCCGACGGCTGCGCATTCATTTGCTGCGCTGCTCCCATTTGACCAAAACCTTGCTGAGGAGCAGAACCTGTCTCTTGTGGAGCGCTTGTTTGCGGAGGTGTCGCTACTGCGGCTTCCGGCTGCGGCGGCGACTGTTCGGCGGTTTGAGCGGCGCTGGCTTCTTCGGCATCCTTGATGGCATTTTGCACCTGCGCAGCATGTTTTTGCTGCGCTTCCTTGTGCTGGCTCACGGCAAATTCCAATAGATTGCTGTCAGCCAAACAAACAACCAGCACAACGGAGAAAAAAACCATCCCAAAGGCAATCAGGGGAATCAAAGGCGAACGATATAAATCGCCGTAGAAGCTGGTTTCTTGTGACGCCGCATTCCAGGTCTCTTGCGGACCGCCGCCGCCACTGACGTGACCGCCGCCCGAATGTCCATGATGCCCGCCCGCATGCCCGCCGTGGCCGCCACTATGGCCGCTGTGTCCTAAGGTACTCATAAAGCGCTCAGATTAACTTCCACCCAAATAATATCGGAAACCCTAGATTTTACTAGCTAGTCAGTGGGGTTTCTCCCAGGCACCGGCCTGATCATCTTGTGAGAAAATCTAAGGCCCTTTCCAGGGTAGTGCCATCGCAATCTTGATGGCCCATTCCCGTGATGTCGAACAGACGCGCCATGAAGCCTTCGCGCGCAAAACCATCATTGTAGATGTCTCGGACATTGCCCCTTCTGAAATCGCCAGAGCCGGTTATAAGACAAAAACGGGTCGTCGTTTTCGCCTGCTGTACTTCGTAAGGACTGGTTTCGACTACTCCATATGGATTTCCGTTACTGTCCACCCAATTGTTCGACTCCTTCATTGCTACTTTGCGATAGAAATTCGATCCGCAGTCTTGAATCGTTCCCCGGAAAACATCCGCCTGGCAAAAACCAAGATCAGAGGCAGCTCTTGCGCCACCACTGACTCCGGCGGCAAAGATGCGCCGGGCGTCAATTTTGTAATAGCGTTGCATTTCCAGAGCAGCCATAAGTGCAAGGCCGCAACGCCGGCTTTGGTTGCAAGAATTGCCTGCAGCCTGTGGCGAGACAAAGAGGAACTTTCGCGAAGCCAGAACAGATTCCCAGCCTGGCGGCAACGTCGTCCACTGTTCCATCGAACTGATATAGACAATTAGTCCGAAGTTCTCAGAACTGTTATAGGCGGGCGGAACCCAGACATAAAAGCTCTCTTGTTTCGCATCGATGCTGTAATCAATGTGTTGACTTCGCCTTTGCGGCAACGAGACCTGCGCATCCAGCCGGCAGACTTTCCCAGCTGCAGATGCTGGTTTCGAAAATTGAGCGGAGCAGATGAATACGACAGTTGCAGCCCCAAGAACGACCCTCGTGGATATCAACTGTTTTTTTCTATTCATGAAAATCTCTTAGGCTTCGCCTTTATTGCTCAAACTGTATCCCACACCATGGACGGTGCGGATCAATGAGTCTTTCGAATCGGCGTCCACTTTCTTGCGCAACGTTTTTATGTAAGTGCGCACTGTGTCTAAAGAGGCAGAAGAATCCGTGTTCCACACACGATCGAGCAATGCCTCGGCGGAAAAAACTTGAGTTGGATAACGGAGAAACAGTTCTAAAAGTGCAAACTCTTTGGGCAAAAGATGGATCTCTTTGCTCGATTTAAAAACCTTGATCTGCCCGGGATCGAGTTCTATGTCGGCGGCTCTCAGCGTTTTGGCCATAACCGCCTGCGGACGGCGCAATAGCGCTCGCACTCTGGCGCTCAATTCTTTGGGATGGAATGGTTTTGTCAAATAATCATCGGCGCCAGCGTCAAGCCCTTCAGCGCGGTCGTCGATTGTAGCCTTGGCCGTCAACATGAGAATCGGAGCAGCGCCGCCGCGCGCTCTGTAGTCTTTGCATATTTCCGTCCCGGTCCGGCCCGGCAGCATCCAGTCCAGAATCACCAGGTCATAGGGATGCATCTGGATAATCGTCAAGGCTTCATGTCCATCATGAACGCAGTCAACTGTATGGCGTTCGACTGAAAGTATGCCCTTAATCAGATTGACCAGGTCTTTGTCATCTTCTACAACGACAATTTTTGCCATTCAGTTCATCCCGAATTGCAAGAAAAACTATCTCGCACCCTTTTTAAATATACCCTCGTCTGCGGAAGATTTCTTTGGAGCCTTCTTGCTTTTCAAGGTGGCAATCGCAATCAGCAGTCCGAAAAAGATGATGGCGGCAAGCCCAATGAAGGTGACGGGAATGACCGATCTTAAAATCTCGGCACTGAATAAAGGCGAGTCGCTCATATTCACAAGAGCCACCGCGTCAGGCATCGGAGCCAGCGCCAGCTTGCTGGGGTCAGTGGGATGCAAATCGAAATTGCCGATATTTCTTCCCTGAACCAAAAGGACGACGCTGACGGTATTTGGCTTGGAAGCAGGCAGGAAGTGATTGTCTTGATCGGTTGCGTGCATGTAAAACTCTGACACGACCGGCTTTCCATTAGACTTTTCAGCAGAGTGCTTGACCGCACAGCTGATTGAACATGCCTTCAGTTCTGGTTCGCCTACCCATGAATTTCCTTTTTCCAGGAACTCAGCGATTTCATCAGGTGTGTTGAAACCACCGAATAATGCCGCCGGTGTGGCTGAACGTGGAAAAACGTGAAAAATGGAGGGCTCGCCGCGACGGGTGATTGGATTGAGAAAACCAAAGCCGGGATCTTCTGCCCAATCCTGGCGGAAACGAGGATAGGAGCGATTCTTTTGAAAGTAATCCTCGACTCGCTGACCAATGCGGCGCATCTCAGAAGCCATGGCAAGCTGCGGCGCATCCGTATTGAAGAACATTGTCTTCTCGTCGAGCATCATGCCGTTTTGCACTTTACGCAGCCAGAAAGTTTGTTTTGCCGAAATGTTCATAAACATGGTGGCCAGATCGCTTAGATCGTTTTTCATGACGATGTATCTGATCTGGCGTAGTTGTCCGTCCACCGTAACTTCGCAAGTATTTGTGCCGGTAAAACGCAAGAGACCGTCGCCGTCCGTATTTGCATAAGACTGAGCAGGAATGGCACCGCCGACGACAGTAGGGTCTACTCTTCCTATCTCTGTATTCATGCTGCCCATGAAAATGAAGAACCAGACCAGTCCTGCGATCAGAACGATCACGGAAACCACGCTCCAGATCACTGCCCTTTTGTTGACCGGCATTTGTTGCTGCTGCAAAGCTGACGTACGCAGCTCTTTGTTTTGCGCGAGCACTTCTTGCGTGGATAAGTTTTCCGCCTGTGCAGCTTTCTTAGCTGGTCGACTGGGGCGCGTGAGAAATTCGTCGTATGACAGCTTGATATTGGCAGTCAATTCGTCGTCGGTTTCAAGATGCTGCTCGGCCAGCCCGAGAGCATGCTCGAACATAGTGCGAGCGTCATCTCTCTCGTTTGCTTTATCGAGCAAGACAGCCAGTCGATACCAGTTGCCGATGCTTTCGTAATCCTTCACGCCAACTCGTTTTTCAACCATCAGCGCGTGCTGGTGGAAAGATGTGATAGCCGGCCCGAGCTGATCGGAAGCTTCGTACGCTTCGCTCAAAAGCAGCATGCAGTCAGCCACATAGCGGCTGTCTTTCAAACCGCCCTCGGCCAGTTCGTTGACCACTTTCTGCAAAAGTCGCGCGGCATCGGCATATTTGCCGTCGGCGCTATTGGCGCGCGCCGTGTCTACCATCGAACGAATGCGCGGCAACACCTGCGCTTCTTCAGAGGTCAGGCCGGGTGGCGCATTTTGAATTGAGGTGTCATGGTGACGTTTGCTGACCAACCGCGAGATCATGCTGGATGGTCTTGATTCTGAAGGGATGTCCTCGTCGTCAGGCGCCTGCCCGCTAAAATCTCGCTCTGAGCCTGATTGAACCTGTTCTTGCAGTTCGTTTGTATGGTCGCCTGTGCGCTCGAGCAGGCCACGCGGGCCGCTCCCTTTTCCTTCTGGCGGCTGAGGCGGAAGAATGAGCCTGTCGGACGGCGGCATCTCCGGCGGAGTCATGTTCGTACTGGAATTGTCAGCCAGGCGTCTTTGACGAGACTTGGGAGGCAGCTTGGGTCCACCGGAAGGAGGCTCGCGCCAATCTTCACCGCGTCTGTCCGCCTGCAGTTGTGCGCCCGCCGGCGGCTGCATATCAATAGCCGGCGACTGCATATTCTGTCCCGGCTGGCCTCCGGGAGCGAAGTCGGGCGCAGCAGCCTCAGTCGCTTCGCCATGCGGGTTCATAACCTCCGCTTCCTCAAACTCTGCATCGTCGACATTTGAGGTCGGCTCCATTTGACCGAAACGAGAGCGCAAATTCTTCATCGACTTCGGTTTTTGACGCCGGTCGAATGGTTTGGGTTCGCCTGGTTGCGACTCTTCATTTACAGGCTGTTGAGCCTGGCGGCGATCGAACTCTTCTTGTCGCGAGGATTGATAATCTTCCTCCCCTTGCTCACTAATAGGCACACCCCACTGTGCCATCGCCTTGGAGGAATCACTGTTCGGGTGCATGTCGGCACCATGATAAGGTTCTGCCGGCCCTTCGTAAGAGTAAGGAAGATCCTCAGGCGGTTCTACCTGCCACTCGGCCGATGCTCGCCGGGCGCCCGGTCGGCGTGCGGCATTGAAACCAGCTTCATCAGACGGTTGAGAAGTCTGCGATTGATGACCGGGGTAATTGTCTGGAACGTATTCGTCATATGGGGCCGACGGATCGTAAGGGTCATAAGATAGAGGCGCTGCAGGAGCAAAGGTTGATGCAGCGTTTGTTTCGCTGTAATCCTCCGGGGTCGGCTCGTCAGACGGCGATTCCGCATTCTGCATCTGTCTAAGTTTGGATGAGCCAAGATTCGGATTGGTCTTGCGGCGAATCGGCGAATTGCCCTCTCCGGTCATATATCCTGGGCCACCTTGATCGGCATGGCTGCCTGGGCTCCGGGCAGAAGCTCCGGTTTCCGGAGGTCCGGCGCCGGGCATGGTGCTTTGGCCAAAAACTTTATCGAGACTGACTTCTACACTTTGATGGTCAGGAGGTAACTCACCGGAAACGGGCTCATAGTCTCCCTCTTGATCTGGACCCCGAAAGCGAGGAATAATTTCCATGTCACCGCTGGCGGTATCAGAGACAAGTGTAGGAGTCTGGCAGAAATCTGGTCCGCGCCAAAAACTTCCACTCTCTCCAACACCTGCTGGCGGATGAGAACCGGCCGGCTCGGACCGGCCTCCCTTTGCGCATTCGGCCGGCTGTTCTTTGGCAGGCTCCGGACCGGGAGCGCTTGACTGTCCTGCCGCTTGTCCCTGGTCGCCTTTTGGACGGTAAATAAATTGGCTGTCTGATAGTTCTTTCGGCACGCTAATTCCCGGCTTTCCACCCAGATCTTGACCAGGCAATGCCGGCGACCCAGTGAATCCCCTGGGCAGAGCCGATGAAGGTGAAGTCTGCTCAGCCTGCCCCTTAGAGCCAGTTTGGTCTTGTGAAGGAGTCAACCCGGCGTTGCTTACATCTGATGCCTGACCCAACGCCAGGTTCTGAAATGGCGAAGGGGGAAGGGGTAAAGCCAGAAAAGGCGTAGGCCCGGCCGGATTTTGTTTGGGCGGCTCGGCCGGTTCAAAAGGCTTGCCTCGGTTATCCAATTTGGCCATTGAGCGCGCCACAGCATCCTGAATCGCCTCGGCAAAAGTGGAGCCGCCACCGGCTGCCGGGGAAGACTCCCTTGAATTGGACTGCAAACGCCCCGGCAAGCTGCCGGCGCTGGTTCGGGAGGGTGCCGCGCCATAGCGGCGCTCCAGGTCATTGGCTCGGCTGTAAAGCTGTTTTGCCTCGTTCAAACGCCCGGCCACATCACAGGCCTGGGCATAACGGCGCAAATGCTGCCGCAATTCGGCATTGGCCTCACCGAGGTTGCGCTCCATAATCGTCGCCAGCCTGGAGTATTCAGTCAGTGCGGCATCGTAATCTTTGAGCGCCATGTAGGTCGCGCCCAGGTCTGCCATGCACTCCATAGCCTCCAGACCCTCGCCCAGCCCGCGCCGGTTGAGAAACTCATAGATGCTGCGGAAGCCGGCCTTGGCAGCTTCGTAGTCACGAGCTTTGAGCGAAGTGCGCGCTTGATTAATCACCCTGACGACGTCTCCGCCCGAGCTAACCGTGAAATCCTGGTTTGATTTTCCTGTGTCTGTCATCTACCAAATGTTAAGGACTCTAACGGCGCAAAGATCCTGCTCTTAGGACTTATTACCCTAAATAAACCCATTAGATATCGGTTCTTCTCATACTGTAAGCCGGATTTGCGATCCTGGGCGTCAGATAAGACGCCTTTGACACGCCAAATCAAGTACGGCAGACTGTGTAAAACTAATTGCTTTGGCACGCAAACACCTGATCCAGCCATATTTCCAACAGGGGGGAACGAAGCGATGCCCGCGCTTTCGCCGCTAAATTTTAAAGCTTGGATTGAAGAAAATCGCAGCCAGCTAAAACCGCCAGTCGGCAATAAATTGGTCTGGGAAGACCGCGAATTTATCATCATGGTGGTCGGCGGTCCAAACAGCCGCACCGATTATCACATTAATGCCGGAGAGGAATTCTTTTATCAGATTGAAGGCGACATTGTTGTCCGCGTCATTGAGGACGGCAAACCCAAAGACGTTGCCATCAGGGAAGGCGAGATTTTTCTCTTGCCGCCCAATATGCCTCACTCTCCTCGCCGGCCGGCCAACACGGTCGGCCTGGTTATTGAAAGAAAACGGCTGGATGACGAGCAAGACGGATTTGTATGGCTCTGTGAAAACTGCGACGAGAAACTCTATGAGGAACGTTTTCATCTGACCGATATTGTCAAACAATTTCCGCCCATTTTTGACCGTTTTTATAACAGCGATCATTCGACCTGCAAAAAATGCGGGACGAAAGTTAAGCCACCAGGTAAATAAAGTGATGACGATCACGATCTCGATTCACTGACGTTTAAACTACTACCCTCTTGCCAGTTGGTAAGTACGACAATTCACACGTTCATACGGAGCACGATTCATGTCTAATCAACAAGCAGCTTTGGCAGAATCGAAAAACAACTGCCAGTTCAAGAATGATCTTGAATATGCTCGCAGTCTGGACAAGAAGGACGAGCTGGCCGAATACCGCAAACAATTTCTCATTCCAAAAACCAAAGACGGCAAAGAATGGATTTACATGGCCGGCAATTCGCTTGGTCTTCAGCCCACTCGCGTACGCGAATACATTGGCGAAGAACTCGATGATTGGGCCGCTCACGGAGTGGAAGGGCACTGGGAAGCGCGGCACCCCTGGCTGCCTTACCACGAAAATCTCACCGAGATGGCGGCGCGCTTGGTAGGCGCAAGCCCGATTGAAGTCGTGATCATGAACACTCTTACGGTCAACTTGCACCTGATGATGGTTTCTTTTTATCGCCCCACCAAAGAGCGTTTCAAAATCATCATCGAAGCCGATGCATTTCCTTCCGACCGGTATGCCGTCGACTCGCAGGCAAAATTCCACGGTTTTGATCCCAGCCAGGCTATCGTGGCACTGAAACCGCGCGAAGGCGAGTTTACTCTGCGCCCGGAAGACATTTTGCAAGCAATCGAAAACGCAGGGTCTTCATTGGCACTTGTCCTGTTGGGCAATGTGAATTATTTGACCGGACAAGCCTTCGACATGCAAGCAATTTCTGCTAAAGCTCACTCCGTTGGTGCCCTGGCCGGGTTCAATCTGGCGCACGGCGCGGGCAACCTGCATTTAAAATTGCACGATGACGACGTAGACTTCGCCGTCTGGTGCAGCTACAAGTATTTGTGCGCAGGTCCCGGTGCGCTAGCCGGATGCTTTGTCCACGAGCGGCATTCGAAAGACTTTTCACTGCCTCGCTTTGCCGGCTGGTGGGGTCACAATAAGAAAACACGTTTTCAAATGGGTCCCGACTTTGACCCTATCCCTGGTGCCGAAGGTTGGCAATTGAGCAATCCGCCAATCTTCCAACTGGCGGCATTGCGCGCCGCAATGGAATTGTTCGACAAGGCTGGAATTGCAAATCTGAGGCGCAAAGGCGACTTACTGACCGGCTACTTAGAATATCTGCTTGCTGATATTGGTGGCGATTTCTTCAAAGTGATCACGCCGAAAGATCCTGCTCAGCGAGGCTCGCAACTTTCGATCAAACTCAAATCTCAGCCCAAAGACTTCGTCAAGAAATTGGGCGAAAAAGGCGTCATCTGCGACTTTAGAGAACCGGACATCATGAGGGCCGCACCTATTCCGATGTACACCACCTTTGAAGACGTTTACAATTTTGCTAAAGCAGTAGGCGAACATGTCATCTGAAAAACTTTCAAAAAAATTGTCCGAAACGCATGTATGCGTAGTCGGAGCAGGGCTTACCGGCTCACTTATGGCAGTCTTTCTGGCCAGACGAGGCATGCGCGTCACCATGCTGGAAAGACGGCCGGATATGCGTGTAGAAACAATCAGTGCCGGACGATCGATCAACTTGAATATCACGCGCCGCGGACTGCGCGCCCTCGAGAAAGCCGGTTTGGAAGCGGCTATTCTCAAGGATTCGGTGGCAATGATGGGTCGCTTGATCCATTCTAGAACCGGGGAGACAACCTATCAACCTTACGGTCGTGACGAATCTGAGTATGGCAATTCGGTCTCGCGCGGTGAATTGAATAAAACGCTGATGACCTCCGCCGAAAACGCGGGTGCAGTGACAATTCGCTTCAATCAGCGCGTCACCAGCATCGATTTGGCAACTCATACGCTCTCAATTCAAAACGAATCGGACAACAGCAAATACGAAGAAACATTCGACTTGATTATCGGCACGGACGGCTCCGCTTCGCAAATCAGAGAGTCGATGACCAGGGCAGCTGACTATCCCTGCCAGCAAGACTATCTCAATTATGGATATAAAGAACTGTCGATCCTGCCCTTGCCGGGCGGTCAGTTTGCACTTGAGAAAAACGTTCTGCATATTTGGCCGCGCGGACTTTATATGATCATTGCCCTGCCGAATTTTGACGGCAGTTTCACATGTACGCTGTTTCTCCCTTACGAACCTATTAATGGATCTCCTTGTTTTGAAAAGCTGAAAACAGAAGCAGCCGTCAGTGAATTTTTCAAAGTCGATTTCGCTGACGCCTACGGGTCATTCGACGACCCGGAAAAAACATTTTTCGAAAACCCCACCGGCAGCATGGTTACCGTCACCTGCCGGCCCTGGTTCTACAAAGACCGCGTGCTTTTGGTAGGCGATGCCGCTCATGCCATCGTGCCCTTCTTCGGACAGGGCGCCAACTGTGCATTTGAAGACCTGACTGTTTTCGAAGACCTGCTCAACAAATATGTAAAAGAGGATCAGGTTGACTGGCAGGCGCTCTTCTCTGAATTCAACGACCTGAGAAAACCCAATGCTGATGCGATTGCGCAGATGGCATTCGAGAATTTCATCGAAATGCGGGACAAAGTCGGGCAGCCGGAATTCTTGCTGCAAAAGGCAGCAGAAAAGGTTCTTGAAAAGAATTTCCCCGACAAATTCGCCTCCCGATATGCACTGGTCACTTTCACGCACACGCCCTATGAAGTCTGCCGCGACGCCGGCGTAGTGATCGACGAAATAGTCGGCACTCTTTGCCAACATATAAAGAGCGTGGACGAACTCGACCTCAAAAAAGCCGAGCAACTAATCGATGCAAAACTGGCTCCGATATTGAAGGGACGAGTGCGCGATCAGGTCCTCTCTTCGTAGGGGCGATGCCATGCATCGCCCGGCCGAATCTTATCAATCTCTCGTTTAGTGCTGTCGAACTGGCGGATGGAACACACGGTTCCAATTAATAGCCGTTTCAGGGGCAGGCGTCTGCTGCTGCTTTTTTGGCTATGCGCAGCGAGACTTGATCTAAGTTTGCCTGCTTCCCTTTGCCGAGTCCCTGATAGGCAGTGACGTTTCCGTTCTGATCGACGGCGACCGAGACGGCTCCTTCACCTGCCTGCACTTCAGAGATGGACATCTCGTTTATCTTGCCGTCTTTGACTGTCGCCTTTACGGTAAGTCCGCTTTGGCTGAGCTTATCATTGACCTGTCCGAGCATTGCAGCTGCATCTTGGCCATTGTTCAATTTGACGTTGTCCATCATGCCGGCCAGCTTCTTTCCGTCAAATTCGCCTTTCAATACCTGCTGACCGAATTCGTTGGTCAGATCTCTGACAGCGCCCGCGTCTTTCATGCCGTGGGCATCGATAAAACTGCCCCAGCCTGCAGCAAATTTATCTAGAGTGTAGGGCAGATTGGTTAGCTCTTTGACACGCGCTTCACGGTCAGCCTTTTCTTTGGCGGCTCTTTCGTCGGCATCCTTTCTGGATTTAACCGATTCTCCGTTTTGACCAGGAGTACTGCCGTCCGCCGGCTGCCTGCTACTATCGGCTGCCGGCGCCGGTTTCACTCCGTCGGCAGGTTGCGCCCCACCGCCAGGTACTGTACGCGTTGCATACCTGAGCTGGTCATTCATGATCCCGGCAATCTCCGGACGACCGCCCCAGAAGGTGGCAACCGAATTGCCCAGGTGATATTGCCCGTCTTCGCCTTTCTCTACTTTATATATGCCGGTGAAGGCCAGGTCGGATTTTCCATCGGCACCCAATCCAAGCCCCTTCTCCTCACTGCGACGAGCAACCTTGCCCAATTCTGAGTTGGGATCTAGCTTGTCGGTATCTGCAAATATGTAATCAGCCTTGCCGTCCTTCATATTCTTGTCGAGGGTGGAAAGAAGCTTCTCTGTATCTTTTGCAGAGCGCGATCCAAAAACGACTACAGCAGGCTTTCCTTGTTCGAAAGCGGTGCGCAGAGAATCTTGGAGTTTCTGCTCTTCTGATACTTCGACTGAACCTTTAGGCTTGCCTGACTGGTCAGCCTTGTCTTTGGGATCGCTGCCCGAATCTGATGTGTCAGTCTTGGTATCGTCCGGGGCAGGCTGAGAGGTGTCATCTTTCTTTTTGCTGTCCGCTCCGCCCGCTCCGTTTGCAGCAGGAGAGGCGCTGCCTGTCTTGGCTTTCTTGCCTTTTTGAGATTCGGAGCCGGACACGCCAATGGTCGCGTTGAAATTGGCCTTGGCGACGGCATCACCGTACATGATTTCACCGTTCGGGCCGAACCAGCTTTGATTCTCTTCAGGCCTGATTACGCCTTGCGAGTCATTTAACTGAACATTTGGCAGACTGCCGGGAGGAACATCGCGCCCACCACCTGGTGGGCAACCACCGCTTCCTCAACCAGAGGATAAAATCCTTGCCGACTGTGTCTGGAGACCGTTACGCTGTATTCCGTCACTGTAAGAATGCGGTGCGGAAATGTCGCTGGCTGAAGCCGGGCGCTCAGAAACGTAGTTTGTAGGCATTGCTTTCCACAACTAACTAGTAATACGTCCAATGTAATGACCATCTGTTGCACATTTGTTGCCGCTCAGGCCAAATTGGCAGTTTTTATGCCAAGTTCAGTAGGCTGTCACCACGCCGCCGTATTCTATGGTCACGAAAGGATTTTTAGGCACCTGCCTCCCTTTTGGCTATGTCATCTAAATGTCAAATTGATTTGATACTGTAATCCTGTCCGAAACCCAATCGCCCCGTCGCTCAGAAAGCCGCAAGGCGGAGCGTCGCGCTGAATGGCGTCTGCGCATCAAACATTGGACCTGGTTTTAAGGCATAGCCCCAAATTAGCTCCGGCTGCGACCCAAAATAGACCAAATCGATTGATAGATTAGGCAAAAAACAAAACACCGCCACTTAACGTCTCAGAAACAACTATTCATTTAAATAACAGAGTCTAAATAACAGAGTCTAAATAACAGAGTCCAAAACCAGTCCGCCCCCCGATTTTAGAAAACCAGTGAGGCTGCCCGATGTTCCAACCCAATGACATTTTTTCAAGCGAAACCCAAGGGTTTCAACAAATCGCCGGCTTGAATTTTGTCCCCCAGCCGCAACAATATAATAGATACAACCTGGACATCAACTCAGCCAATGCAGTGCGCTTAGAACAGCTGTTTGTCGAACAGGACAACGAGGGAAATATTCGCGCCGCTACGTATGATTCCGGCGCGCAAGTTCGCCGCAATGATACATACACTGTTGTGAAATCTGCAAACAGCACGCTTTGGATGGGAGATCGCTTCGGCTCCTGGCACCCAATTGACTAGTATCAAAACAAATTTTGCAAAAGAACATGCAATGCGCTAATCGTATCAGCGCGTCATAGACGCCAACAAAAAGTATTCAGTTTTCGGGGATCATTCGAAAGTGCTCAGCCGCTCACTCGGCAGGGCACTTTTGGACATTTCGAATAATCGTAGCTTGCGCGTTGCACGCGCACAAACGCCGCCTGCAAGGCGGCAGCTACAATTTCCTTTGCAGCCGGTATTCTTTTTATTTGCATGCACAACGCAATTCATGCTCACCCTTCCCTCACGTTTCGGCTGTTAGTGTTTAAACGTGCCCACAACAACCAGCGGTTCTCCCAAAAGCCACAAGGCCGGGTGTCCATTTGCTGGCGAGTTTTTGCACTCACACTGATCGGAAATCGATCGTCGGAGATTTCGAAGCGATATGTTGAATCAATACTACTCTTCAGGCAATACGCAAGGTACTACATCGAGCGACGGCCTGAATTTCGCCCCTCCTAAAACACAAAAATTGAGTAGATACGATCTCGACATAGATACCAGCAAAGCAGTTCGCTTCGAAAATCTCACGATCGAAAAAGACAGTAATGGCGATTGCAAGGCAGCACAATATAGTTCTGGAGCATTTGTTCGCCGCCACAAGTCTTACATGATACTGAAGGCGTACAACCACTCTCTATGGATGGGAGACCGCTTTGGTGGCTGGCATCCGCTCGATTGAATTTCAAAAGTTTATGCAAGAGAAGAAAACACGAGAGGCATTTGCAAAAATGCCTCTTTTGTTGTTGTTGTACTCAATTCTCCGAACATACCGAGATCGCTCATCCCAGCAAATGCTCACGGTTCCCTCACGGTTGCGCTGTTACTGTGTCCACATGCCAACGGCTAAACCCCATAGTCCGGCATCTGACAACAAATTGAACCTCGCACTACGAGTACACCTTGCGTCAGAGATAGATGCAACCCAATTTGTGTCGGCTACAAATTCCCCGAATACCTATGCACCCCTGATACACGTTCTGAGCAACGTTGAGGAGAGCGATTATGGCAGTAGATACACCAACTCCCCAAGCAACTTACAGTCCCGAAAAGGGGATTGCCAGAGAAGCGAAAGAGGATGGTACGAGAGTCAGAAATGAGCTCGAACAAAATGGGCCCGAAGCAGCTGCAAGAAGACTTTGGGATGAAGTCCAAGCTGTACCTGAAAAGGATCGCGACGCGTACAGCAAGCTTTTGCAAAAGGAATTAGAAGGTGACGGGAAGAATCGCAATGTCTTACCTGAGCTGGCAATCTCCTTTGGCATGCTGTCCGAAAACAGGGACAAGGTACTGGGCAAGGACTCTTGGACCAGCAGCGAAAGAACATTGAACGAACGGAAAATCATAGACGCGTACAGAGACGAGAAAAATCCTCTGGCCCGCTCACTCTACAACGAGTTACACAATCAATACAAAGATCTACGTAAAGGCGTAAGTGACGGTCAGACGTTGCCGGAATTCATTAAGTCACCGCACATATATGAATCGAAACTCAACGAAATTCTCGCACAAAGCAAACAACAAGCCAACAACAGAAAAGAATTCGGATTGCTGGCCACCAACGAGAAGCTGTTCAAGGGAATATCCGGAGGCGATAAGGGACTGAACGGAGCGGACGGCGAAATAACCAGAGATGACGTCGTCAATTTCAAACAAAAATGGGATAAAGACCTTGAGTTCCGCAAACAATACGCAAACGAAAATCAGAAAGATCAAGTCGACAGAGTGTTGATGTCAATGCTGAACGCATTCGATGACCCCAACAACAAGAACAACAAGCCGGGCTCTATTCTCAAGGACAACGCCAAGCCTCTGCTTGGTTATGGACCCGAAATGTCCTACGGCAAAATGACACAACAATCCCTGCTGGACGGACTTGGCTACAAGTCCATCGAGGAAGCAAAAAATCGACTTCCAGCCGTCACCGCTGGTGAAAAACCACTGCCAGGCGTGACCACGCTGCCCAATTACGACAACACCAAACTTGGCTACAGAGAAGGTCCATCTCAAGTTACTGAGCGCATGCTGAATGGCCAGGATGAGTTTTTCAAGGACGCTCCAGGCGGAATGGAAAAAGCTCGCAGAGACTTGACGGAAGCCATGGGCGTTAAAAACAAAATCTTCAACGACAAGCAAGGAGCCAACCAGGTCACCCCCGAAAACCGAGATCAAATCATCAAGAACATCGAAGCAACTGGCAATACAAGACTGCGCGATTGGTTCGTCAGCCGCTATCCAGCCACCCCAGGAGGTGGAGACAGACCGTCCCCTAGAGACGCAGAGCCGGCAAAGAACTATGACGATAGTACAGTCAAGTCAGATACAAGATCTTTGACCGTTGCCAAAAACATGCTCAAGGATTCCGGACTGGATGACAAAGCTACACAAGCTCTAGCAGATGTCCTGGGCAGCGTCTGGATCAGGCACAACGTAGGCAAACCGTTGCTGTCAGATAAAAACCTTGAAATCGTCAGAGAAAAAATCAAGGCCACAGGCAACACCGAATTGCGCGACTGGTTCAACAAACGCTATCTGCCAAAAGATGGTAGAAGCTGGTAAATATCAGAGCATCTCAAACATAACAAGTTAATCGGGGTCAAGGACCGGGACACAACGCAATGTGTTCCGGTCCTAACTTTGCAATTTAATGCTCGAGCCGTTAATCGTTCTAAACATTTCTTTGGTTACCTTTTGGTACCCAAAACAAAATCCAACGCTAACAACTATGCGCCCGCCAGACCATGGGCTGGGCAAACGAAAATCAAAGGTTCAAGAGCGCCTGGCGGCACAACAATCTTCGCCGGCGTTTTTCATGAATTGAGCCGGCGCCAGCATTCAAGACCCGCAATGGAAAAGCCTGCCATCACCTTGCGGGCATCGGCAGGCCAAACCAAGACATGTTACTAAAACGACAGACCATCTGTCGTAAATCGGTTATACCCAGCATGCAGAAGAAATATTGTTGGGAATAAAACACCTTTCGCCCTTGACAGAATAGGCAGCATGATCTTGGTCCCTAATGCAAGTGATCTATTGCCGGCAATCACTCAAAGGCAGTTTTGTGATTTGCAAATGAAGCTGAAGTGCACTAGCGCACCATCGGCGCCACCAGCAACATTTAATCTGTTTCGTCACTGACTTGAAAGCACGTCAGGCCCTCATCGCGCCACATTTGAACGACTGAAGTACGATCGTCAATGGCCAGCCAGGGATTCCACTGTTTGCGTATCTTGCTGAGCAACTCACGTTTGACAATGACGTCGCTGCGAAAGTCTTTGGCGGGCCTCATAAAAAGCAAAAAAGGGTGAGTCCAAAATCCGTGCTGAGTCAGCCAGGCTTTGGTAGTGTCGTAAAGATCGATGGTTCGCCCGGAAACATAGATAATCGGGTAGTTTTCACCAAGCGAACGCACGACCCGGGCTACTGGCTCTATCAGAGGGTCCTTCGCAACTAAAAACGGATCCAAAAACCGCTTCCAATTCTTAGGGTTTTTCTCAATGAAGTGCAGCCTGTGTGTGCAGTCAGCAAGCGTGCCGTCCAGATCCACAAGAACGCAATCATTCGACATTTCCGATTCTTTCGATTTCGCCAATCCAAAATCCTATGCCGCCACAAGCACTCATTCTAGCTAATTAGCTAACTTAGATTGCTTTTTTCAAAGATGTTTTGTTGGCCAGCGAATACATCGACATCTCCTTCGACTCGCTTGTAGGTTGAAGGTATCCGTGCTGAATCAAATGACAGAACGCTTCCAGGTAGATAATGCGCTCTTCATCGATATCCGAGAAGACCTGAGCACCGCAATACAAGTACTCTCCATCCGTGCTGTGAACTTTGGCGATGAATCCATTCGCCTTAACCGCCGCCAGCAAATCGTTGCGAGCATCCTCTAACGTGTGCCTTGAATTGCGCCCAGCATCCGTCACACGAAAAATAGTCATATCCCTGGTCCCCAGCGTTTGCTGAATCTTCCCTTCTGCAAGCAAGTGATCCAAACCAGCCATGTAAATCTCTCGCATTTCATCAGTATCCACGTAGGCGCGCTTCGCCTTGACGAAGTCACCGACGCCGTTGCGCAACTTCATCAAAAGATCCCCCGCCCTGCCAGCTTCGTACAGCAGCTCTCTAGCCGCTTCTTCAACGTTCATATCTTGCATGCTTTTTTCCGCCTGAAATTTTGCCCGGATCTCCACGATGAAATGTAGACGTAGCGGGTGCCGCACAGTTCCAAATAATTGCTATTTTCATTCTCTACCCCCACAAGATTTTCCTGGTATGGGCATCTATGTAAAAAGGTAAGCACTTCACGATACCCCGCCGAATCAGGACAAAATGCGGAAAAGGCACTGGAGTTCACGGATTTGGCTGCGGCGATTTTGTTTTTGCCAGCGGGCATAAGACATTAGGTATAGGCTTGAGGAAAATGCAATGACCGAATCCTGGCAAACGCTCACAGCCAATGCGGAATCAGCGGCTCGCGGCGGCAAATACGCCGAGGCAAAGGATTTTTACAGGCAGGCGCTTGCGGACGCCACGTCCCGGCAAGACCCTGTCAATGCCTACTACAGCCAGTGCAGTCTGGCTGGGCTTCTCAGACTGCTGGACGAATTTGCCGACTGCGAGCAATTGCTCAAAGAGGCTCTGCAACTGCGCTGGCAATTTTCCGACCCACTGGCGCGCGAGCCTGTATCGCCTTTCAATGATCTCGAGCGCCTGCTTGTGAAACAGAACCGCCTGCAAGAGTTGGAGAATGCTTTATTGAACGACACTCAGCAGATGCTGGCTAAACACGGACAGGACTCATTCGAGTACAAAATGAGCTTGATGAACCTTGCCAAAATGTACGGTACTCATCAGAAAGA
The DNA here is from genome assembly GCA_964531315.1 of uncultured Candidatus Obscuribacterales bacterium. Lineage (GTDB taxonomy): Bacteria > Cyanobacteriota > Vampirovibrionia > Obscuribacterales > Obscuribacteraceae > QKMZ01. The sequence goes on along the minus strand of CAZHEZ010000016.1, from coordinate 8,167 downwards.
CATGGACAAATGCCGGTTGTACTTCGCTGAAGTGGTGGAGTGGTCGAAATCCGTCGAGCCCATCACGCGAAAGATGGTCTATACGACCTACGATAGTGTTCTTCGCGCCAATGGACTGACTGCTGAAGCCGACGCAGCGCAGGCGGAATTAGCGGCATTGAAGAAGCAGTCTCCGGCTTAGGTGCTGAACAGTGATGAAGCCATTGCAGCGAAACCTCATATGCACCATGCGTGTCTTATTGCCTTTGTGTGTACTGATGTCTGGGTGCACAGCAGCCACAGCCAGTGTTGACTCCAATCCGGATGTGTCACCGGATTACAAACTCAGCAAAGATCCTGTGAAACGCAAGGCTGCCATGGAAAAGGCGCAAAAAGCAGCAAAGGATCTTGATGCAGCGCTCAAGCAATCACCAAACAATCAATCTATTCTTGATAAACATGCATACGCGCATTTGAAGCTGGCTTATCAATACACGGACTCTTCCGATAATGCACCGATATTGGCGCATATGGATGCAGCACTGGCGGATTATCTAGTGGAACAGAAGGCGCATCCCAATAGCGCTCTGTTTGCATACAGGATCGGCTCAGTCAGTCTGCTGGCTGGGCGTTGCGTTGAAGAAGCCGGAGACATCAAGGATTCTAAACGACGATTTGCAATTGCCGTCGAAAATTTCCAAAAATGTCTGAGTGGTAAGGCAGAGGCCAGCAAAGTCACATCAGCCGATCCTTTTTTCCAAATCCGCACTAAAACAGGTTTGGCAAACGCTTATCTGGCGCTGGGAGAACCTGATGAAGCGCTAAAAGCCCTCCGCGGCGTTTCCGCTAAAAGACTGCCCAAAGACCTGCAAGGCAAGATCGAACTGTGCCAAAAGCGAGCAAGAGAAAAGCTGTCTGACCGGCACTAGTTCTCACTCTTCCTTCTTCTTCAGCCACTTGCACAGAATTTCATGCAGCTCTTCAAGCGTGAAGGGAATGGGCAGGTAGTCATCCATTCCGGCATCCAGGCACTCCTGGCGTGTTGCTCTCACTGAGCCGCTGACGCCAATAATCGGTATATGTCCGCCTGTAGTCTGCTCAATCTTGCGAATCTTGCAAGCGCATTCTGGTCCATCCACGTCAGGCATCAACCAGTCCATAAGAATCACATCGAAAGAAAACAGCTCGAGCGCTCTTATGCCCTCCTCACAGCTGTTTACGATATGAGCTGTGATGCCCAGACTGTCGGACAACAACTCGAAGAGCTTGGCATACTCCGGTTGATCGTCAATAATGAGCACCAGTGGTTTACACTCTTCTTTTCTCTCTTCCAGAGATATTGGTTGTTCGTTCTTTACCATCCTGCACCTGTCGGTGTCTGCGATGGATGAGACTGACCTCAAGGCAATAAGTTGCCGATTGGGCACAAATTTATTTTGCTAGTTTTTGGGACTTGGCGCCCGTTATCCGTTGTTTAACCTTATTTGCCTCATCAACCTTGCCGCTTTCCTGCAAAGCCTGAGCAAGGGCAGTGAAACTTTCGGGGCGGGGACAGTACTGGGCTAGTTTGCGCAGAGCGGCCAGCTGCTTGTCGGTTTTGCCGTCCTTCTTGTAGCGGTTGGCAATATCAGCATAAATAGAACCACCAAAGGCCAGTTTCTGCTCCGCCAGATCGGCATACTTCTCAGCGTTTTGTGCATCAGAGGTGGTGATGCAAAAGTAGGCGCGCTCATAATTTACAAAGGGCGATTGCGGATACTTCTTTTCCGCTTCGGCAAGCAGTTTTTTCGCTGCTTCTCCTTTTCCCATCACAAAAAGATAGTGTGCCTTGCTTATGTAGCCGTCCACATCATGCACTGAAGCGATGTATTTGTCATAGTGAACAATCGGATCGCCAGTCGCGTCTTGCCATGCGGTCAATGCCATCAACAAAGGGGCCTCGGGAGCATTTGGATTGAGCAAAAGCGAATTTTTGATGGCCTTGGCGGCCGGCATCTGATGTTTAGTGTAGACAAGCATCAACCCCTCTTCCGCCTTTATTGCCGCCATTTCCTTATTGGAGGCATGCTGGTTTGTCGCTACTTCAAGCAGTTTTGACAACGCGCTCAGCGACTCTCTAATATCCCCGTTGAATTGTGCTGCCTCGCACTTGATCCACAGCGCGTTTACATCGTTAGGATTTTTCTTCAGTTTTTGCTCAGCCAAAGCCAACGCGGTATCAAAGTTTTGAACACCCAGACGCTTTAAAACCATATAGCAGTGAGAGAAATTATGAGATTGCGCCGGCGAACTTGAAAGAAACAATAGTGCCGACAATAAAATCGGTAATCTAGCCAACCTATTTTTCAACGGATTTGATTTCCTGAAGAATTGCTGTCCTCAGAAAATAGTAATTCATTCAGCAGGTGAGCGGGCAATTATTTGCGCTAAGCCACTTGCGAACTAGATGGCTGAGCAAGTTGTGCGTAGATATTGCTGGCGTTAGCCGGTCGACTGCCAATACTGGCACTTCTTTCATACTTGGACTGGAAGGCAACAGCCGCTTGTTCGGGAGTTTGAGCTGCTTTAATAGCTGCCATGGCGCCCGACTCAGAGTGATTCAACTCGTACATGATGAAATCGGCTTGCACATGCCAATCGGTTACCGGCTTGTTTTCTTGTTTTGCAAAGCTTTCCAGTGCTGTTCTGCGGCCGCCTTCCCACTGGCATAGACCTATGGCGCCCTCGCCCTTGTTGTATGCGTCAGTTCTGAAACTCGACTCGGTCTGAATATTTCCCAGAATTCCCGAGGCTTGAGCGGGAGTGAAACCTTTATCTACGAAATAGTCGTACAGTTGCTTGGCTTGAACTTTCTCGCCCTGCCCTAATGGTTCTCCCTTGCTGCTCGTTCCACCTACGGGAATGCTGCCATCGCCGTTGCCGCCGTTGCCCTGGAAGTAGCCCTGGTTGTCGAATCCGCCGTTTCCAGCAAAACCACTGTAGCCGCCGTCGCCGCCACCGCTGCCGCCTCCGGCTCCGCCGCCACCAGCACCGCCTCCACCTGAGCCAACACCACGGTTTACAAAGCCGTTTTCCGGCGCTTGCACCACGGGTGCATTAGGTGGAGGATTGAAAGGCACGAAGTCAGGTAAATTAGGCTTGGCATTAACGAGATCTTCCATCCAGGAAGGTGTTGGCTCTCCCGGGTGCGCCTTTTGGAAAAGTCGAATCATCTCCTGGGCCGCTTGCTTCTGCATGTCGGTTTCATGAGTGATTGCGTCCCGCAAACTCTGGTTGTTTTTTGCTTCCGGATTTTGCATTTGAATATTGATACTGCCGTCAGGACTGGGTGTAGCCTTCGGATTGGCCACCAACTTGCCATCGGGCGTGAAGAAATAATCCGGCTCCCGCTGCGCCTGAGCGTTTTCACCAGCGGAGCTAAAACGAATAGGTTTGCCGGCGGCGATCGCTTGCTGAACCGGTGCCGGCATTTCTTGAGCGGCGGCCTGGCCGGGTTGGAAAATCGGCGTCATTTCCAGCTGGGTCTGACCACCGTCATCTACCACCTGAGTCGGCTGAACAATCGAAGCATCAGAGGTTCTAGCCACTGCAGGGCTGAAGTCCTGAGCGCCGGTGACACCTGCGAAAGGATGATTGGATCCGCTCCAAGGATGGTCTAAACCCTCCTGCGGAGCAGCAGTAGTGAATTGCTCAAAATGCGCGTTCATGTGAAAGGAAGAAAAAAGCCTTTTCAGGCGGTATTTAGCAAAGGGATCTTGAGATTATTCTTGAACAGGTTAAGTGTCAATACGGTTTCTCCCATGGCGGCTGAAAACGTCCGCTGGGCGGCACATATGGAGCCTAAACCTCGGCGCCGGGAGTAAAAACCAAGGAATTTCGGGAATTTAACGCCGGTAAGACCAAAAGAGGAGGAGCCAATCGGCTCCTCCCCCCTAGCTGCGCCTGTCGCTATCAAACTTTCTTAGACCGCCAAACTGACGAATAATTGTTCAAGAGTGTTTCTGGCTCGTTCGGCAACGTAAGGATTTTCATCCTGAGACAATCGGTCCAGAACGTGAAAGGGCATGTGATCGCATTCCGCCATGGAGTAGCGAACGTCTGCATTCTCATCACGAGAAAGAAGCTCAACTACTTCTTTTGGTGCGGCAGGATTGCATGCCACCGACGCGCGCACTTCCCAGTGCTCATCGCCGGCCAGAACTTGCAGTACCTCGGCTGGGGTAACTTTGTTCTCTGCAATCCTGCCGCGTACTCGCTCTTTGCCGCAAAGCGCCAGACGGGTCAAAACTCTTTGGGGTGTATTCGGGCTACCAGCGAAGATGTAATAGAAATCCATGATTCAATCCTCAATTGTTTAGCGACATTACAGGTGTTTCGATATTTTCCGTGCAGCTTGTTTCAACACTAATGCCAGAGACTTTGCACAACGTTGAGCAGTTCTCCCAGACAGCGTCCTTCTACGGGCTTTCTCAAATAGAAGTTGATACCCAGTCGATGCGCCCTTTCAACGTCGTCGCAGCATTCTGAAGCAGTCAGTAGGACTATCGGTATGTCTCTGAAATTCTTCTGATTGCGAATTTCGTCAAGAACCTCATGTCCATTCATGCGCGGCATGTTCAAATCTAAGAGCACTATATCCGGTGCCGTTGCCTGGTCGTACGGTTCTTGCTGAGTAAGGTAGCGCACAGCTGCGTCGCCGTCGGTTACCACATTCAGATTGACGTCAACTCCCGCATCGATAATCGCCTCCTCTGCAATTCTCACGTCTGCCGGACTATCTTCTACCAAGAGTACTTCAATGGTTCTGTTCATTTCCTTCGCCCTCCTCCTCATTTGTTGTAATATCCACGGTTGAATCGTTCTCATGATCGTATCTCTAGAATTGTTGAGCGCTCAGCTCATTGTCAGTGATAATCGGAAGTGTGAAATGAAAGGTCGAGCCGCCGTTCTTCATCGTGTCCACCCAGATGTTTCCTCCGTGCCGCTCAACAATCGATTTGCAGATTGCAAGTCCGATTCCTGTGCCGGCATAGATTTGACCGGAGTGGAGTCTTTTGAACATGGTGAAAACATCATTCGTGTGACGGCTTTCGAACCCGGTTCCGTTATCTCTTATGGAGATATGCCAGAACTCTTTGGGCAAGTCATCGTCAGCGTCTAGGTAAGCTGCAGATTCATCGCTGCCTACCGACTTGGCACAATATATTTTCACTCTCAGCGGCTCTTCGCGTCTGAACTTGATTGCATTAGCCAGAAAGTTCTGGAAAAGTTGAACCAGTTGCAGCGCATCGCCTTTCACCATCGGAAGTTCGTCAACAGTAATTTTTGCACCACTTTCCTTGATTGAAACTTCAAGGTTTTGCATCGCCTCCTTCACGCTGTCATTGAGATTTATGTTTGAAAACGGGCGGTCGCAGCCTTGAATGCGGGCATGGCTGAGCACGCTCTCGACAATACGCTCCATGCGCTTGCCGCAATCAGTGATGTGACCAAGGAATTCATCGGCTTTGGCATCCAGCTTGCCTACATAGCGTCGCGATAACAAATCTGTGAGCCCGCGCAGCGAACGCAAAGGTTCTTGCAGATCGTGCGACGCTATTTTGGCAAACTGTGCCAGGGCAGTGTTCGAGCGAGCCAGTTCTTCTACAGCTTCCTTGAGCCGTTCTTCAGCCTTTGCCCGCGAAGCTACTTCAATCCTGAGAGCTTCATTGGCAACGGCCAGCTCGTGAGTGCGTTCTTTCACTCTCACATCCAGCTCCCGAGCGTGCTGTTTGATGCGGGCGGTTAAGCCGCTCATCGTTAGCGCGACGACAATCATGGCTATGAAAGTTAAGAGGCATGGAGTTTCGTACCTCATCAAGGTATAGTGCGGAGACACCACGAAGAAGTCGTAACTGACTACGCTCAATAAACAAGTGAATAACGACGCCCCTCTGCCATATCTGCAAGAGACGAGAACAACGCCCAACAGATAAAGCATACAGAAGTTCTCTTCATCTACGTACGGAGTCAGCATTATGCCTACAGCCGTGCATAGAAAAGTGACTGAAATTGCCACTGCGTAAGGAAGAATTCCCTGGAGGGTGGCAGTATTCCTCAAGAAATCAGCCCCATGCTTCTTGAGCTTCTGCCACCATTGGCTTTCCTCGCTTATTGCCGAGACGCCCAGATTGTTAGTCTGAATCGTCTGGTCAGCTCCCTCGATTCGGAGCTTCAGATCAGGGTCATACTTACTGGCAATTTCCCTTCTCTGAAGCTCCTTCTCGAGGATCTCCTTCGTGCAACTCTTCACGTGCTGAAGATTTGCTTCCGGAAGAACACCTTCATGAATTCTGTTGATGTAGAGACTGTTTGTCATCACTTTTCACTGCCTCGCAACCGATGCTCCAATCCTACGGTCGGTTCGTGAGGGACGTGTGAGGGGCAATATAAAGAGAATCTGTAGGGGCGATGCCATGCATTCGTAACGGGCGCGTTGCACGCGCCCTAAAAATTGCCGCCTTGCAGGCGGCTACACCGGCCATCCGTAGCACGCGCGATAAAAAAGCCGCCTGCAAGGCGGCAGCTACGAGCAATTACGCGGCTGGAAAAATCACCGTAAAGGTAGTTCCTTTACCTTCCGTAGATAGGACTTCTATGGTGGCGTGATGCATATCGGCTGTCGCTTTGACGATAGACAGCCCAAGCCCGGTACCGCCCTTGGCGCGCGCAGCCTTTTTATCCACTCGATAGAAGCGATCAAAGAGACGCGGAATCGCTTCCTTCGGAATGCCCAATCCTGTGTCCTGAACAATGACACAGGCCTTTCCATCGCGACGGTTCAGAATAACCTTCACAATTGCACCGACTTCAGAATATTTGAGAGCGTTTTCAATCAGGTTATTAAACAAGTGGTCGAGAGATTCCTTGTCTCCCATGATTGGAGGAGCCTCTGAAATCAGCACCTCGAGCCTCTTATCTGCTGATTCAAAGCGAGCGGCAAACTCTCTTTGCGCGCGCTCAATTACGCTATGCAGATGAATCTTCTCTAGTTTGACACTGGTTTGGATCACTTCCATTTTCGCCAGCGTCAGCATGTCGGTAACAAGATGCGACATCCGCTCGGTGTTGCGCGTAATAATCGCCAACCGCTCACTGAGGTCGACATCTTCCTTGACGTCCTCAGCCAAGTTTTCAGCCGTGATCTGGATTGTGGCAACCGGCGTCTTCAGCTCGTGCCCGGCGTCTTGCACAAACATCTTGAGGATGCGGTAGGACTCTTCGACCGGTTCAACCGCCTTGCCGGATACCATATATCCCGCCAGTGCCAGTCCGAAGATGAAGAGCGGATAAAGCATCAACTTGGTAAGAACAAATTTGTCGATGGAAATATCACGTTGCATTGTCGGAATCTGGATTTGCAAGTAGCCGAACATATGGCCATCTTGAAAGAGTGGGACAGATTTCGAGCGCAACTTTCCAGATATGCTCGGCACTTCAGTCAAGTTCAAAAATAAGTGAGCGTTTCCTTTTTCACCATGTTCTTCGTCAAGATTGCCATGTATGTCAAACAACTGAACTGTGGTTTTAAAACCGTATGGACTCTTGTGCAATTGCTCAACCAGTCCGCGGGCCTGCAAGTCATTGCGCACGATGAAAATCAGAGGAGCGACCTGCTCGCAGAGAGCTTTTAGCTCATCATCAAGAACCCGGGTCAGTGAAGTTTCAAACAGATAAGTATTGCCGAGAGCGAGAAAAGTAAAAGCAATGGTCGACAGAAGGGCAAACCAGAGCGTCAGTCGAATTCGCAGCCCTTTGAACATTACTTGGTGTCCAATCTGTAGCCGACACCATGCACAGTGGCAATGATTGATGGCTCGCCGTCCGTGTCTACTTTCTTGCGAATACCTTTTATGTATGTTCTAATGGCATCGGTCGAAACCAGCGTTTCCGACTCCCAAACCCTGTCGATTAGCGCTTCCGCACTGAATACAGTATTGGCATTGCGCATCATGAACTCAAGCAAGTTAAACTCCTTCGGTTCTAACTTAAGTTCGACACCTTCCTTTTCCACCTTGCGTGCAACCGGGTCGAGAACAAGTGTTCCTATATGCAGTACCGTCGTAGTGGCTTGCGATGCACGGCGAATTAGCGCTCTCAGACGGGCGTTCAACTCTTTGGCATGAAACGGCTTGGGCAAATAATCATC
>CAZHEZ010000015.1:0-73395 GCA_964531315.1 uncultured Candidatus Obscuribacterales bacterium | reverse complement strand
AGCGAACTGGCAATTTGTGCTTCGCGTTCAAATCTCTGTAAGGCAGAACCGGTTTCCACCAGATTGTGGTGCATCATTTTGATCGCAACCAGTTTACCTAAAACCAAATGACGGGCGAGATAAACTACACTCATGCCACCTTTACCCAAAACTTTTTCGATACGATATTTTTCAGATACTATCGTTCCGACACTCTTTTCTTTGACCTCCCTGCTCAATGCGTTTGCAGTGGCATCAGAGCCTTCGATCATCGGCCGCAAATTGGACATAATCCGAGTCATCTTTCTCATCGAATCTGGTTCCAAACAATCAACAGCCGTTCGCAAATTGATCTTGATCTCTGTGACATTACCGTTCAAAGTATTAGCGATTTGGCTTATGTTCAAACCTTTTCCAATTAATTCAAATATCTTTTTTTGTTCCTCACCGATAAGACTGCGATCGAGCCGGTGTTGAGAAGAACTGCTGCCACTCAAGACGCGGTTGGCCAGTCCACTGTCCAACCATTTGGCACCTTGCAGGACTGCATTCACTGCACTTTCCAATTGTTTTTCAGTGGCGTCCTTCAAACAATACCCATCCGCACCGGCGGCAAGAGCTGAAAGAAACGCTCCTTCATCATCACTTGATGTAAACATGATGATTCGAGTTTCGGGAAGCCTGATTTTTATCTCTACGGTAGCCTCAATGCCATTCATGACTGGCATCGACACATCCATGAAAACGATGGCCGGGCGCAATCTCAAAGACTGCTCGATTGCCTCTTTTCCGTCCACTGCCTCGGCAACAACTTTCACACCGTTGATTCTTTCCAGTGCCATCTTCAAACCAGCGCGCATAATCGCCTGATCATCCACAACTACGACTGGTATAAGCACATCACTTTGCAATTGCTTGCCTCCGCCCCGAGAAATTCTCTTCAATTTCCAATCCAGGAGTTAACTATAATGACATTTATACCCAGGTAATTCGTCCCTTGCCAAAGGGAAGTCAAGCTAAGAATTCCTGACAAAAGCACGCCCGAACGTCATGGTCATCGATTTTCGAATTTCTCTACATGAACCAATTGCCGACTCGCACTAAGTTTTTTGGAAAAGATCACGGTTGGCAACTGGTTGATCTGTTCTGTCTCCTTTGCGCCGTGACAATATCGATTGTATCGGCGGGCGCACAGACACAGACTCAAGAAACGCTTGCAGAAGAAAAACGTGCAGAATTAAAGCACAAACTGGAAGTATTCAGTAAGTGGTTGCACAGTGAAGAAGGGCTTGCTTATGCTGCTTTCCTCGGCAACAAGCCAAATGTTCCGTATAAAGAACGCTATCTAGCCGAGCTAAGCCCGGGCGGCAAAATTTATTTCCTAACCTGCAGAAAGGATTACTCCGAAGCGCTCAAATTGCTGGATAAATTTCCCAAGCGCGACTCGGGAAGTGGGTTATATGTGCGGGCGAAATGCCTCGACGGACTGCACAGACGTCTTGATGCCATTGCCATGTACGCAAAAGCTAAGGCAAAAATCGGCAAGGATTTCGATCCGGGATTTCGCTTTTATCTTCATTACAGTACGGCCCAGGTGGCCGCCGGGCAAGACGTGGAGGCGATGAAGAATCTAAAAATTGCCACACTGAAATCCGACGACGCCGACAAATATGCGGCAACAAAAATGGCGGTAGTGCGTTCAATCCTTAATCGCTTGTATTACCTGGAAGAAAGAAAGGGAAAATACAAGGAAGCATTCAATCACTATCTCAATCTATTCGGAGATGCTAAATCTCAATTTCATTTAGATGATCCGATCACAGTGGACAGTGAAATCAAAGCGCGGGCAGGGAAATGGCTGAAAGAGCATCAAACATCACCAGCCGGAAGTGATCCATTGGCGCTATGCAAATACCTGACCACCGCCGCTAAAGCTCAAATCGCATGCGGCAATGAAGCAAAAGCAAAAGAGAGCCTTAGAGAGGCTGTAGAACTCAGAGAACTTTCCGTAAAGGATCTTCCCGACGAGTTGAGCGACGATTCATTCTCTGCCCTGGCCAAAGCGCGTAATACCGCCAGTGCTCTCTTAATCGAGCTGGACATCAAGGATAAGGATTACAAATCTGCTTGCAAACATATCCGCGCGACATTCGTAACGGATCCGGCAAAGGACGATCTGAGACTATTTACTTGTCTGTCCATGCATGACCTCTCACAGCTCGTCACCGAACGTGACCGCGAATTACATTCAATAGTCGCTGAAGAGCGGCTCGACTTTGGTGTGCCTTACATGAGATTTGACGGCACAAAAGGAAAACAGGCAGGCAGAAGACCAAAGGCAATGGCTTCGCCGCACCATAACTGAATCGCAGGACTTAAAGGGTTTGGTTCTGCGCGTCGCGCCTAATTTGGTACCAACTGACAAAGCAGGCTATTGAGCAGACGAAAACACCGATAATGCCGATTATTTCGTTGAAACCTATATGATTCAAGTCTCCGAAAAGCCACAGACTAAGACTCATTTTGCCATTCGCTCCAGTTTCACATTCACGCAGTACGTCAAAATGCATTTTGCGCCCGTAAAGGCGACCGGCATATGGTGAAAATACGCTATTTAATGTTCCTGAATCGCAAAAAAGAAGGACCCACAATGCGTGAGTCCTTCGCATTTTGAGCAGTCACCGCGGATAGCGATGAACCGCCGCCCTCATTACTCTTGAGCTTCAATTTTGCATTTTACATCCGGGCTAGTGTGTACCTTAACTGTGACCTTTTCGCCCAATCTAGAATCCTTTGGAAGCGAAACATCCAATGGCAATTTCGCAAAGCTCGGCAATGCTGTGGTCGCCATTAAGCTGATAATCGTTATCCATTTTTTCATTACTGTTCATGGCCCTCGCTTACAGTAATGCTTGCATGACCCGCATAAGCGACACGCCTGATCCAGCAAGGTTCCAACAAGTATTTTGCTCGAAACAAATCTTATAGTTGTGATCGACAGTGATACTCATGGGAACCATAGATAACCCAGGTCAGTCACTAGAACACAGTTCACTATGAGGGAAAAACATGAAAGCCGGAGTTGACAATCAAGCAAATGTCTCCATGACGATCCTTTTTGTTTTTTTCATTGTGATCATGGGACTTTTCATATTTTGGCCAAAATCGCCAGGCAACCAGACCAGTGGTTATACGCCCGACGGGACCGCCGTTCAAAGCGATACGATACGATTGCCGATAAACCAGCGTGAGACACCTTCACCGCGGTAGTCTCATTTGACCGAACGGCTTTTTTCCAATTCCGTATACAAAGCCTCGCAACCATGATCGGTGCACCGCGTGATCTGCATTTTGCCTCCGACGATCGGTACACGGATTTTGTGCGTGGTCACGACTTTGCCACCAATAATAATGGCAACACTTTTCATGACATTGTCGCGAGTAAACTTCTCCAGAGGTGCAATTTGCTCTTCGGCAAGGGAGATGGATAGCTTCGGTTTACCTTGCTGATCGTTTTCCTTGATCGGATCATTGGCTAGTTTCAACGGAATGAAATCGCTAGGATTGACGACGACATAACTGGTTTCACCTCGCTCTTCCGGAGCTATGAATTCATAGTTATTGATGAGAATTTGTTCTCCATCTTTGAGTGGAGCCAAATCGCTTTGCTTTTTCGATTCGCGCTGTATCAGATATAAACCGTCTACTAATTTCTTCGATTGAGATAAATCACCGGTACTCTTCGGAAGCGTCGAAATGAAATTTTCCGTTGTAGATTTAGGGACTATTTTCTTGACGGCCATTTCATCGGCGGCAAAAACAGAGAATTGAGCTGCGCTGATTATGCCTGTCAAAGCCAAAGTGACGAATAATCTAGAACGTCTTTTCATGAGCATGCACCTGGTAAGAAATTTGCATCGAGTCAATTATCTCGCTGTTCCTCCACGTTACACTTTCGGATAATGGCAGACGTCTTTCTTTAGAACTCCTTTCGAATTTGGGCAAAATGCTCTTGCAGTCGCAAGGCCTCTGCAACAAACAGATGGGACAATATTGACCAGACCCTTGAAGGAGCGAAGAAATGCCTGCACTTCCCACCCGATACTGTCTCTTTATAGCAATCTCTACGTTTTTGACCTGTTCGTCCGCCTGGGCGGCCGGAGGATTGACGGTCAATGCCGTGAAAAATGCCAGAGCGCAGGTGCCCAGCATGGGCCAGGGCTCAGGACAGTGGGTTCAATTCAAAAACGGCGCCGCCTTAAAGACGAAGGCAGTTCCTTTTGCTGAAATGAAAACGATTGCAGTCGGAATCACTGGCAAAACTCCATGCGCGGTCACGCACATTACCTGGAATACAGGCGGATCGGGATATTGGAACACACTTATCCTATTTAAGGAATCCAATGGCAAGCTTGCTCAAGTGGGCAGATTCAACGACTACGTTGGCAGCACAGACAAGCTGGAGATCAAGGAGAATCGAATCTTCGTGCATCTGACCGACCAGGAGTCCGTTGATGCCTTTTCTGGCGATGCCTCGGTCAAAAAAGAAGGAAAAGGCTGGATTTCGCTTGCTCCATCGGCATTTACCCGATAGAAAACCAATCTGGAGTCTAGAACGCTTGTACCGCAATCCTTTTGAGGAGTGTTGAATTTTTGTTGCGGTTGTCAAGCAAAAGCCGTTCTGGATATAGAATCGAAAAATCGTGAAATTGAGATTTCGCATTCTTTTAGAAGGAACGCAATTAAAAACATGGAAAGTCAGTCGAAAGAAAAACGCAGCAAATCAATCCAATACATTGCGCTTGGATCTCTTGTTGCGTTCAGCACAACATTGACGGGTTGCTCCAAAGCTCCGTCCATTGCACAAAATAATCAAGACAAGGATAAAGAAGAGACCACAGCTTCAGGTTCTCATTTTGGCAGTCATGGCGGTGGCGTTCATGTCGGCGGCGGCGGTGGCAGCACACGCACACCCATGGCCGGCAACGGCGCCGCTAAACCTGCCTTTGGAGCAGTTTCCAGAGGATGGTTCGGAGGCTTCCGATTCTCAGGCGGCTAATTGTCTCTGTTTATAAGTGAGAGGCATGGTCTCACAAGCAGGCGACACATGCATCGTTCTCACGTCTTGGAGTTTCAAAATGAAGTTTGAAAAGATGAAGGCACGGCGTAATTGGCGCCAGCGTGCCGATGAAGCAGGATATCTTGCCGCCATTCTGGACAATCCGCCTTATTGGGTGGAGGCACTGGAGGATCCTTTTTGCGGCGTTTTGACCATGGAAGAAGTAGAAGACGTTATTGAAACAGCCACAAGCGAGTTGTACAAGATGTCTCTTGAAGCTGTGGACTTTGTCGTCAACGGTGCAAATTCCGAGCGCTGTTTTGATGCGCTCAAAATTGCGCCTCAGTATAGAAATGCGATCAGAAAATCTTGGCGTCGCAAAGATCAATCTATATATGGACGCTTCGACTTTGCATACAACAACGGCCAATTGAAACTTTTGGAGCTGAACTTTGACACGCCAACATCTTTGTATGAAGCATCAATTATGCAATGGTTCTGGCTGGAAGATCTTAAGGTGCAAAAAACTCTGCCCGAGACTTCCGATCAATTTAACAGCCTGCACGAGCGTCTCATTGAATCATTTCAGAAAGCCAAAAAGGATTGCCATACAATTCACCTGGCCAGCGTCGACGACTCTGCTGAAGACGAAGATACGGTGAAGTATTTGCAGTCATGCGCGCTGCAGGCCGGTTTAGATGCCCGCTTCATTTTTATGAATGAACTTGGATTCGACGCCCTCGGTCAATTGATCGATCTTGAGGGAAACGTGATCAATCAACTGTTCAAACTCTATCCCTGGGAACAGCTTATGTATGAAGACGCCGAAGTAAAGCGCAATTTCGGTCGCCAAATCTTCAGCCCGCTTGCCGAATCAAGCTTGACCAAATTCATTGAGCCGACCTGGAAGATGATTCTCTCCAACAAAGCAATTCTGCCTCTGCTCTGGCAACTCTTTCCAGCTCATCAATATTTGCTTGAAACATCATTCGACGATGAGTCGGCAGAAGCGCAATTCTTGCGCCAATCTCCACACGTGAAAAAACCGATATTCGGGCGCGAGGGAGGAAGCGTCTCAATTGTTGATCCGGAGAATCCGGAAAAGAAGGTTGAAAGAGAAAGCATATACGGAAACGAAGGATTCATACTGCAAGCATTGCATGAGTTGCCGAAGTACAAGGACTATCATCTCGTCATGGGCAGCTGGATAGTGGACGGTCAACCTGCCGGCATCGGGTTGCGCGCGGATCACAGTCCGATCACTGGAAACACCGCAATATTTGTACCGCACTATATAAGAAACTAGTTTGATGCGTTATCCCGAAGGGGCGGAATCCCCTCCCCTTCAAGGGGGTGACCAAGAAAGCAAAGTGAACATCAATTGCACACGTAGATTTCACGCAGTTGAAAAACAGTAAGTCCATTGCTAAATGGTGGCACTTTTGCATGAAATGATCTTGACAGTTTGTCAATGATTGATAGAATAAAAAGGTAGTCACAGGTGCGGCGACTCTATTATTGGGCGTCAGCACCAAATGGTTCCTCCCTTCAGCGAGGTAACGATCATGCATCTCCCGAACTCTGAAAACTAGCAGGAAGCGATTGTGGCTGTTTATCTCAGCCTCTGCCAGCGCAAGGGATCATGATCTGACAGGAACCGCGAAAGAAACCCAAGTTCTTGAATGTTCTTCCTAATGCAATAGCCAATCGGTATCCTGCTCAGGAGCACGGATGAAGAATTTGGCGTATTGAGATTGCTGACGTTTTACGTTCAGCAGAATCTATACGTTTCGTTTTTCAACGTGCGTCAATGGAAACCCGTAGCTATTAGCGTCACATACTCTTGCACTCTCAATGCAAGAGTGAATGTTGGCGCGACATAAAAGGAGAATATTTCCCATCTATGAATCTGAATTTGAAAGAACAATTTCGCAAAATCGGAGCACGGGTGAAGTTTGTCTTCGTTGAAGCCAATCAAAATAGAGGTTTCGCCAGAATACAATCGCCTCCTGCCAGCCTCGATATCGTTGAGGATAAAGAAGGAGAAATCTTCCAAATCAATATCCGCAAAGATGTTTCCGACAGTCTCGATCTTTCCGTTCTGGAAGTTCTGCCAAAGGACAAGCATCTTGTCCTTCTGGCAAGGCAAGTCGACGGCGAAGGAAACCTGATTTCAAAAGACCACTTCCTTTGCGGGCATGATGAGAGACATTTGTTTGTTGCCGGAGTGGAAAATGTTTCCACTGTAGCAGCCGCCAAAGCATCGCTCAAACCAGAAGAGATTCTTGTTCAAGAAACTGGTATCAAGACGAAAAAGCGCAATCGCAGAAAGACAAAAGTCTTTAAGCGTCAAGGTGAATGGTTTTTCGTTCCCGCCGACCTTCGTCCGGATCCGGTCTTCATCCTCAAGGACGAACCGCTGCGTCGCAACAGAGGCAGCAAAGCACACGTAGCAGAATTCGCCTACAGAACGGGCGGCGAAAGTGTAAAAGTGTGCCGCGAATATCCGAATGGATTGACGCAAGATGAATACAAGACCTTGATTGCAGACAGCCCCAACGCAAAGTTCCTCAATTGGAGGAATATGAAGCGCAATGCTTCAGTCTACGTCAAGGGAAGAATCAGGCATGCCGACCACGCTACCGTGAATCTCGACAGCTGGCATCGCGTTCTAATGAATACAGAGCGCTTTCCGGCAAACGTAACTGTCGCGTTTCTCGACTAGCCAGTTGACATCACCTGGAATAAGAGGGCTCTGCGCGTACGTCCCACCCAACCGGTACGCGCAGACAAACCTCGAATTCTGAATAATCCAGGGCGCATGCAAAGCGCCATAGTAAAACACGCATTAGAAGACAACTACACAAAATTCACTGGAAAGAGAAAGAAAAAACTCTATGAGTATTCGAATCATAGCTTCTAAGAAAAATTGGATTGAAGGGCGCGCAGTCGATCAACTTCAGAAAAGTTTTGAATTGGCCGGCATGCAATCGGCCATCGGCATGCCCGATCTTCATCCTGGAAAAGGCGCTCCCATTGGTGCCGCATTTGCTTGCGAACGATTTATCTATCCACATCTGGTCGGCAACGACATAGGGTGCGGTATGGCCTTGTGGCAAACCGACCTAAAAAAAGGCAAACTCAAACTCGACAAATGGGTGAACAATCTGGACGGATTGGATCTTCCCTGGGATGGCGACCTGGATCAATTGCTGGAAAGTGAAGGCATGAAGTTTTCGCAATTCGACAATTCACTTGGCACTATCGGGGGTGGCAATCATTTTGCAGAATTGCAGTCTGTGAAAGAAATATTCGACGGCGACAGATTTTCCGGCATGCAACTCGATTCATCTTCTCTGTTTCTCCTTGTTCATAGTGGCTCGCGCGGACTTGGTGATTCAATTCTTCGCTGGCATGCCGCCCGCTTCGGCGCGCGCGGTCTTTATGAAGATACCAATGACGCCGATGATTATGTCTGGGCTCACAATCACGCGGTAAATTGGGCCCGCCTGAATCGAAAATTGATCGCTCAGCGTTTTTTTGATGCCATAGGCACAAAAGGAAAACCAGTGCTTGACGTCTGCCACAACCATGTTGAAAAGGTAACCTGCGCTGAACGCGCCATATGGCTACATAGAAAAGGTGCCGCCAACTCCAATCAGGGGCCAATTGTAATACCGGGGTCCAGAGGAACTCTCAGCTATCTGGTTGAACCGACCGAAGACCAGAGCAAAAATCTATTCACTGTCGCCCACGGAGCCGGCAGAAAGTGGAATCGCTCAGACTGCCATGCACGACTGCACAGGCGTTATTCCGAGGGCAGCCTGAGGCGCAACCAGTACGGAGGTCGCATCATCTGTGCCGACAAGGCGCTGCTCTACGAGGAAGCACCACAGGCGTACAAAGACATCGACATTGTCGTCAGCGATTTAATTGAAGCTGGTCTGGTCCGTCCCGTTGCCTGCCTGACTCCAGTCATTACCTACAAAACCGGAATAATCCAAAGATGAATATACGCATTCAAATTACAGCCGGACAAGGTCCAGATGAATGCACCTGGGTAGTCTCTCAGGTAGCAAAACTGCTGGAGACTGAAGCAAAGAAAAGCAATTTTCCTCTTTCAATTGTTGATGAATTGAAAGGTAGAAGAGCCGGCACCAAATTCTCCATAGTTTACAAATTATCCGAACCCTCAAAATCAGAAGTGATCGAGTCCTGGCTGGCGTCATGGATTGGCACAATACAATGGATCGGCACCAGTCCATATCGCTTCCAACATCCGCGCAAGAACTGGTTCGTAGGCGTCAAAGTTCTTAAAACAGAAAAAACGGCTCCATGGAATTTGAACGACATTTCAATCGTCAGTTTTCGAGCCTCAGGGCCCGGTGGTCAAAATGTAAATAAGGTGGAGTCGGCCGTTCGCATAGTCCATAATCCAAGCGGAATAATGGTTTGCGCCCAGGAGAGCCGGTCTCAAAACGAGAATAAGAAGCTCGCACTGGAGCGCCTGAAGCAAAAACTCCAGAGTGAAGCAATCATGGAAAATGCCAGGATCAAAACTGACCTTCACCAAAATCACACCGGCGTAGAGCGAGGAGCTCCAACTCGAATTTATGCAGGCCCTGACTTCAGGCGAATAAAGTAGCCAGCCAACGCTTTAAATTGCATTTCAAATTTACAGACCTTCATCAAAAAATCACTACAATTCCGCCTCTGGTCGCCATTTGCATACCTCTTCACTCGGGACCGAAACACCAAAACAGTCCTTCCAGCAAGGTTTTCCAGTCCCAACCGGATTTGACCAAAATGAAAATTTGCCGGACTTTCGTGTCAATCGGGGTTTTCCACAGCAAGTTAGGTACTACCACGGACTGCATTAATAGGGGTTTGGTACTACACTGTACTCAATTTGTATATCGGCGATCACGTGCCAGACCGCCAAGTCTCACACGGAGCAACTTCTCATGTTCACAGACAGAATCTTAAGATGCTGCGATTGCGCAGGTGATTTCGTGTTTACAGTTGGCGAGCAAGAATTTTTCAATGCCAAAGGATTGAGCAATCTCCCTAAGCGCTGCGCCAATTGCCGGGTAATCACCCGTTTGCGGCGAGCCGGCCGGGGATTGGAAAATGTTTCGCAGGCCACTTGCGCTAAATGCGAGGCCGCCTTCACTCTTCCATTCAAACCACTGGGTTATAAACCTACCTTTTGCAATACTTGTTTCCGTGAGCATCGCGCCGAGTCCGAGGCTGCTCGAGCACAGCGTTCGGAAAAAACAGTACAGATTGAGCAGCTGGCAATCACTGTTTAGGTACAGAAATTGTTTTGTCGTACCGTCTGGGTTCTCACTGCAATCTTTGATCAGAACAATCTGCCATAGTTCTCGCGAACTGCGGCATAGCACTCACAACTTACGCCTTCCAATCCATTGCGGTTTGTAATTGTCATCCGCCCATGTTTGTAGCTGACCATGCCGTTGTCTTGCAGGGCTTTGGCTACAAGACTGACGCCCGGTCTTCTAACGCCAAGCATGGTCGCCAAGAACTCATGCGTAAGCAAGAAAGTATCTCCTTCTACACGATCGTGCGCGGATAGAAGCCATCGGGCACAGCGCTGTTCGATTGTATGCAATCGATTACAGGCAGTGCCCTGAGCGAGAAGATCAAAAAGCGCCTGCGCATACTTTTTGAGAACCATGAAAAATCCTGGGTTCGCATCCTGTGCCCGCAGGAGATCCTCCGCTGATACTCTCCAGGCACTGCCGCCGATTTGGCATACGACTTTGGAGGGCATATCCTGCGCCGCCAGGAGAATTGGGATACCAACTAAGCCTTCATTGCCAATTGTAGCTGCTTCAATTTCCGTGCCGTCTTCCAACACCGTTATTTTCGACATAACGCATGTTTCCGGAAAGTATGCTTCCTTCAAAGGTTGGCGAGGAACATAAACCACTTCTCTGGGCGAAAATTCCAAAAGTTCTATGCTTGGAAACAGCGACTCTCTTTCCTCTCTGGAAAGCGTGTCGAGCAGGGAATTTCGCACTATTTTATGACCTAGGGTTTCAATCATGAGGAACCAGCTCTGATAGTGGAATTATCCATCAACGTGCAATGCGCACCTGTTGATGAATGTCAAAAACTAACAACACCTAAAGTGTAACCTGTTTTTTTTGAACGCTACAGCCAGCATAAGAGTGATTTTTTGGGTATATTTGTTCGCTTGCGAACAAAGCAGAGATTCCGATTAATACCTCCTTCTATGGATGCTACCTGGAGATATTCAGTCGGGCTATTTTGGCGAACTGAAAAGTCGAGACAAATCACTTCACCGATATAGAGAAAACTCTCTCGAACAGACAATACAAGACGCGCTAAACAATGGCTGACAGCAGTATTGCCTGGACCAAAAGAAAAGTAACTGGAGAAGATCTCTCATCGGTCCTCCAAATAATCAAAAGAATCGGTCCGGCCGAAATCAATGAAGGCAGAAAAGATGCTGGTCCCTAATTTGAGGTTTAACGCGCATCACGCGGTATCGTTTTAGAAGGCCTTACTGACGGAAATTTGACATATTTGCACTTCTCAGATCGTTGCATTACGCAATATCCAAGAGCTTTAGAGCTTACCTGCCCAACTAATTTTCAGTCGAACTGACAGGGCAGCATGTCTTTTCAGCAAAGATAAAATCCGCTGTTGTGGAACTCCCTAGAAATTAGACTGTCACAAGCTCGGAAACACAAGGAAACGGACAAATGAAAAGAAACGAACTGCATGTCGTGCCTACCAATGAGGGCTGGCAAATTTCTCCTCCCCCGGACCTTAATGAGGATGAGACGTTTGATACCAGATCCGAGGCGGTAATGGCTGCTATTCAGGTGGCAGAAATTGAAAATCTCGATGTCATTGTTCACGCTGACGACGGAAAAATCGAGGAAAAGTTGACAAACTCTCCATGTCAGCCGGGAGAAGAGATCGAAGAGAAGCTCACCGATTCTTCAGGCCATTTGGCAGCATAAAGGTGAGCTGACCAAGCAGACATTTTCGAAACCTCTGCCGATGGCAGTCGGAGAGGCATTCTTTACCCTTACAAATCAGTGCACCGCCGAAGTCCAAAAGAAAAGAACAGCGGCCACAGTCATCATCAAAAATGCGGACCAACCACCAATGTTAATGAGCAATGAATTGGTCCTATTGCCCATGATTTTCTTGTTGTTCGACACCATCATCAAAAGAAGAAGAAGCGGCGGCGCCAGCACACCATTGAGAATTGCTGTCCAATAAAGAGCCTGCATGGCATTGATTTTAAAAAAGTTGAGCAGCATGGATACGATTATTGATACCCCAATCAGCCAGTAAAAGCCTTTGGCGTCCACGCACTTTTCTCCAAACCCGCATGGCCAGTCCAATGCCTCAGCAATGGCATAACATGACGATCCAAGCAAAACCGGAACGGCCAAAAATCCCGTGCCAATAATTCCAGCTGAAAACAGTAGTGATGCTCCATGCCCGAGCAGTGGCTCCAGGGCTTTTGCTGCCTGGCTGGCAGACTCTATGTGAAACTGATGATTCTTAAAGAGCGTTGAGGCAGCAGTGAGAATGATGAAGTACATGACCAGATTGGAAAAGAACATGCCTACGGCAATGTCCATGGCGGCATATTTGAGGTCAGCCCGGCTGGCGCCCCTCCGTTCGCTAACAGTGGTGGAGCCGGCATCACTTTCTGCTTCGACTTCGCTGTTTGTCTGCCAAAAGAAAAGATAGGGCGAAATGGTAGTACCAAGGATGGCCACAAGAGCCGCAATATACCCTGGATGCCAGCTTAGATTGGGCAAGAATGTGTCTTTGAGGACCGTATGTATGTCGATTTTGCAAAAGAATGCACAAATCACATACGCAAATAGACTGATGGTAAGCCATTTAAACACGCCGGCAAGACGTTTGTAAGAAAAGAAGATAAGAGAAGCGAGCAAAACTGCAGAAATCGGAATAACCGCCATGTAAGGCTCGATAGCTGGAAAAATCAGATTGATTGCCGCCGCCATTGCACCAATGTCGGTTCCTGCATTGATCACATTGGCGACTGTCAAAACCACGATTGCCGACCAAAGTATCCCGGGGTGATAGTGCCTTTTCAGCGTACCGGCAAGACCGCGGCCGGTCACCAGGCCAACCTTTGCGCATATGAATTGAACGCTCAGCATTAAAGGAAAAGATATGAGCGCCATCCATAGACAGCTGTATCCATACCCAGCCCCTACAGTCGAATAGGTCACGATTCCTGATGGATCGTCGTCAGCCGCACCCGTAATCAAGCCGGGACCCAGAATCTTGAAAGCTCGCTTGGCTGGATTGGGCTCGCTCTTAGCCTCTTGTGTCCGTGGTGCTTCTACGGCTGGATTATCTAATTGCTGATTCGACACAAAACCCTTCTCTTGCTTCTGCTGGTTCCCGTAAAAATGCTCCCCTTTGAGCGAATCGCAAGCCAATGCGCTCTCCACTCAGGGATCTGTGTCGTTAGACTGGCAAATCTCCTCTCAGTTCCTTAAACCTTCGATTTAAGCATTTGGAATGAAGGGTTGGAACCAATGCCAGACGAGTGTGGTCTATCTAGAATTAGTCCGAGGTGCAGTGATGAACGAAGAAGATGCCAACAGCGAACGCGACAGGACAGCAAAAAGCATTGTCGAGTCAACTACCCGTGATGAGAAAATCATTGAGGAGGGAAAGGATGTCGAATCTATGATTCCCGGCTGTGAATCATAAACCTCGACTGTCGTCAAATACATCCTTCATTTGATCCCGAAACTCAGACCGTCTTTGTCTCATCTGCATTTCATCATGCATCTGTTGATTTGCTTCAGAAAATGCCGACATATTTCCATCAACCAGCATGTTTCCGATTGCATTAGCATACTGCACGATTGGATAGCGAATTCCAGGATCAATGTAGTCCGCTCGACCAACTCCAGCCTCCATAGCCGCTTGAGCCTCATAGCCAAACTGTCTATCCGGCACCCCTTGCGCCCTCAGTCTTGCGAATTCTCGATCATAGGCTTCCACCAAAGCAATGGCCTGTCTTGCTGCTGGTGAATGACGATGATCGCCAGTGAATTCCTGCATTTCAGTGAAGGTTAAAGTGCCGTCTCCATTGCTATCAACATGTTCTTGCCAGGCACGGTCGTACGCATGCCGGAACACTGTCGGCTGTGCTTTCTCGGCATTTCCATTTTGACTTTGCGAGCGTAGTAAATCCCATGCATAACGTGAGCACGATCCACCGTCATCCTCTTCCTCTTCGTATGGATCGGAATTGTGTGGATTATCTGTGTGCGGCAAATCATGCCGAACGGGAGCCTGGGGGCCAGATGCTAGATGCTGAGTCATTGAAATACCCACCTGAAGGTGTTATCTGGTATAAAAACTGATCGGCAAAAAGTTGCTCGATGCAGATATATTACCGACTGGAAATAGCTCAGTGGTCACATCAGTGTCACAGCAGTGTCACAGGCAACTAAACGTGAAATACTCCAAATAGAGAAAACCTTCAGTCAGTAACGAAGAGATCAGGCGGATTGCCATACTTCCACATGAAAGTCACTTGAGGAAATGCTCTTGCATACTGAAATTGTATGCTCTTAGATCCTTCTTCAAATTGCGAGTCGGTGAGCCGAATATAGGAAAGTCGCTTGAACTGCCTGAAGGTCGGAATGCTCGCAGCGGTAATATCGCAACCTTCAAGATCGAAACTGCCCAAATTACGCGCTGGCAGCAAAATAGGCAGTGTCCTATCAGTAACGCATTTGTCTTTCGTCAAATCAACGCTCGTGAGGAGCTTCATACTGCTAATAGTCTTCAAATCATCTAAATCAATATCACAACCACTGCATCCAACATGTATAAGAATTGGTGATTTTGTCAACTCCTTTAGCAGCGGCTTCACACCCTTCATGGTTCCCATCCCAACCCAAACCAGCTGATGAAGCCTCTTAAAAGCAAGCAAATCTTCAACAGCAATTTTTGACGCATATATGTCGAGGCGTGACAACTTAGACATTCCTTCCAGTATCTTAAGGTCAGCCCCATCAGCACCACAATTCCAAAATCCAATTGATTCGAGCTTCTCGCCCTTTGCAGCGAGCGAAAGTAGTGGACCTATGTCTGCTTTAGTGGCACCGAAATTCAAAACTCCTACATCGTCATTGCGAAACTTCGAATACAGTTCGGGATTATTCAAAAATACATCGTTAACCTTGATGATAATTGGCGCGCACAAGGTGACATCGCCCCGCATCTCAGTAAATTCTGGCAGGGGCTTAATGTGCGAATTGATCATGCCCAAACTGACGTTCTTCGGAAAATGAAAAGTGCGAACCCTTCCCGTATTTTCGGAGAAAAAACCAGCAGTATTCACGATTGGCTTTGGCACAGCAGTTTCAACATTGCTTGAGGCCTTTTTACCATCATCGATAACAAGGTGCCCGTCTGCGTCCATTTCGACTGGAAGAAAGCGAGACTCTTTCAGCTGCAGAACTTTTGAGTGCTCAGCCACTGTCTGTGGTGTCTCTGCGTGCTTCGGCATTCCAATACCAGTGATAACCCCGAGAGCAAAAGCACAAAGAAGAGCGGTCACTGAAATCAGCGTGGACTTACGATCGGCAAAATAATGCAGCTTTGATTTAGAAGGCTGGTTTAACCTCACCTGTTCAACATTAAGGGCCATGGTGTCGCCGGTATGCAGACTCCTTTCCAGGGCAACCAGATCTGCGGTCAGCAAACTAGCATTGTTGTATCGATCGTCGGGATCCTTTTCCAGAAGCTTTTGCACCAGACGTTCGACTTGTTCAGGAAACTCAATTCCCAGTGAAGCTTCTTTCAATGAAAGAGGTTTTTCGGACTGGTGCTTCATCATAGTGGCAAGAGCGCTGTCTCCGACAAAGGGAGGCGCACCAGTCAGAGCCTCATACATTACGCATCCCAGAGAGTAGAGATCGGAGCGATGATCGACGACAATGCCCATGCATTGTTCTGGACTCATATACAACGGGCTGCCGAAAATCTCACCAGTTCTGGTTAGCGTCTGTTGGTTGAATTCATCCTGCCCGGTCAGCTTGGCAATGCCGAAGTCAACCACCTTCACACTGTTACTCAAAGTTCCATCATCATTATTCAGCAACATAATGTTGGTTGGCTTTATGTCGCGATGCACCACGCCTCTTTCATGCGCATACGAAAGCGCAAATCCAACCTGAATAAAAAGTTTAAACACAATATCAATAGGCAATCGGCCGGTCTTTTTGATTTCTTCCGCCAGAGTGATACCGTTGACGAGATCCATGACGAAATATGGCTGTCCATCAGCCATTAATCCTGAATCGTACACCTTGATCAAATTTGGATGGTCAAGCTTGTTTGCGGCGCGCGCTTCATTTTCAAATCTGCGCCAGGCCGCATCGTTATGCTGTTGCCGATTCAAACACTTGAGTGCGTACTCAGTGCGCAGATGCAAATGTTGAACTTGATAAACACTGCCCATGCCACCACGACCAAGCAGTTTTATCACTTTGAATTTCTCGAACAGAATTGAACCAGGTTCCAGGTGCACTGCAACATTTGCGCCAGACGACGGAGTGAAATCACGCATCTCGCCATTTTGCTGGTCAGACTTTCCTGTGGAACCTTCGCTCATTAGACGATATTGCCGACAATGCATTCTTCTGCAAAGTCCGAACTCTGTTGATCGAGATCCGGTTTTGATGCCATCCAGGAGCGAATTACTGCCTCAGTCCCGGGATGTCTCAAATGCCCCAAACCGTGAAGAGCACCATGCTGGCAAATCTCCACATCGAGTTTCAGTGTCTGGCAAAGAATATCAAACATCACGTTTTGAATGCTTGGACCCTCGGACGCCGCAGAATGCACTTGAGTGATTGAGTATTCGTCGGTAAACGAATCCCACCACATAAAGCAGGCTGTATGAAGAGGCTTCACAGCAAAGAGATCCTTGTATAGAAAATACATTGCTCTCACGCATTCTTCGCGCAAGACAGGAGGAATTTCCTCTTCCCACAAGACTTCCGAAACGGCTCCCGGCATCAAGCAAGAACGCATTGCCAAAAGCCCTTGCTCCAGCTGTCCGTCTGAATATTTTTCAATAAGGATTTGAGGCTTATTGAAAAGCCTCGTGTAGTATTCGATCAGCTTGACCGGCTCGTAGATAACTTCCAGGTCATCTGACCAATACCAGTATTCGTCATCTTCGCTTTCGGGCAGAGGATGATTGAAAATGTATTCTACAAATTCATCAAAAGAAGCATTACAGAGATCGTAGCTTGGCATTTTGCACTCTCACCAAAGATGCCGGAGTCCACAGCACAAAATCTTGCTGATTTTTCAATAGATCTGAACGCGCCGCTTAGATGCAATTTTTTTGAATTGCAAACTCCAGACCTGAGTTTCCCACAGTTATACGAACGGGCTGCCTAGATGCAGATACATCTTTATTACTTATACCCTTACCGGGGCGCAAGCAATGCATTTGCCGGCAATCTCGGTCCCTGACCAGGTTTACAGGTTTAATCTTAACCTTTCAAGGGCACGGCGCCGGTAGTGTCTCGAAGCACGAGGCTCGCCGCTCCTACTATTGCCGCATCGAGCCCCAGCTTAGCGGTCACGACTTTACAGGTGGCCGGTCCAGGTAATGCGTGCTCTTTCAATACCCGGCGGGCTGGGTCAAGGAGCGAGTCGCCCAGCTCTGAAAGCCCGCCTCCGATGATGATCAAATCAGGGTCGAGGGCATTGGCCAGGCTAACCAAGCCAAATCCCAGAAATGCCCCGGTTTTTTCAATTGCCCTGGCGCCCGGTCCATCGGCATTTTGCCTGGCGTCTTTGACAACATCATGACCGGTAACACTCACATCTGTACTGCCCGTCAGCTGGCGCCAGGTCTCCACTAGACCGGGCCCGCTGCAATAAGCCTCCAGAGTGCCACGCGCACCGCCCGTATCACACCTGGCGTCAGGATCCATCGACAAAAGAATGTGTCCAAACTCACCACCG
Organism: uncultured Candidatus Obscuribacterales bacterium; assembly: GCA_964531315.1. Classification (GTDB taxonomy): domain Bacteria; phylum Cyanobacteriota; class Vampirovibrionia; order Obscuribacterales; family Obscuribacteraceae; genus QKMZ01. The sequence goes on along the minus strand of CAZHEZ010000015.1, from coordinate 55,301 downwards.
CTCCAATGCGCGCCATGGTGAATGCCTCCTCTAGTCAAAAGAGCTCCGCCAACACCGGTTCCCAAGGCTAGAAAAACAACAGTCCCATTTGTGCATTCTTTCGCTGCACCAAATCTGGTTTCTGCAAGCGCCAAAACATTGACATCGTTATCAACAGCTGCCGGAATTCCCAGCGCTTCACTGAAGCCTTCGGCAATGCGGATGCCTTTCCATCCCGGTATTACATCGGTTGCAGAAAATACCAAACCCTGAACAGCATCGATCTGCCCACCTGCACCTATGCCAACAGCTTCCACTGGCCGGTCTGCTTTAGTCTGCAGCAATTTGGCCAGTTCGATAGCCTCAATCAAGATGCGCTTGCCGCCTTCTTTTATTGGAGTTGGACGCTCTTCGCGCGCCAAAACTTGGCCATCCTCTTTGACGATTCCGCCGGCGATTTTCGTCCCGCCGATGTCGATTCCAATGCAGAGCACGACTTCCTCCCCAATTGACTGATCAGGCTGGCAACAAGATCTTATCACTGAGATTCGGCAATCATTTGATATGCCGCAAAACTGCTCAAATCTGTCCAGAGCAGAATTTTCGATTAAAATAGAGCATCTGAGCCAGCCACAGGTTTTATGAAACACGCGCAAAACATCCTCTTTTCCTTCATCACATTGGCGCTTATCGCTTGCAGCTCCTTGCGCGCCCAGGCACAAACGGCCGATTCGGCAAACCCAGATTTGCTTTCAAGTAGAGAAGTGAGCGGCCAAGAAGAGCCCAGGGGTCAGAGTCACTACTATTCATTTATAGCCGGGCCGGGTGATGTCACAGTAAAAGTGAATGGTGCCACTGATTTTTATTCCACCATTATGCGCGTCATCGTTCGCGATCCTAAATCACGCGAACTGGTGAATGTGGCATTTTCAGCCAATAGCGATGATTCTACAAAGTCAGCAAGCTTTCACTTGCTCAATAAAGAAAGCCTGACCATGCAACTGATGTTTGCCGTCGACGTGGGAGTGCATATCAAATACACGGTCAATCTTGGCGGTGCAGTTTTCCTTAAGGATGATTCGATGCTGGCTCAACGACCGGATGCAACGTCAGAAGACAAACCGGAATCGAGTGTGAAACTTGCCTCTGCAGCTGTAGCTGCTTCTAACGGCAAGATTCAAAATCACGGCGATCAAAAAACTGTCTATATTAGCAATGACGAACAGCATCCATCGAGTGCGTCTGCAATCAATAAACCGATAGATGACAAATGGGCAGTGATCATCGGTATAAGCAAATTTCAGAAGCCCGAGATTGGGCTGAAATATCCTGCAAAAGACGCCCAGGATCTGCGAGACTTTCTTGTCAAAGAAGCTAATTTCGCGCCCGATCATGTCAGACTTTTGCTGGACCAACAGGCAACAAAAACCAATGTTCTTGCCGAAATTGGAGATAAATGGCTACCACATTTGGTGCATCCCAACGATCTTGTTTTGATCTTTATTTCCAGTCATGGCAGTCCCTCCAATGTAGATCAAGAAGGATTGAATTATCTTGTCATGCACGATACGGATCCGGGCAGCCTCTATGCGACCGGACTGCCATTGCAGGATCTGGCTGCGGCGATTAAACAAAGAGTGCATGCAAATCGGGTGGTTCTCATTGTTGATGCCTGTCATAGCGGCGCCGCCAATCCCGCCAAAGGTTTGATCCGGATCGGCAATTTCGACAGCGATAGTCTGCTTCTAGGCACCGGACAGCTTGTAATATGCTCCAGCGAACCGAGTCAGGTTTCATGGGAATCAAAAAGATACCCGAATGGTGTATTCACACACCAGCTCATTCAAGCCTTGCGCGCCAATGGCGGAAAAGTTTCGCTCGGCGAAGCCTTCGAGCAAATGAAAGAATCTGTAGTCTCGGAAGTATTGAAGGACAGAGGCGAGGTGCAAAGTCCCGTCTTAAAATCCCGATGGAGCGGTAACGACCTGATTCTCTCAGCTCCTTGTGCCCACCCTCATGCGGTTCCGCAAGACATGCAATCACGCTAGAGGCGGATTATAAACAATCTCTATTCATCAGAATTGTCGTTGTCTTTGCCGGCTAGACGCGATGAAAACCAGTGCAAAGCAGAACTACGTTGAGATTCATTCGAGTCAGAATCCAGCAAAAGAAAAAATAGTTTGCTGCATTGACTGGGCGTAAATTGTTTGATCTTTTCCATCACATCACGATGCTCAATTTCATTTGCTTCAAAAATAGAGGTTGCTTCATCCAGAAGTTCACTTCGCTGTGGCGAATCGGGTCCAAACATGGCGGCAAGATCCAAAAGCAAGTGAAATCGATCTGTTTCCGTAAATGTTTCAAGAACCAATTGCCGGATGCTCTGAAATTCCTTTTTGCAATCCAAACCAATTTTGTCCCTTGTGGCCGCCACAAGCATGTGTGATTCGGCGCGCAGCTGTTCCGACGAACACTCATTGGCACGTTCATCAGCCAGAGCAAGAAGATCTTTGGCGCGCTTGGGAAATTCATCATTCAACTCTGACGCAAACGTGCATAGCAAAGTCACCTCTCTTTCAGGCAGATTGGTCGCCTTGCAAATACTGAGTATGGCAGTAAACCTTTCTTCAGCCACCGCCAGATTCATTTTGACAAAAGGAATGATTGGGCTGCTCGACCCCGTCTCAAATCTGCGATTCAAGAAATAAGAATCCTGAGCACTCACTTCATCCATGCTCTTTTTCAGTTCAGACCATAATTCTTCGGCTAGAACACGATTTTCAGAAGCACTAATGAAAGCAGCCGACTCAGCAAGATTTGACAGGTACAAAATACGACCGAAGGCATCATCGTTGAACTTTTTCAGCAACTCAAATGCATGTATCAAAAGCTCCAGAGCTGCGTTTTTATCATACGCTGCGACATAGCGAACCAAATATGCTTGGGAAAAAATTGCTTTACGCGGTCCGCCAAATCCCCAATAGCCAGGATCATCTGTCTCCAGGTTGATCGCATTTTCAATTGCTCTTTTGCAAAACTCCGGCAGTTTATCCCTGGCTAGTTTTTCTGTCAGGTTGAGCACATGCAGATAGGCCTGGTCTTTGGTCTGGCAGCTCGTAATTTCCTGAACATAGGCCTCCGCTTCAATCAACATTTCACGTGCGAATTCCGGCGAAAAATCAGAAATATTGCCAGCCAGATCCGTCAAAAAACTGGCTTTATCAAAGTCCTGCCCGTCACCTTCAATGAGTCCTTTGCGCGCTTCCTGGACAATTTCCATTGCCAATTCGCGGTCGTTGGCAGCCAGTTCTTTTGCCACCTTGGCAGATGTGGTGTGGACCAATGCATAGCCATGCTTTCTCAGCGCCCTTTCTACTTGCAGTCCCTTCAGGGGAGCAACCTCGGCTATTGCCTCGGCAAGAGAACTGAGAGCGTTTTGGTTGTCGTGTTCGATCGGATAGGCATCATCCCAGAGTTCGTCGAAAGCACGTATGGCAGCAGCGGCATCAACTTTTGGCAGTTTGCTGGCCAAAACGAAATATCCTGCTTTATTTTCAGTCAAATTTGCCAGCGCAAATAAATACTCGATGCAAAACTTTTTGAACTCATCTCCATGCGGTGGGAGATTGGAAAGATGTTGAGCAAGAAGGTGCAGCCTGGTCGAGGTGCAATGAATTGACTCGCATGCCTGCCAAATTCTTCTAAGAAGCCTGTCATTGGCATGCTCATCCTCGGCAGGCTCAGGCATCGGCACCGCCAGCGGTGAGGAAACGATTATCGAGCTGTCGCCCCATTTCGAATATTCCTTCCACCCTTCGTCGCGTCTAATCTCGAGCACCGGATTTAATTCAGAAGCATCTTCGAGAATGTGACATAAAGCATCTCGAGCTTCGTCCTCGCTGGTTGTGTAGTACAGCAAGATTCGCTCACCCAGAGTCTGCAGCTCTCCGAAATAGGCTCCCACCTGAGTACGATGCAAGCGGGCCGCAACTGCCAGGCGCAGGCTCCAAATTTTCCACCGCATTGCCTTCGAAGGCACTTCAGCTGACTGATCAGTTGGAATATGAATGGACACCAACCAATTCATTTCTTGAGGCGAAATTCGCTCCGTCAATGAGCGATAAATATTCGCCAACCACTGGCGACCGTCCGCCTCGCGTTTTTCAATTTGCCAATCTGAAAATTCATATATCGTGATTCCCACTGCCAGCGACGCGTCTGCTTCCGAAATCCATCGTCCCCAAACTTCCTCAGGTTGTTGAATATCCGAAACAGCGGTTTTGCGAACATTTGCCCAGCGCTTGGACATTTCAGGATCGCCCAAATGATCGTAAATAACCGTCAAAAGGGAAGCTATCTGGAAATAGCGGCTCATCAGTTCGGGATTAATCGGAATTCTGGCTTCCGGCGATTGCCAGGATGGGGTGTCAAATCCATAGTACTGGTCGATCAGCTCAATCATGCGAAAGCAGTCGGCGCGAGCCCCTTCCAGGTCATCGCGACTGAGCTTCACTGTAGCCAGAACACCCCAAGCGTCAATTTCCTCTTTGATGAGAATGCTGAGAAAATCCGCCTCAAAAACCTGGCGGTCAAAATGCTGCCGGCGGCAGTCTTTGGCAATCGGGTCATTCTCCAGCGCTTCGAAAAACTGGCTGACCGCCAATTCAGCCGCCTCAAAATCCTGGTTATCCACAGCATCGAGGGCGTTATATAAAGGCACTTGGTGAGGCAGAGCCATGGGAAATCCTGACCACGACAGTGATTAGTAAACGGCGATGGGCCGCGCCTTGGAGCCTAATAATGCTAGCAGAGCTTGCCTTTTCGTGCGTTAGAGAGGGGCTCAAACCGCAAAACCTGGGTCCGGAAGTTAAACCGTTAACGGCTTAACTTCCGACTCAATCGTCGTCGCGCATGTCATTAGCCACACCCTCTTGGCATGGCAAAAGCTTCGTGAAGTTCTTCTTGGTTCACCAGTTGGCTATAATCTCATCCTCACATTTATTCTGCAGGTGCCGGCATGAGAAAATCCGTTGTTGCTCTTCTTATCGCAGTTTCTTTTTCGATTTGCAGTCTGCCCCTGTGTGCGGAAGAATCGTCAAAGACTTATGCCAAGCCGGCCATCGCTCAAGCCACTGTCGACACTGTCTCCACCGGCGGCGGCATGCTCGTTACCACGACCGATACCTTGGAAGGCTACAAAATCAGAGAATATCGCGGTATTGTCCGCGGTGTCATGGTCCGTGAACCTAATACGATCCAGTCGTTTAAGGCCGGCATTCAAGGCATGTTCGGCGGCAAGGTCAATGCCTACATCCACAATTGTGAAACGGGTCGTCAGGCTGCCTATGATGCAATGGTTCAACAAGCTGTATCACGCGGAGCAAACGGCATCGTCGGCGTCAGATATGATTCCGATTCTTTTCAGGGCAACGGCAACGATTTCGGAACCGAGATTGTATGCTACGGCACTGCTGTCATGCTCGATCAGGTGAAAGCTCCGCAGTAAGCGCATTGCCTACGGCAACACTTTAACAAGGCAGAACAATAGCGCCGGAATTGCGGTCGAAATTAGAAGTAAAACAGCAACCGCGCGCCCAAGACCTTTGGGAATTAACAAAGACATGACCAGAAAGACGAAGGTCAAGATGGTGAGAATAATCACCGGTCCTGAAGTAAGAAAGAATACAAATGCCCCGTCAAGCTTGTCCATCAAAAGCCAGACAACAGCTGGTCTCAGTCCCGGCTCGCCCTTAAATGGAAGCTCGCCCGGTCCGACCGGTTTGTATTCCTTGCCGTCTTCTAAAGCGAAAACATAACTCGTCTTGGGCCGGACTCCACTCACCGGTTTTCCATCTTTGCCAATCAGTTGAACAACAAGTCCTTGAATTACACCGCGTGGACTCAAGAAATCAACTACGTAGCAGCGGATCTCACCGGGATGAGCCTGGGCTGTATCACTGGGGATGCCGCCGGAAAGTAACGTATCGTAGAACTTTGTGCGTGCTTCGTCAGCTTCGTGCGACGCTAAACCTTTTCCTACTACGACCCTGAAAAAAGCTGGCGCTTCGCCCTTTTTTGTGTACGGGTTACGATAATGCAGATCCACTGCGTCATTCAAATCACCGCTTTCGGGATATTTTTTTGTTCTGGCAAAATGCATCGTCGCATACTGATTGATGAATTCCACTCTGTTTGCAAGTTGAGCTTCAGGCCCACCCTTGACGTACAGTTTGACATCATCTTGATCGACAATACCATCATCGGTATTAACCAGCCAAATCTGCTTTTGCCCTACACGCCCAAGTGCCATGTCTACGGCATCACGCCAATCATCAAGGTAAAACCTCAACTGCGTTTTCATTTTCTGTTCGCCGATGGCAAACTCGCATGTCTGAGAATCGATCAGCGCTAGAGTTTCCGTAGAATCTGCAGAGGCATATCGATGCTGAAGTGCACGAAATGCTTGTTCGGAATTGATTTTTCTAGGAATGAAATGATAGGCAGAATAAAATAACCCGAACACCATGCCTACAACAATCACCAGAGCACCGGCGGCTTTAGCTGAAGTGGTGCCAGGGTCCACCAGTTGCTGAACCGCTTGATCGGGATCTCTTTTACCGACAAATAGTTGAGCAATGGTCCCGATAATACCGCCCATGTCCGGACCGCTAGAAACTGGAGGCGCTGACATGTTTCGCGAAGACATAGATCGAATGCTTCTGGCGCTCGATGCAGAATGAGACGAAGAAGATTCGCTTGAAGAAGGCGGTGCTGAATTCAATTGAATCTCGGGCTCTGGCCCGGGCAAAGATGAAGGCAGCGAACCAAATGTCGATTGTTGTGGGAAGGCAGGAAGATCCGCTCCTGGCGGAGAGCCTGATGAAAACGGTTGCTGAGAAGCCGGCTCAGACATTGGTGCTGCAGCCGGCGAAGACTGCTGCGCCAATTGCGGAGGCGAAGCAAATTGATGAGGCGCAGAGGCAGGGAAGGCACTGGAAGAAGGAGCAGGCGCGGAAGGAGCAGGCGCAGATGCAAAACTTGATTTTTGAGGAGACGGCACCGAATCAGATGCATTACTTGATTCTGCCGGTCCCCAGGCCTTTGATTCCGCTGTTTCTTCAGGTTCCACAGTACCCCACCCGTCTGAAATGTCGGCGTCTGCAGAGTCTGCTGGTCCCCACGAATCTGATTGAAGCGATCCTATAGATCCCGCAGATCCTGCAGATCCTGCAGGCGCTGCCGGTGCCGCCGGCGGTGCTGGCGCGGTTGGTACTGGTGCCGCCGGCGGTGCTGCCATGGGTGTTGCAGCAACCGGCGGGTGTGATCCTGACATAGAAGACGGATCAACGGCAATTTCTTCATCGAAATCTGCCAGCTGATAATCGGGAATATCACCCTGCTTCGCTAGATTTGCATTGAGATTCGCTGTTGGCTGAGTTGGCGTTGCCCCTGCCGGCGAGCCGGGTGGAACACCTGGTGGCGTCGGTGGTGTCGCGCCAGACAAACCGGCAATATTCGGTCTGGAAAACATCGCGGTTTCTTTAATCGGTTTGCCGAGCACATCAGGCGTCGCTGGTTTTGGCGCGGCCGGCTGCTGAGGGGCAAACGAACCTGCAGGAGGAGAAGCGGTGCCGGGCGCCGGCAATGCATAAGCTCCAGAAGAGGTATTTGGCAGGGGCGGCTGAGGTGGGGGTGCAGCTGGAGCCGGCGAGGCAGGTGCGTTTACACCAGGTGGGGGCGGTGCATCAGGTCCAAGGGCACGAAACGTAAAAGTATGCTCCGTAGTCGGCGGAGCCATGGGCATTTTTGCTCTTTCAGTCACCAGGCCATTCGGGTCAACTTTTCCTGCCCTAACCGCTCCAGCCAAACGAGACAGCTTCTCAAATTGCTCTTGTTTTCCGACTTTCAAACTAATTGCCGCGATGCGTTCCAAGGCTGCACCGAGAGCATCCAAACTCTGTCCGGGGTTGGGCGCAGTGAGGTTGATCAGGCGTTGATTTAGCCGGATCGCTTCCGAAAATTTGCCCCAGGCCGTATATATTTCCGAAAGTCCTTCAGCGCAATATGCCATCTCGAGAGGCATTGTCTCGAGTTTTTCAAAAACTTCGCGCAACAACGGTTCTGCAGCTGCATAATTTCCGCTGCTATACGCCTGTTTGGCTTTCTCCAACTCCTGGAGAAGGTTGGGATCGTTTTCAGTCATGGGGACACACGGCGAAAGCTTCAAGCAGGCAAAGCCCACACTTCAAGCTTAGCAGTCCCAGGGCACGAGCGCGGATTATCAGCCGGCCAAATCAGCCTGGGCCGCAAAAGCGGTAAAGCCGGGCTGTTGTTCAGCCCGGCCCTCTAGTGAAAAACAACCGAATTTTTAGGCGGCCTTCCTTATGGGAAGACGTTTGTCCGGTACAACCATCCGTTCATGCGGTGCAGATTTTGGATTAACCAGGCTCTGAGGATTCCTCAGGGGATCAAATCCCTTCGAGTCTTGCAACAGGTTAAGTGCCATGACTTCAGAAGTCTCTTTTGCGGCAAACAGATTAGCAAACAGGTTTTTCAAAGAGTCCAACAGATTGGAGGATGCTCGCTCAACGCTGATTAGTTGAATTACCTGGTCTTTCGATTGCATTCTCATTTGGACCTCCTTTGCTTCGTGTTCAAGATGCAACATCATCTTCAACGCGGCTCTCTGAGTTTTTAGACATGAGTGGCAAAATAAAGTTCCGTCCAAAAACCGCTTGACATCAGGTGTTGATGTTTTTCTGGCACAAACGGCATGCCAGAGAAAACACCAGGGGCGCCGACTTCTCAAATCGCTCAATCTTATATATGTGTTCGATATTCTAAAAGGTGGTTCTACCAGAGGTAGCAACGCTTATTTTTAGGAAGCATCATCGAATCTTCCCCTTTAATATTGAACGCCTTTTCAAAGGCATCCATATTGGCAAGCGTTCCATTGACTCGATACTTCGGAATCGGATGCGGGTCCGTGGCAGCCATCATGTGCTCTTTTTCAGGCCGAATGTTGGTCGCCCAGGCTTGCGCGAAGGAAAGGAAAAATCTTTGCTCGGGTGTGAAACCCTCAGCATCAGGAGCATGGGTTTTTCCGTCCAGGATTTTTTCAAGCGCCTTATAGGCAAGCGTCAAACCACCAAGGTCTGCAGCCGCTTCACCGGCCACCAATTTGCCTTTCAGATGGGTGTCACCACCGACGGTGTAGCCGTCATACTGATTTTCAATCAGTGAAATACGCTCTTTGAACCGCTTCTCGTCACCGGCGGACCACCAGTTCTTCATATTGCCATGGGCATCAAATTTGCTTCCTTGATCGTCGAAGCCATGCGTCATCTCATGACCGATAACCATCCCCATGGCACCAAGATTGGTTGCATCATCTGCTTTAGGATCGAAAATGGTAGGTTGAAGAATTCCGGCGGGGAAAACTATCTCATTCATTTCGCTCCAGTAATAGGCATTGACTGTTTGCGGTGTCATCAGCCATTCGCTGCGATCGACCGGCTTGCCGATTTTTGCTAGATTGCGATTGAATTCAAATTGCTCTGCTCTGATCACATTCCATATATAAGAATCGCGGCTGATTTTCAAGGCGCTGTAGTCACGCCACTTGTCCGGATATCCGATTTTGGCGACAAAAGCATCCAATTTCGCAATCGCGTTCTTGCGAGTGGTGTCATCCATCCAATCGAGGACTCCGAGATCTTCTCTCAAGACCTCTTTGAGTTTCGTCACCAAGTTCAGCGCCTTAGCCTTGGCTTCCGGAGTAAACGCTGTCTTCACGTACTGCTGGCCAACAGCCTCGCCGATGGCATGATTTGTAGAATTGACCACGCGTTTCCAACGCGGCAGGTTCTCTTTCTTTCCAGTCAGAATTTTGCCGTGGAAATTGAAATCCTCATTGACAAATCTGTCCGAGAGATAAGGCGCGGCAGCGTCAATCAAATGCCAGCGCAAATAATCTTTCCACTGCTCCATGGCAATAGCCGAGATCTGATGGTCCATTTTCTTAAAGAAATCAGGCTGTGCAACGTTGACTTCTTTGATGCTCGGATATCCGATTTCGGAAAAATACGAAGACCAGGAGAATTTCGGCGTCAATTCCGTCATTTCTTTCAAAGTCATCTTGTGATAGACCTTTTCCGGATCGCGCAAATCGACATTATTCATTGATGCGTCTGCCAGTTGCGTTTCAATCTCCATGATCTTTTGTGCGCGTGTCTTGGCGTCGGCGGCTTCAATGCCAATCAAATTCAGCATTTTTGCGACATGCTCTACGTATGCGCTGCGAATTGTCTTGAAGCGGTCTTTCTCATTGAAGTAATAGTCTTTCTCGGGCAGACCCAAACCGGCTTGCCCAGCCTGTCCAATCACTTTAGTAGCGTCTTTGAAATCCTGACCGGAGCTGAAACCGAACAGTGCATTGACGCCAAAACCATGCAATCGAGACAGTTCTGCGCGCAAATCATCGAGCGTTTTCAAATTGTCGATGCGCTTGAATTCGTCGGCCAGAGGTTTGATGTCTTCCTCTTCCAATTTCTTCGTGTCCATGCCAACTTTGTAGAAATCACCGACTTTCTGTTCGATAGTTCCGTTCTTCGCCGTTTCTTTGGCTGCATCTTCAAGCAGATTGCGCACGATCGCCAAATTCTTGTCATTGATAATGTTGAGGACGCCCCACTTGTCGTATTCATTAGGAATGGGCGTATTTTTCAACCATGTTCCATTGGCGTATTGATAGAAGTCTTTTGCCGGCGATACATCCTTATCAATGCTGGCTGTAAAGTTTCGAGCTTCCGAGGATGTCTCTCCTTTGGATTGGGTCTGTGTTTTGGAGCTTATGGTCGCCGCCTGCAAAGAGCTTGAAACTCCTGCGGCCACACAAATTGCCAGACTGGCAGCTATTGCTATGTTGAAATTCTTGTTTCTTGCCATAATCTCCACCCAAACCTGAATAAATCCAAAGTCTAACAGTTTGCTCACAAAGGCGCTGGCAATTTAGAGTCTCGGCTGGGCCAGCGCCAGGTTACAAGCCTTTTTTGATATTTCAAGGCAGCCGAACTGGAAACGAATTTTAACCGAAGATTACAGCCAACTTGGCTACCAAAAATGTACGCCCAGCAAGGGATTGAGCCAGGCCCGGCGCTTGCCGGTTAACAATATGTCAAAGGACCTGAGAGAAAGAAAGTGTAAAAACGTCGAAGATGGTCGTAGGCGTGCGATAATGACGATTCAGTGTTCACAATTTTTTTCCGGTATTTCGCATGAATAATAAACTTTTCGTTGGTAACCTCTCGTTCAAACTCTCAGAAGCAGAACTCGAATCCATGTTCGGTGAATTTGGCACCGTCGTGTCCTGCTCCATACCCACTGACCGCGAAACCGGTAGAAAACGGGGATTCGCATTCGTTGAAATGGGCAGCCAGGCAGAAGCCGAAGCAGCCATCAAAGGACTCAACGGAAGAGATTGCGAAGGTCGTCAAATCGCAGTAAGCATCGCTCAACCCAAGCCGAAAGGCGGCGGAGGCGGCGGCGGACGCAGATACTAAATCTCGGCCGAGCTAACACAAGTTAAAAGGAATGGGCAAGTCACTTGACTTGCCCATTCTGTTTTTTGTTCGATCGCCGCAAAACCACTGCCCTCAAGCGACTCTATATATAGAACGCTTTTTCAAAATTCGGGCGGCTTATCAGTGCGGAGGCATAGGAATCCAGACAGGAGGCCTACCTGGAAACTTCATCTTGGAGAGAATGGCGTTGTCATCGGCATTGTGCGGTTTCAAATAAACGTAATAGCTGTCATTTCTTTCGACCAGATCATCTTTCGGCTGGCTGCGCGGGCTGATCAGCATATCGTTGGTGAAGCGCACATGCATGTAATATGGCAATAATTGGGTGAAGTCGGGCACATCCGGCTCCATCTCATAACGCAGCATTTGCGTGCCGGTAATCTTCAAAACCTGAGCTGTGCCGGGCCCAATCGGCTTCATTGGCACCTCGAGCCAGCTTGTGCCGACCTGCACAAATGCTCTTACCAGAGGCGACATTACATACAAAGGCTCGCCGCCCTTAGTGTTGCGCAAGTACAACGTGACAATGTACGTCTTACCTTTACCGCTCTCAACGTTCTTCAAATCAGCGCGCAGACCTTGCATTGCCAATTCCTCAAGAGCCATTCGTTGTTCTGCTTTTGCTCGAATTGCATTGCGCTCATAATTGGCAACAGCCCAGTTGAGGCACCAGGCCATTAAACAAAGTGGCACGATCCAGATCACCAGGCGGCCGATGAAACGCTCAAGTCCTTCTCCCAGGCGTACCTTTTCTGCGGCCGCCTTTTCTGAAGAAATTTCATAAATTTCCCGCGCCGTTGCGTTTGCGGACCGACTATCTAAGGAAACCGCCTCTGCCGGTTGGCTGGAAACAATATTTTGGCTGCGCACTGTTTTCGATGCGGCTTCACCGCTTTTCATTTCAATGACACGATCGGCACGCATAGCAATGTCAGGATTGTGTGTCACTACAACCAGGGTGACCTTCAATGCCTGATGAATGTCAATTAGTAGATTGAGAATTTCTGCTTCGGTTGCTTCATCTAGATCCGCCGTCGGTTCGTCAGCAAGCAAGAGTTTCGGCGAATTTACCAGGGCACGCGCGATTGCCACTCGCCTTTGCTCTCCACCTGAAAGCTGCCCCGGGAATGCATCATATCGATGTGACAAACCAACGCGGTCTAATAATGCGTGCGCTCGAGCATAAGCTTCTTGTCCGGAAAGCGTTCCTGATATCAAACAGGGCAATGCGACATTATCGACTGCCCGCAAAGATGGAAGCAGACTGGCGAATTGAAATACAAATCCGAGTTTTTGATTGCGCAGGTCGGCCCGGTCGCTGTCTCTCAACTGCCATTGATCGACACCGTCAATTAATACCTGACCTTTCGTAGGGCGGCTGATACCACCGATCATTGCCAAAAGAGTGGATTTTCCTGAACCGGAACGGCCAATAATAGCCAGCGATTGCCCTTGCTCTAGATCGAGATTGACATCTTTGACAGCATCCACAGGTTGATCGCCTGCATAGCTTTTCGCAACAGATACAACTGAAAGCATCATCCGCCCTCACTTTGTATCAACAAATAAGGCTCCTCAAGACTGGCGCGCCAAGCCGGCACCAGTGCCCCTACCAAACCAACCAGCGCCGACACGACAGAACAAGACAGGGCCACCAAGACAATCATCGATGGTGCGGGCCAGGCAAAATCTATGTGTAAGGTTTCCAGATAATAGACAAGCGATCTTTGAAAAACGAGCAGCAAGCCGCAACCAAATATGATGCCGGTAATTCCGCCCAGCGCGGTTGTGAAAACAGCCTCGGCAAGAAGCATTCTCATTACGTCCACATGCCGAGAACCAATGGCGCGAAGCAGTCCGACTTCGCGGCGTCTCTCCGAGATGATTCCTGAAAACAAAAGGCTGACCAGAATCAGCATCGCCGCCAGCATCATGGCGGTAAAGCCGAGCATGCCGCCCAGCAATGCTGTGGTGGCCTGACGCGTGGAGGTGACAATGGCGGCACCGGTTATTACTTTTACACCCGGCAGTCTGGCAATGGCAAAGCGTGCCTGCTCGGGAGTGGCTCCGAATTTCAGTTTTACCAAAATTGCCGATATTTTTGATTGGTCAAATCCGGCTAAGGAATTCTGAGTATTTTTTTGCCCGTGCAAAGACTGCTCAGCTTTTTCGTGCAATAGTTTTACAGTCTCATAAGTGGCGAAAAACGAATCGTCAAAAGGGCCGACGCCACTGCGTCCAAGTTTTCCATAAATGTTGGCCGGGAAATTGCAAGGCGCAATTTCATCTCCAATTGCCTCTGCCCGCCGGCTGCCCCCGATAATATCAGCGGCCTCCATTGGTCTTTGTGCATGTGCCACCATCCAGGGCAGAACTGTGAAATCCTTCTTTGGCTCAAAAGCGATCAGGTTTGCCTTGCATTCAGGCATACCAGACATGATTGGTATTTGAAAATATGTCTGCGGAGCGGCTTGATCGATGCCATCCATCTGTTCAATTTCAGATACTAATCTACCATCGAGTACTTCGGCAGTTGGCTGCACTGTGAGCAGTGCGCTGGTGATGTTGACCATGGCTTTTACCGGCACGACGATGAGATCCGCACCCATGCGCGAGAAACTTCTGTCCATGCTGTCCTTGATGCCACTTGCCACCGTATATGATGCAAAGACACCGCCGGTGGAAAGAGTGACGGCCAGTACAAGCATTAAAGTACGCGCCGGCTTGCGAAGCAAATTTTGCAGCGCCAATCTGGTGAACAAAAAAAACGTCGCACCGGGCCGCCGTCCGGAAACTTTCTGAGCCTGTTGTGGCGACACCGTCTCTTGCCTCGAATGTAGGAGTTAGAGAGTAGTGCAACGACTATTCTTAAGGTGCTCGACTTTGGTCGGCACTATCACACAATCGTGGTGCCCTCCAAAGTTCGGCAGATAACCAACCGGCTCCAGCGTATCCTGCGTAAATATAAATGCGCCGCTCGACATTCTCTGGAAGCCGCTGAAAATCTGAAAGACGAATTTACCGTCATAGGTAACCGCCATTGTCTGGCAATCAGGGCCGATGTTGGCAAATTTCTTGATAATCTTCCAGGTTTTTGTATCGACTACGCAGCATCCGCTGTTTGCTGGTTTTGGATAAAGAACCGACACGAACATCTTGCTTCCGTCTACAGAAAAGCAGAGGTGAAATGGACTCGGGTAATCACCGTTCCAGGTCGGATCTTTGACGAAAGTGATTTTCTTCCAATTGCGCGGGTCGGCATCCGCCGTATCGAATACCGCCATATTATTTTGCTTGATATTGTTCATCATCAAAAAGGATTTGCCATCCGGCGAGAAGCCTGCCTCGTGACCGACGCATTTAACGTCATCAAGCTTGATTTCCCATGTGTCCGGACCGGAGCTGACTTTGGCAATCGGCAAATTGCCTGGCGATCCTTCCGGGCAATGCAGGCAGCAAACTGGTTCCCAATTGTGTCTGTCGACGATAATCGCACAAGAGAGCATGCGAATGATAAGGGCCGAATATCTGCCGCCCGGATGGTGCACAACCGCATCCAGACCGGTCAAAGCCTTCGGAGAATCACCGGGCAATTGTCCGGTATAGACTAGATACTCCGCCATCGGCACCATTTCCCAATCGATCTTGTTGCCTTTGGAGCCTTCCAGATCGTATTTGCCTGTTTCTTTTGCAGCATTCAATCTGGTCAATCGAATCTTGCCACCCTTGGACCAGTTTTCTTCCATGCCACCATTTTGATTTGCGCCTACCCAGTCGGCGCGAAAAGCCATTTGCACTTGAGTTTTTTCATTGCCGACGGCGCGATTGAAGAATGCGCAAACATCCTTTTGTCCGTCCGCTCCTGCAAAACCGGAAGCATCTGGATAAATTGTGGTGTGGACGCCCAAACCGACGCCTGTCGACTCGGCGACATCTTCCATCAGGTTCATCGACTGTCCGTCGAATTGCACACGATATATGTGATTGCCCATACCCCATTTGCCGAGCATGCCGCGCTCTTTAATGCGGGTCGGCAAACCGTAAATCATGACGTTGTCGCCACCTTGCGTTGAATTGATAAACTCGAAACCTTTGTACGGATCTGGCGACGGATATGCCGCCAGGTGATGCGAAATTGGGCAAGAGTCTCCATAATTCCAGTAACTTATCCAGGCCAGGGTGCGCCCCGAATTAAGATCGACGGCATGCGTGCCGCCACCCAGTTTTTGAGGTGTCAAGTAGACATATTGCCCCAATTGCTCGAATGATTGCTTTAAGTTGCCGGCATTGACTATCTCGGTGCTGGCAGGAAGTTCATTTGAACCAATTCCACCTGCGCTCCATTTGCTCATGCCCTCACCTGCTTCGGATAAAAGCTTGCGTCCGAACACCAGCCCTGCTGCGCCAAGGGCAGCTGTACCCAATAACTTTCTGCGGCTGAATACTCGGGACATACTACGCCTCCTACTTGAAACCGTTAAACGACTGGAAACCGTTCACTGGCTTGAATCCGTTAAGTTACCTGAATTCGTAAACCAAATGGATATTCTTGCACAATTCCACATTCAATAAATTCGATATATTTGCCAAACTCTCCTTGCTGGCAGCTGTCAAATGAAGTTCTTTTTCAGACCCAGTCCCGATCAACGGAGAAGCCCCGGCTTATGATCTACCTTGGAACATCACTTCAGGCCAGCCCGGATTACCTCATGCAGACTATGCCAACGCCAATTCCCCAACTGCGCGAATTAGTGGCGAAACACTGGGGTATACGGGAATTGCGTCCGCTGCAGGAGCCTGCCATGTGCTCGGTTCTTGAAGGGCGTGATTCGCTTGTGGTGATGCCGACAGGTGGAGGAAAGTCTTTGTGCTTTCAAGCGCCCGCCGTGCTGCGTGGTGATACCACTGTTGTGATATCGCCTTTGATATCGCTTATGAAAGACCAGGTGGATGGTTTGATTTCGTCAGGGATCGCGGCCATTCAGTTGAACAGCTCGCAAACACCGGAAGAAAGGCAACAGCACGAAAAGGACATTATCTCCGGCAAAGTGCGCTTGCTTTTCGTCTCGCCCGAGCGCCTTGTGCAAACAGATATGCAAGATCTCCTGCGCAAAATAGACGTGCGCACATTTGCAATCGACGAAGCGCATTGCATCAGTCATTGGGGTCACGATTTTCGTCCTGAATATCGACAATTGCGTTTGCTGAAATCGATGTTTCCCAAAGCCTCCGTGCACGCTTATACCGCCACGGCCACAGAACAAGTACGGACGGATATCATCCAACAATTAGGTTTGAAGGATCCGGAAATTCTGATTGGCAATTTCGATCGGGCCAATCTCACCTATCGCATCACATCGCGGCGCGGCGGGACGCTCAAACAAGTGCTCTCCGTGATCGATCGCCACAAAGGAGAGGGCGGCATCATCTATTGCATTCGCCGCGCCGAAGTCGACGAGCTGACAAAAGATCTCAAAGAAGCCGGCATCAAAGCAATGGCTTATCACGCCGGAATGACTTCGCACGAGAGATCAAAGACACAAGAGGCATTTTCGGAAGAGCACTGCGATGTAGTGGTGGCAACAGTTGCATTTGGCATGGGTATAGACAGATCAAATGTGCGCTATGTGCTGCACACCGCTATGCCGAAGTCGCTCGAGGCCTATCAACAGGAAACAGGCAGGGCAGGCCGCGACGGATTGGAAGCTGAATGCGTCCTGCTTCACTCCGGTGCTGATGTTTTCACATGGAAAGCTATTATGCAGAAAGCCGCTTGCGATCAAAATCAAAATCAGTATCAAGAAAATGATCTTTCATATCTGGAAACCTCTTACGAGCATCTGAATATCATTGACAGATATTGTCGCGGAGCGGCATGCAGACATTCACTTCTGGTTGCCCATTTTGGTCAAACATACGGCAAAGACAATTGCAGTGCCTGTGACATTTGTTTGGGTGAAACGGTAGAAGTCGATGGTGCACTTCTGATTGCTCAGAAGATCCTCTCTTGCGTTGCACGATTGAAAGAACGCTATGGCATTGGCTATGTAGCGGCTGTTCTGCGCGGAGAAAATTCCCAGGAAATTCGCAATCGCGGCGATCAGAGCCTGAGCACTTATGGTCTTTTAAAGGATTACCATGTCAACGATCTGCGCGACTGGATGTATCAATTAATCAGCCAGGAAGTTCTTTTGCAGGAAAACGTCGAGGTGGCATACGGCCGGCTGGTTCCGATCTTGAAATTGAACGGCGGTTCCTGGCAAGTGATGCGCGGACAAAGAACCAACATACGATTGCTCAAACCGGCTGAGCGCAAGAAAGGCGAAAGAGCGAAGGTATCCAGAGCCGAGGCAGGATCATGGGACGGTGTGGATCGCGACCTCTTCGAAAACATGCGCGAATTGCGCCGGCAGCTTGCCGACGATCGCAAAGTGCCACCATATATTATTTTCAACGACGCCACATTGCGTGAATTGGCTCGTATACGTCCGTCCAGTCTGGAAAGAATGCGCATGGTCAGCGGCATCGGTGATTCCAAGCTGCGCGACCTTGGTCAAACATTCCTGGACGTGATTCTTGCTCACTGCAAGGATGCAGGCGCAGCATTGGATGCGTAACACAATCAGGCGCGTGCAACGCGCCGGCTACGAATATCAGGTATTCGTGCCGTTCTTCTTCAAGCGCACCAGTGTAAGTTGCTGGGTGTTGGACTTGGAATAGTGCACCAAAATAGGACTGGAATCTTTCAGGAGATTTCCAATTGCGGTGTCGTAGACAGTATTCTTATTTCCTGAAATAGTGAAGCAGGCGCGCTGGTTTTTCTTATCAACCGCACCGGCAATAGGCTTGCTTTCATTTGTCACTTCGTTGAAGTAAGTGCCGCGAATAATGCCCTTTTTATCGACGGCAAGTTGGAACAACTGCGAGCCGTTCTTTTGATCGGATGCACATAATGCATACACGCCCAACGGTTTCATGTTGTTAACATCTTGCTTTTGCTGTGCGTCAGTTTGAGGAGTCTTGGGAGGCGGAGGTGCAGTTTCAGCTAATGTCTGAGCCTGCGAATAATATGCATCCGCCGATTCGAGTGGCTGCGAGCCGTAATAGACCTGATTGCCATTATAGGTGATGTTGTTGCCATAGTCGTAGTAGACTGGCTCGCTGGCTACGTCCATACCCCACCAGCCGCCCAGGTCTCCCCAGCCCGACCAACCCCAGGCCCAATCATTGCCCCAATACCTGTTGTTCCAGTACCAGGGATGATTATTCCACCAATCATGATTGAAATAATTCCAGTGATTGAAGTTGCCGTTCACATCATTCCAGTGGTCGGCATAGGCGCGCGGTGACATATTGTAGGTACCGGCACGTCCGGCCCAACTGGCGCCAGGAGCGTCCATTATGCGTCCGAATCCGCCGTCGCCGGCCAGATCGCTTCTGGGTGCATCGGCAAAGTTTCTCACCCCATCCTCGCCCGGTCTGATACCGGCATTATTGGCTCCAAATGCGGAAGCGCCAGGGTGATCGAAATTGTCATTGAATCGATCGAAATCGTCTCCTCCGCGTCCATAGCCGCCCCGATCGAACTCGCCTCCCATGCCTCCTCGCTCGAAACCGCCGCCATATCCGCGACCGCCTCCGCCACCGAATCCGCCTCGGCTGTATCCAGGTTCACAAAGAACCAGGGGCAGTACCAGTGCAGAAACCAGCAAAAATGCAATTCTCTTTTTGACTCTCATCTCAAATCCACCAGTGAAAGTAAAGTACAAATGCTACCTGACCACAGACCTAGCTGCCAACTCGCTTTGCGGTCAGAACCGGACTGTCGGGAAGGCTCTTGCCGAGAAGTCTTCTTGAGGTAGACTGCCACGAAAATGTATTGTCATCAATTTTCTTGATCGAATATCTTGCCGACCCTGTCGTCCCATCCGACTGGACTGAACGACCCTCAGAAGTCCATTCATTGCCGGAGTTGAACCATCTGGCTTCCCCGTAGCCACCGCTAAAGTCATACTGCCAGGAGCGTATACGCTTGCTCAATGGATCGAAGAAAATGAATTGAGTTTGTGTGCTCTTCTCACCGTCTTTTGTAGTGGCCTCAAAATCACATCTAATGATTTTCTTTCCGGCCACCCAATCTGCCTTGATCTGCAAATCGCCTTTCGGTCCCTCTACCTTCCAGTTTCCTACCAGCCAAGACAGATCTGATACATTCGGTCCACTGGCAGCTGCAGCATCAAATTTTGGTGACTCAGAAACGTTGACCATTTGCCATTTGCCGTCGCGCTTAACGTGAACAGCAGTATATGTGCCAAAGCTCATCGGATTGGCAGATGAACCAATATGCGAGGCCCCATGTTCGATGGCCAGATTGTCGGCCGGAAATTCAAGCGAGTCTATTTTGATTTCAAATGGCTGATTCCCGTATTGTTTAAAGAATGAAGCCATTTGTTTTCCAATTGCCTCGCGGCCCGAATAAACTCGTCCGGACTGGTCGGTAAACACGGCATCATCAGCCCACATCGCCGTCAATCCTTGCACATCGCCATTGGCAAACGCTTTGGAATAGTCTGTCGCCTGAGTTCTGATCAGCTGCTCATCGGCATCATGATTGACGGATTTGGCTGTGACTTTCTCCGCTTTATTTTTTTTGGCAGCGATCAGTTCTCCACCAACTGCTGGATCTGTGGTGCAAAACACACACGAAATTAAAAGCGAAATTGCAAAAATCCGCGACGCCGTAAAATCCGTTTTCCGATTAACAGAGAAAACCATATCGTGCCACTTGAAATACACCATCAATGTTCTCCCTTTCGCCCATTAAACTGAAAGTACCCGTTTTATTTGGACTTTATACGAACCTTTTATATAGATTTCAGGTTAAGGGTATCCAAATGGATATCTATTTCCTTAAATGCCCAAGGGAGTGGGACTCAAGGTAATCATTGAGTGATGCACGCAAATCGAAGCCATTTAAGGAAGCCACAGGGGTGAATTGCTTAATCTTGGCAAACTGGCTGACAAGATGTCCCTCTCGAATAGGCGTACCCTGATAACTGAAAACACGATTACTGCTGGAATTTAACAGTTGCCCTTGGGAGTTGAGAGCATAATGATTGAGAGATTCCTGTTGAAAGGTGTCGAGAGGTTGGTTGTTCCAGGGATTTGATTCGCTGACTATATAATGTGTGCGCGTCACCATTTGCTGAGGACTGGAACTCTCACACTGCCTTGCCAGCAACAAAAAACGAACCAGCTTGCCTGCAGATGAGCCGTCTCTTTCGGACGGCAATACATTGGCGTGCCAGTAATTGCCCTCAGCATCTTGTTGATGCCCCCAGGTCGCTTCCAGTCTATTGGGGGTCCATTCATTTTGCGTGCTACTCACGCCTGTTTGCAAATCAGTGACGCTGGTGGTCATGTCACCATCTTTAAGCCAAACGCCTGCCATCCAATTCGGAAGCATGAACCAATCGACTCTATAATGCTGCTGCGGACGGGCGGGCTCCGGTGTGCGTTCCACTGTTTCCCGTGCTACTCCAAAGGATGGAATATAACTTTGTGTCGCAGAAGTCCTGGCGGCAAGGACATTCGAACGTGGAGCGGTCATGACGGGCGCGGTTTGGGCAACTTGGGCGGACAGATTTTCTTGATGAATCTGAGCCGATTCGACAAGTGGGTATAGGCGAGGAGCATTTGCTGATTCGTAAACCTTTAACGACGGTTTCTGTTGTCTATCTAAATGAGGTTTGAGAGCTACACTTGCCTCCGGAAGCATTTCTTTGTGCGAAACTCCGGCAAATAGTTTGAACGTTTCAGGTCTTGCCTTTCCAGATCGGGCAGAATCAGAGTCAGGATTCGTTACAGCGGAATTTATGCCTGAAGAAACGGGTCTATTAAGAGAATCAGTCAAAGAACTATTGGTTTGATCCTGTGCAAGAGCAAAGATTGCTCCTTGAGCAAACAGAAGCAAAAGCAACAAACTCGAGATCAAAAGACGTCGCAATTGGTGGATTTCCCAACTAATGAAAGTCCGAATTATAATAGCCAAACTCATAGGTTCGTAATATAACAAGTGTAATAAGCGCAAAGCACTCTCGATAACACACTATGCCCAGAAAAGACAGCACCTTAAAACTGAAGGACGGACGCAGTCTGGGCTATTCCACTGTCGGCGATCCAAATGGACGCGCTGTGCTTTACTTTCACGGCGGATTATCGAGCCGTCTCGACATTGATTTTGCAGACAAACAACTGGCCGACATGAACATAAAACTGTTCGCCCCCGATCGCCCCGGGATTGGACTTTCCGACAGGAGACGAGGGCGAACCTTGAGTGATTGGGCAAGCGATACAAAAGAATTTATCACCGCTCTTGAATTGAAACAGCCACCACTGCTGGGATGGTCACTGGGCGGTCCTTACGCATTAGCATGTGCCGCCTTGATCTCAAATATGCTAGGGAAAATAGGCACCGTCGGTGGTGTCGGTCCTCTGGACTACAAAGGTGCCATAGAGTCTTTAGGCATGCTTGAAGACAGAATTCTCATGAGCTGGCCGGAGCCTTTGCTGCATGCCCTTTCTCCAGCCGGGAGCATGTTAAAGTACTTGCCGCCCAAAATGATTAAGGATACCTTGCTGCGCACAGTCAAGGCTGGTCCTGACTATGAAATCTGTGAGGCAATGTCGCTGGAAGAGGCAACGGCATGGGGACTCGAAGCCGTTCGTCAGGGATTTGAAGGTTCGCTGGACGACTACCTGGCACTCAGAAAACCATGGGGATTTGCAGTCGAAAACCTCGAATCGGAAATCCTGATGTGGCAAGGAACAGACGATCATTTGTGTCCTCAAAGTTTGGCGCATGTACTGGTTTCGCGACTTCCAAAGGGAAAGCTGATGCTGGTTGAAAATAGCGGACATTTTTTGCTGCACAAACATCTGGTAGATATTATGTCTACTTTGCTGAATTGAGAGAGGAGCTTGTCTATGGATAGTTCTGAAACAGGTCAACGGCTGGCCACTCTCTGACATTGTTTAGAGTCGATCGCAAAGCCTTGATTGCGGTAGTCATCGGATTGACTTTTGTGCCATCCGGTGAAGAGCCACCGTTTAACATCAGGCAAAAATCAGTATTATTGGGTAAGTGTATAATCTGGCAGTGAACACCAGGTTTACCGCCATTCTTGCTGAATGTGACTCCTTCCTCAGTCATACGCACCGAGTCCATTCCCAGTCCGAAGTGACTGCCATTGGGGTTGTTTTGCATTGGTGGGGGAAGTGGTGCAATCAACTGCTGAAATGAATCTTGCGAAATTCCAGGCATGCGAGTTCCATCAATCGCGGTTAGGAATTTCACCAAATCGACAGACGACGCCATCCAATTGCCGAAGTCAGGCATCAAGGGAACAGTGAGCTGACCACCGGGGATTATATGAGGCGGGTAGCCACCATATCTGGATGCTTGTCCGGGAATCACGCCACGAGACTCTTCACACATATCGTGAATGCCTATAGAGGCAAGCTGTTCCTGCATGTATTGTCCGTAAGGTTTCTGTGCCGCACATTCGACAATATACTTGATCAGATTCCACTGACCATTAGCATATTTTGCTTGCGTACCCGGTGCATAGTCGAGCGGCGTGGCCAAAAGAATCTTCACTGCCTCAGGGTAGGGAAGTCCGTTCGGTACAAATCTTTGAATTTCTCTGCCAGCTTTCACAAAACCAGAATCATCGTTCCAACCACCCGAATGGTGCAACAATTGCCGTACCGTGATATGAGCGACGCGCGGGTCGGCATTCATGCCGCGCACTAGATTCGGTCGCCCGATGACGGTGTACATTGGTTCATCTAATTGAAGACGGCCAGCCTCCACAAGACGCAATACGCCAAATGTCGAAACCGCCTTTGTGCAACTGGCCAGATTGAATAAAGTGGTAGGAGTGACCGGCTCACGCGTGCGCAAATTGGCAACGCCAAAACCTTTTGCATAAACCAGTTTGCCATTATGCGCTACTGCCAATGATCCGCCTGGCACATAATATTGTTGGAGCGTTTCAGACATAATGCCGTCGAGATCTGCAAGATTGGCGCGATTGGGAGTGACCGGTTGCCCGCCTGGCCCTTCTTCTTCCTGTCCGAATGACTCGTCGGCATCATCTGCCGGATTGGCCGAGCCGGTTGCAAGAGGTGCATTTGCATCATTTGCTTGCGCGATGGCAGGACTTGAGTTTGTTAAAAATGCAAAATACAATGCAACGACCAAAACGGTCAAATGAATGATCGCTTTCATTTCTCACTTCACTGGTGGCGGGACAAAGAATGGCGCGGCACTGCCTCCGGCACCACTTGATTTCGATCTATTTACCGGCGGTGGTGTGAAGGTTGGAATGCTCACCGCCGACGGTGGCGGCTTCTTATTCACAGATAGTGGTGGGGGAGTAAACATCGGGGGCGGAAGTTTCTCCTTGAGCGGAGGGGGCGTGAACATCGGCGGCAAAATCTTGGTGTTATCCGGTAGTTTTGGAGGAGCAAACGTAGGAGGCGGCAAGAAAACTACAGCTGGTCCGACAGGTGTGGACTCAGGATTGGCCTTGAATGAAATGACTGGATGATCGACATACAGTTTTGCCAAAGTAGCCCGATCGCGTTTGGTCGGCATACCGCTCTGCATAGAAGACGAGCGAAAGTACATTACATCATAGATGTAGTTGGAATGGTCTAAACCAAGGGCATGCCCAATTTCGTGCATGGTCACAGAGCCCATTTCCCCGTCTTTCACAAAGGCCCCGGGAGTGAACGCATCGGTAGTGCGCAGCTCAACCAGCATGCTGTAGTCTTCACCTGCCGTTTGCGGTGTGGTCAAACCGGAAACAACTCTGGCTTCGGACTCTGCAGCCAGGGCATTGGGCGTCCAGCGCACTTCGATATCTGCATCGTCGCGATTCTTGGTGATTTTGTAATTGACTTTCTTGCCTGATGCTTCACACCATGTGTCCAGCGCTTTCAAGACAAAATTGCGGTACACAGGTTTGTATCCTCGCGTGTTCTTGCCTGAGGAAATGTACACTTTCAACGGCATTCGATTGGTGGAAAATGTCCAGGTGCGGTTGTGCTTTCGCTGCACATCCATGTAGTCAGGAGATTTATTGTCGGCGCTGTTCAGTTTTTTTCTGTCGTCAACCAACTCCGAAATCAATTGGTCAGCCTGATTTCTACGATTGCCGTCGGTCTCCATGGTCAGATAACGACGCAAATAAGAAATGGCATCGTCGAATTTCGCCTGGTCTTGATAGGCAATGGCGATGTTGTAGACAACGCTGGAGTCATTGGGATCATAAGTGAGCGCTTTCTTTCCTTCAGATATAGACCTCGATAAATTGCCCACCGAGCGATAAGCAAAACAAAGATTTCCATGGATGCAACCCGAATTAGGCGACGGGTCGGCGGTAGCCGCGATCTCAAACAGCTTGATGGCGTCGCGAAAATGTCCTTGTGACATATGCTCGCTGCCTTCTTTTGTGCACGTATACACCTTCAAACGCTGCATTAAGTCCTGCGCCTCTGATCGTGCCGTCGCATTGGGAGAGTCGATATACCGCTGAAGCGAAGTCCTGCACAGGTCGTATCGTTTCATCTCATAATAGGCAAGCGCCATGATGTACAAAGGATAAACATCGGAAGGATCTAATTTCTGCGCGGTCTTCGCTTGCTTTAAAGCTTCGTCAAAGTTCTTCAACTGCTGATAACATTGCGCCAAATCCGTGTGAATGCGGCTCGAATAGGCGGTCGGATCGTACGCAGCTGCTTGAGAAAGAGCGCTCGCCGCCTCGCTGTATGAACCGCGTCGATAGAGGTCGTCGCCCTGAGCGTAGAGTCTGTAAGCGGCACTTTCAGACTGATAGTTGGAAGCCGCCGCAGCTTCGCGACAGACGGAACTCGAGATCAAGACGAAGCAGACTAAAAAACGGACAGCCGTCGGCATAAGGCTACGTTCCAGGTATCTACATTTTGTCCTAATAATCGATTTCCAGCCTCGCAAAATTACCCGAATCTGTGCTTAAACACTGATTTTCCCAGGCTTCCAGGATTCATAACCAGGGTTTTTACTGTTCTTGAGGTCCCTTTTATCCTGTTTCTTCATGCCTCAAGACGGGTAGTATTACTCGTAAGGCTAAGGGCCCGGACCGATTAGAAACTTAAGGAAAGATTGAATTCAGGGGGAGAAAATGTCGCAACAGCCAGCCCTTCAAGCGGCAAAAAAGAAAGGGCAAGAGTTTGTGAAAGCCATGCTAGACCTGGTGATCCTGACCCTACTTTTGGCGGGAGCCGGGTTCGGCGGATATTTCTGGGGTTTGCATGAAAGACTGGCGCCGATTCAAGAAGTCCCACCCGGCACAGTCGGCGCGCTGCCTTCCTCTGCAGTGGCAGCGGTGCCGGTAAAAACTGTCACCGAGCCAAAGACTGCTGTTTCCGAACCAGCCACCCAGGCTCAGGCATCAACTCCGGCCAAAAGCGGAAAAATCAAATACTGGCTGGCATCATCAGGTGAGGAATACATCGGCTATTCGATCACTGCCAAGGTAAACGGAAATGCAGTCGACAGTTTTTTCGGTCCTGGAAAAAATGTTGACGTGACGCGTTTCGTGAAATCTGGCGATAACCAGGTGTCATTTGAAGCAAAGGCTTTGGGCGATCAATACAACAAACATGACGGCGATGCAAAATCGATCCTCACCGTTCAGTTGGTCAAAGGCCCGCACGTGCAGGATGACTTCAAATCCTCAGATGTGCTTGTCACCTACAAGCGCAATGCCACCGAGAGTGAAGATTTCAACGATACAGAACACTTCGCAGCCAAGTAAGTCATGAAACCAAAAGGAATGTTTATATCCACGCTTCTGGTGCTTGACACATTTCTCATGTCATACGCCCTCGGTTTTCACAGCAGGCATATTTTGGTCATTAATCCAAAACTACCACCGGTGGTGCAGAAGAAAGAAGAAAAAGCGGCACCAATCGTAGCGCCGGTGAAAAAGACAGATACAAAAGATGCCCATAACGCAAAAGCTGATTCTCACTCTGGAAAAACGCACGGTAAGGGCGCACACAAATCGAAAGATGGAGTGAATCAGAAGGCAAAAGAGACCGCTGCCGGCAGTCCTGCAAAACCAGGGGACGATTCCAAAGTAACTTCCAGTGGCGAAGGCGCCGCCAAAAAGAAACCGGCGACTCCGGCTGCTAAACCGGCCGCAAAACCCGCTGCCAAGCCAACGGCTAAGCCTACTCCCACAAAAACAGTGCCAAATCCTGGTTTAAAATCGACTCCGAGACAGGCGCCTAACGATCCTAACAAACCAGGCGCTTGAGCACCGGATCAGGTCTGAGTACCCGGTGATGAGTTAAAGCCCAGCGGCAGCGAAGAATCATTTGGGAGTACAAACTCACCGGTATAAAAAAGAGTGGGCGCTTTCTTCAAGCGCCCACTCTGCAAATTAATCGAAGTGAGGTTTAGCTGCCTTTCGACTTGATCACACACACAGCCGACGGGCGTTTGACACGAAGAACCAGCGATTCGTATACACGGAAGCGGTAGTTCATATCACTTGGTCCGAGATACGCAATCTGCAGATCTTCGGCAACAGCGATATCGAAATTCTGTGCGCCGGTAGAAATTACTGCTGCAGTTCCCTTTTCAATTTGCGGACTCCAGTGAATTCCGTCGAGACAAAGTTTGCTCAATTGATCGAGTTCTAATGCCGGAGATTCTTTCACCGGTTTGAGCAACGCTTCGTACATATCCAGCGACGTCAACAATGCATAAGGGAAATGATGGTTTGCAGCAATCAACTTAGCAATCGCAGAGTAAACATCCTGAACCGGTGCATTTGGAACTTTCCAATCACCGCCCTGAATTTTGAGCGAACCAGGATAGTTGAGAAGTCCATTGATGCCAAGTTCTTTCGAACCATTGAAAATCAAATCGTCCTCTGCGTCACCGACTTGATGCGCAGCGCGAACGGCATTAGTAATGTCGATCGGTGCGTGCATATCCTGGCTCCACTTTACGTCGCGCCAGTGCAGCCAAAAATCTTTGTAGAGGAGCGGGACACGAACGTAAGTTTCTTTCTCGTGTGTGCCGATTGGATTTGTATCCGGTCTGCCTTCAAGATCAACTTCGGCAGGAGAATCATCTTTAATTGTCTCAAGCGGAACGCTTTCCACTCCCGCACCCAGTGGTCCGAACAGAGCAATCAGACGACGAGCGACGACAGTCCGCCGAACTTCTTGTACCGCAGCCTGAATCATGTCTGACGCTTGTTCGCTCGTCAGCGGTAATTCAGCCAGCTTTTGGTGCATCTTGAACACAGTTAGCCTCCTTGCGACCATAGTGGTCCAACAGTCCATTCTCTTTTGGTAGCACCCGTAGTGCTGGGTTTTCCTTTTTCGTCAGCATAACCGGACCCTCCAGTTCGACCAGAATGTCCTGATTGTCCAGCTTGCGCAGAACCGGAGTGTCCGTGTTCCACGCGACCGCCGTGTTGTGATTTATCTTGTGATGCCGAGTGTCCGCCGTGCCCAACGTGAGATGGAGCACCATGAGCAGAGTGACCGCCACCATGACCACCGTGACCTGAGCCGCCATGCGCTGCGTGGCCTACGCCACCGCCATGTCCGGACTGTCCGCTCGCCCGCGCTTGATGCGTGCCATAGTTTGATACCACGCCAGGCTTGCCACCACCATGCGGAGGTGCATTCGGACCCAGCAATTCAGTGCGCCACTCGATGTGCTCTTCCATAAAATGGTCGAGTAATTCACGTTTTAGATCAATCGACATAGACTGCTCTTGCAGCATGCGCTGAATGAAAAAACTGTGGTCGAGGAGTTTTTGAGTGAGAAGTGTCGGACCAGCACTATGAATCTCTTCCAGCTTGGCAGTGTTTTCCTTTTCTTCTAGAAGGATATGGGAAAACATGCGCTGAGAAACATCAGCCGGCACTCCGGGATCATTGATCACATGAAGGATGGTCTCGGTGTGATCGGCAATATTGTGTAGGATTTCGGCAACTGGTATGGCCACGGTCTTTCTCTCATGACGGTGATGGCATTCTCACAGGTCTTGCCAGTGCGGTAAAGCGGTACACGCCAACCGGTGACTTTTGCACTCGACGCTGTGCGCGTATTGTCGCAACCACGCTTGCGAAACTTGTCGGCGCCAACTTTGAGAAATGAGAATGAGTTGCAATAAAGTGACAAAAAGTGCCCCAAAACCACCTTTTCAATGACTTCAGGCGCAACAAACTCTTGAAAAACTCAGCGATAAACAGAATCTGCAATTACGCTTGCGTTGCATTGAATGCCCATTATTCTCCCTGCAACATTTCTTAAAAATCCGTCGATTGGGAATTCCTGACGGTTTTTGCATCACGCGTTAGGGCAAATTAAAAGCGTGCGCTGATGATCCTCCCCTTGTCATCAAAGCGCTCAGAAAGGCTCTCAGAAAAAGTGTTCTATCAATAGGAAGGCTAAGATCGAAATCGAAAAATCTCGCGGGGTCAAACCATGTTCTATATAAATTGCTTGCTGGCAGTATTTGCCGGGACACTGATTCCCCTGCAAGCCGGAATCAATTCAAGACTGCGAGAGTTTTTGTCGAGCCCGTACTATGCAACTGTAGTTTCTGTCGGAGTCAGTCTGTTGGCGGTAGCGGCATATTGCCTGATAGCGCGATTGCCTTTGCCGTCGCCAGCGGCAATTTCGGCGGTTCCTCCCTGGGCATGGACGGGAGGAATAGTAGGTGTCGTCTATGTCTTCATGGTCTTGCTTTTAGCGCATAAGCTGGGAGCAACGGCCCTTATCGCCAGCGTCATAGCCGGGCAATTGATTTGCTCACTGATTCTCGATCAGTTTGGGCTGATCGGATTTGCACAACACACACTCAATCCCGGCCGCATCGCCGGAATTGCTCTTCTCATAGCGGGCGTCGCTCTAATTCAAAAGTACTGAACTGGGAATTGTTTTTCGCCGTTGAATCTTATTTCTTGACGGGCAGGACGTGAATTGCTTTGACGATCAGCTCGACTTCGTCGCCAATCTTCAATCCCATCTCCTGCAGCGACTCTGTTGTCAAAACCGATGCCATATTGGAAGGACCGGATACATCAAATTTGACAAGCGACATAATGTCATCGCTCTTCACCGAGGTTACCTTTGCTGTAATCTTGTTTCTTGCGCCGTAACTTGCCATGGTCTGCACCTCAAGCGAATGTGGCTGTTTCAAATCTAGCGGCACGAATCATATCATGTGCAAAGTGAAAGTTTCTCTTGCGCCCACAACCGGGTTTTGTGCACATTTAGCAATTCCCTAACAAACTTCAGATATGACTATGTTTTAGAGAAGTTGTATCGAGGACGAGCGATTGGGTGGCGATAGAAATGCTGAGAAGGAAACAAAGGATTCGACAGTTTCTTCAGGCCTAACCACAAAGGTAGAGGAATATCGCCAGTATTGCGAGATATTCAAACCTTGCGCTGCCAATAAACTTTATTTGCCGGGACTTTCATTAATTGAGACAGATCAGCCCGGCACCAGATCATACGTTACAAAGGGCGGTACCGTCTCCTTCGACGAGATCGGCAATACTCGCATTTATGACAGCTTCAACGAAGTCTTTCATTACGGACCAAATGAAAAAGAGAGCTTTGTCTGGATAAACGGCAAAAGCGGAGGCACACTTTCAGAAATCAAACTGTCGAATAACGAGACGATCAAATTCAATCCTATGAGCCAGAATTGGCAGGTCATTGATGATCAAGGACGGATCAAAGGCGAACAGCGTTTTCACAATGCCGCTTTTACCGTAAACGGCATGATCATTACCGTGCCACTGGAAGGAACAATAACGCCGGAGCGCTTACAAAGCGAGTACAAAAAGCTCAAAAACAGCTTCGAAAGCGGAGAAAAACAAGGGCTGATCCCATTTAACAGCGATGAATTTACTGACGTGCAAAACCACCTGAAAGCAAAGGAAGAATTTGTTCCTGGTGCATACGTCGATACAAAAGGAATTTTAACTGTCGGATATGGCTTCAACTTAGAGCAAAACGGTGCCAAACGAATGCTTGCGGCGGTGGGGGCCAACTACGATGCGATCGTCAATTCCAGGCTGACCGCCAATCCCATTGAGCTGACCCGTCCACAGGCAGAGGCACTTTTGCGCAATACAACTGTGCGCAGCGTGTATGAATGCCGCAATGCATATCCAGGCTACGATCAGTATTCAGCCAATGTAAAACGCGTTTTGCTCGATTTGATGTTTAACATGGAGCCTGAAACTTTGAGCAAATTCGAGAGATTCAACTCGCATATCAAAGCGGGCAGGCTGAAGGAAGCGGCCAAAGCGCTTTTAGATTCGGACTATGCCAAACAAGTCGGCAGTCGTGCTTTGGAAAATGCCGAAGAATTGAAAAATTCGAAAAATGTGAAAAACTGATCAACTGGTAGGATCAGCGCTTGCGGCGAGGATCAAGTCTGGTATCGCCGAGACCGAGCATACTGTCAAAAGTGTGCAACTTGAATCGGCTGACCAGACGTTTGCAGAATTCAACGCCGCGCACACTATTGCCAAGATCATCGAGCAAAGGCGACCATACGGCGATGCCCCCCAGATTGGGAATCGCCAACATGATTGCGCCGGACACACCGCTTTTGGCTGGAATGCCGACCGTGAATGCAAATTCGCCGGAAAAATCGTACATGCCGCATGAGAGCATGAGCGACAAACAGTTTTTCACATGTCCGGGCTGAAACACTTGCACACCGGTGAGAGGGCACATGCCACCATTTGCCAAAGTCGATGCAATTATGGCCATCGATTTCGTGGTTGTTTCAATAGAACAGCATTGAAAATAAAATTCGAGTACATCCAATAATTCGACATCGGGTGGAAATGCTTTTTTCTCACGCATGAAATAACCAAGCGCAAAATTTCTGTCTGCCGTCTGCCTTTCTGATAAGTAGACCGCATTATTGAAGCCGATCTTCTGACCACCGGCTGCAACTTTCCATTTCTCCATTACAAAATCGAATCGGTCCGACGGGTCTCCCCCCTTTTTGATCAGCGCACCACACATGATGGCGCCAGCATTGATCATTGGATTATGGGGAAGACCTTTTGCGTTCAAAGTCAATTCATTGAATGTCTTCCCACTCGGCTCACGCCCTACATAACTGTGCACCACATCTTCGCCCTGTTCCTCTAAAGCAAGACAATATGTCATCGGCTTAGAACATGACTGCACGCAAAAATAATCGTCGCTATCGCCAACTGAAAATCTCTGTCCGTCCACCGTGCAAATCGACACGGCAAATTTTTCCGGATCAACTCTTTCCAACTGAGGAATGTATGTCGGAAGTTTTCCCAGGCGAATAGTATTTACTTCATCAAAAATATCGGTCAGTTCGGCAATAAACGCTTTAAAGTCGGGCACCGCCATCCCATCTGTTAGAGCCTGTTCGAGCAGCCCGGGCGCCTGATCGTATAAAATCTGAAACTGCGCTTCGGAAATTTCCTGAGAACCGCCGTTGAGCCCCTTAAACAAAGAGCGCAGGCGCGGGTCATCTTCAAGAATGCCACGCTCCTTCAAACGCTCAACAAGCGCCTCTCTCCTGACAATTCCTTTCTTGGCGAAAGATTTGAACAGGTCGGACCGCGAATCTGACATAGTTGCCTCCAAGCTCTCCTAAATTATGGTATTCCAACCGTCCTTCATCCTCAATCCCCATTCCCCTGTTTCAGGAGCAGTTTGTGGCGCCGCGCGGAAGACAGTTTCAATTGCCATTTCAGGCTTTATCGCGCTCTTTATCGCTTGCTCGCCCGCTTGCCTTGCCGAAGGATTTCCAGGCAAAGGCAATCCGCACGACTGGAGTGCAGCCTTGCCCTATTACAATCTCGCCAACCGCTATATGCAAAAGGAGCGCTACCAGGACGCCATCGCCAAATACGAAGAGGCAATTGCACGCTACGAATACGACCCGGACTTCTTTATCAATTTGGGAGTAGCGTGGCGGAAAGTGGAGAATTTCCAGGCTGCTGAAGCGGCATTCAAGAAAGCGGCCGAATTGAACGAAAAGGACTGGATGAGCTGGAGCAATCTCGCCAATTCATATCTAAAACAAGACCGCCTGGAAGAGACAATCAAAGCTTTCGAAAAAGCGCTGCAATGCAATCCGCCACCGGCAGAAAAGGAAGCAATGCTTAAGGATATTGCCGACATAAAGAAAATCCTGAGCGTGCGAAATGGTGGAACAGTTCCGCCTGCAAGCAAGGACGCTCCGTCAGCAAAGATTCTTACCGGTGCAAAACGCGGCAACCAGGGGAAGGGAAATTCAAACACTAATGCGGCTGGAAGCAAGCTCCAGGCGAGAAAGCAGGGTCAATCAAAACCAACGGAAAGTCCGGTCGGTCTGGTCAAACAAACAGCAAAAGAAGCCGCCATGCCGGTCCCGAAAAAGCACGACGAACTGAAAGACACCGGTTGGGACGAAGTGGCGAAGTAGAAAAACGTAAAATGACCGAAACAAGCAAAACATTCAAAGTCGATGAGTCGAATCCCTGGACGACAAAGGAAACGCGGGATATCTATAAGAACGCCTGGATTCATTTAAGAGAAGACGCAGTCATTCAGCCGGACGGCAAACCCGGCATTTATGGAGTCGTGCACTTCAGAAACAAAGCTGTCGGCGTTCTGCCGATTGATGATCAGGGTTACACATATTTGATCGGTCAATACCGCTATCCGCTCGGAATCTACTCCTGGGAAATACCGGAAGGAGGCTGTCCGGAAGGTGAGGATCCCTTGCGGGCCGGGCAAAGAGAGCTTTTGGAGGAAACCGGTCTGAGGGCGCAAAAGTGGGAACTATTGTGCAGATCTCACCTTTCCAATTCTGCTACCGATGAAGAAGCCTTTCTCTATCTAGCCGAAGGATTGAAGCAAGGAGAAGCGCAGCCGGAAGGCACCGAGCGCTTGATTTGCAAACGAGTGCCATTTGAAACAGCCATAGAGATGGTTACGAATGGTGAAATTACCGATGCTATGTCCATGTTGGCCATTTTGACTTTGGCGAAAAGGTTGAAGAAATAGGCTGCCGCGCCATCCTGCCGCGCACGAAACTTGAGAAAGCGAGGCATTCTCTTAAAGCATGAAAACCTCGCCAATAGCTGCTGGGACGCTACTTACAGATACTTGACATCCAGCCTGAAATAAAGCTGCTTTTGGAGTAAGATCTCTTGGCGCACAGAAAAGCGCTTCAAGACCCCATTGGGAGCCGTTATCATGTCTCAAGATTTGAAAAAAGCCTCATCAAAAGCCAAAGACGTTTTGGATTTGATCGCCAAGCAAACTCTCTCAGAGAGCGAGCGGAAGCAAATTACCGAGGATTCAGTTAAATACTGGAAGGACCACGTTAACGAAGGCTTTCTGCAATACCGCAAGTCTGTAAGCACTGATTATACGGCAGTCGAGTGGCAGGATGAAGGCGCCGTATTCCGCGACATCCATGGCAAAGAATTCCTCGACATGCTGGGCGGATTCGGAATTTACAGCGTCGGTCACAGACATCCGGTCGTCGTCAAAGCAGTCAAAGATCAACTCGAAAAGCAGGCAATTCACTCGCAAGAGCTCATTGATCCCCTGCGCACTTATCTCGCGCACCTGGTCGCGTTAATAACCCCGGGCGATCTTAAATATGCCTTTTTCACAAACTCAGGCACCGAATCAATCGAAGGTTGCCTGAAGATGGCTATGCTCGCCACTGGCCGCCACCACTTTATCGGCACCATCGGTGGTTTTCACGGAAAGAGTCTCGGTTCGCTGGGCGGCACATCAAAAGCAGTCTTCAGAGAACCATTTTTGCCGCTCTTGAACTGGTCGCACGTTCCTTTCGGCGATCTGCAGGCCTTAAAAACAATGATGGAAAGTTGCGATTTCTCCGGAGACCGAGTAGCAGCCTTTGTTGTAGAGCCAATTCAAGGCGAGGGCGGAATTAACGTCGCGCCTCCCGGTTATTTGAAAGCGGTTCGCGAACTCTGCGATAAATATGGTGCCATGCTGATATTCGATGAAATTCAATGCGGCATGGGCAGAACCGGCAAGATGTTCTACTGCGAATATGACAATGTCACCCCCGACCTTATGGCATTGGGCAAAGGCTTCGGCGGTGGTGTCATGCCGATTGGTGCTTGCGTAGGCACCGAAAAGACATGGAAAAAATACATCGAGAATCCTTTTCTTCATACAACGACCTTTGGCGGCAACCCGATGGCATGTGCCGCGGCGATAGCCACCATTTCCGTACTGCTCAATGAAGGACTGGTCGATCAAGCAAAAGAAAAGGGCGACTACATGCTGCCCAAATTGAACGACCTGGCCAAGAAGTATCCGAAAGTAATGAGCGGTGCACGAGGCGTCGGTTTGATGCTCGGTATGGAATTCACCAACAACGACCTCGGATACGCAGTCGCCAAAGAGTTGTTTGCTCGCAACATTCTAATTTCAGGCACCTACATCAATGCGCGCGTTCTCAGGATCGAACCGCCTCTGGTGATCACTTATGAGCAAATCGACCACTTCTTCAAGATGCTGGAAGAATCATTGGTGGCAGTCTTGAAAGAGCACAAGCTCGGCGACGTCGTCGCTGCAAAGGCATAGCTTGACGCCGTCGCCTTGCCCGCGACATCACAATGGAGACTCTATTTGAAGATCATCGCAGCACTCGACGGCTCTAGACATTCCAGCTCGACCCTGAATTTCCTGCGGTCATTTCACTGGCCGCCAGGCACCTGGATAAAATTGGTGCACGTGCTTCCGTGCGAACAGGGCATGATGAAGTATGTAATGCATGCATTCGGACGCGACAACGAGTGTGACACTAATAATGCCTTGCATGTATTGTCCGGCATTGCTGAAGAAACTGCCAGAACGCTGGATGTTTCAGTAAGCGCCGAAGTTCTGACAGGCGATCCGGTGGATGCGATTCTGTCCTTTGCAGACACGTTTCACCCAAATCTGATCGTTACAGGCTGCCGAAAAAAAACAGCCGTAGATACCCTGCACTTAGGCAGCGTTTCCCAATCACTATTGGAAAAATCTCCTTATCCAGTGGCAATTGTTCGAGGCGCAAGTGTCCCAGCTTCCGCCGAAGCCGGCGCCAATGTCTTGTTTGCCGTGGATGATTCCGAGCCCAGTGCGGCCGCAGTTGAATGGCTGCATTGGCAAACATGGTTGCAAAACTCCCACATCGATCTGCTGTCTGTCAATGAGCCACCATTTGAGTCATTGATCGGAACAGTAAAGTCTGCATCCGATCATTTGCTCAGTCATCAGGCTGAAACACTGCTGGTGCAAGGTTTGCTGGATCAATGGGCAGCTCAATTGAAGATAGGCGGAAACACCCGCGCCATCACGCGAGGTTCTATAAGTGGTGCACCTAAAGAAGAGATTTTAAAAGGCGCTCGCAGCTGGCCTGCCAACCTGATTGTGATGGGTGCACACGGAAGAACCGGCGTTGAGAAGATGGTGCTGGGCAGTGTTTCGCATCATGTATCTACGCATGCAGACTGCACTGTCCTGGTGGTAAAAGGCGTCGAATCTGCCCACTATCAGGCGACTCGCAAGAAAATACTGGACAACATGGTTTTGGACGACCTGGTCGACGAAAAGCGCAGGCCTGACCAGGGTCCAGCCCCCTCCGGCAACATGGCCGGATCGAATTCACATATCCCGCCCACTGGTCTTTATTGATCTGAAATAACATAACGACCATGGCAATAGAAAATGTCAGCGCTAATCTCTGCAAAACTCTGGCATTGACAGCCACTCTCTTGCTGACTGGTTTGCCCTTTCGTGCGGTGCTGAGCAGAGAGCCAATCGAGACAGGTTCTATCAAAAACGTGAGTGCGCTAATCGCCAGCGATCCAAAGAACGCAGATCTCTATTTGAAGCGCGCTCGCCTTCAGGCGACCTATCTAAATTTTCCCGAGAGCGTTGCAGATGCAACCAGGTCTATCGCCATAAAGCCTACTTCTGTTGCTTATTTCACACGGGGTCAAGCATATCGAGAGATGGGTGCGCTGCCAAAGGCCATTGCTGATCTCGAAAAAGCCGCAGCGATGGATCCCCGTTCGCAAAATGCATTTGCAGACCTTGCCTGCTTGGAGAGCCAACTGCACCACTTTGATAAAGCGAGCTATGCCTATGATAAGCTGTTCAAATTGAATTCGGGAAGAAGCGTGGAAAGATCGCGACGTGCCGAGATGTATCTCAAAATGCACAGACCCCAAGAGGCATTGAAAGACATCAACATTTGCTTAAAAACCGATCTCGATCAACGTGGCAGGTGTCATCAAACAATGGGTCTTGCCTACTTGCAGCTAAAGCAATACCAAAAGGCAATCGATATGTTTTCATACTCTCTGTCGAAGAATCCATATGCCTTAGAGGCCCGCAAGGGACGCGCCGAAGCATATGAAAAACTGGGAAAGCTCGATCTTGCAAAACGCGATCGTCATGATTTGAACAGTGACTTTTCAGAAGTGTATGAGAACGCTCCCTTTAGGAATAAATAGGCTGAATGATTGTGGGTAATATCAAATGTTGAATCCAACACTGCAACAAACTCTTCAGCAAGATTGCAAACAATCTACAGATCTTAGGGCGCAGGTCGGTCCTTTCTCGACCGGTATTCTGGTAAAAACGGAACAAGGGGAATTTGTCGTTCCGGTCGAAGATATGCAGATTGGTTGGAACTTGCGCACCGCTGGCAGTTATGAAAAAAAACAGCTGGATGGCATAAGTAAGTTTTGTCAGTCGAAAAACGTTCTGGTCGTAGGTGCGCACATTGGTTCATTTGCAATTCCACTGGCCAGGCTCGCCCGTCGCGTCACTGCCATAGAAGCGAACCCTAAGTCTTTTGAGCTTCTCGAAATAAACTTGTTCCTAAACAAAACCACCAATTGTCGGCCCATCCGAATTGCCGCCAGCGATCGAATTGAAACCATTGAATTTCTGCAAAGCAGCGTCAATACAGGCGGAAGCAAAAGAAAGCCGAAAGAAACATGGCACTACTACTTCGATGATCCCAAAGTGATCTTAGTAGAGGCGATGCCGCTGGACGAATTGTTGGCGAACGAAGAATTCGATGTCATAACAATGGACATAGAAGGCTCGGAATACTATGCATTAAAAGGCATGCAGAGAATACTAAGTAGAGCTCAAATGCTGGAAATCGAATTTTGTACTCATCATCTAAAATATGCTGCACTGGTTTCGATTGAAACTTTCTGTGATACCTTCATGAGATTCTTCAGTTTCATGCGATTGTCTAATGGTCAGCTCATAGAACAGCCAAGAATGAGAGCTGTTCTCGAAGAAATGTATGACAAGGACATCGATGACCCCGGCATCATCTTCTTAAAGCAAAAGCCTGATTTGGATACCAGTCAGTAGTGATTGCTGGAACAGTGAAAGTTTTTCATGAAAGATCTATGCCGGTCTAACCTGGCCACATTTGATTCATGCGATTGACTGGGAAAACCCAGTACTTTTGAACTATGCGCAGAATCGGACTTGACGCTTTTGCCGGCAAAAATGTCTGCCAGAATTTCTGCAGCATATTGACACTCCTCGTATGAGTTCAGTCCTGATGCAGAAATACGCGCGGAGCCGAAGCCCTGTTCTTGTGAATAACCGAGATGTTTGAGCACGTGTGAAGGATGTCCGCTGGAGCATGCCGAAACACTTGAAATACAAATTCCGATTTCACTGGCAGCGTTGACAATGTCTTCACCGACTCGGTCATGGACAATTACACTGACGTGCCCGGGAATTCTTTTTTCGGGATCCAGCGGTCCGGTCAAGGTGACATTCGGCAGTGCGGAAAACCTCTCTACAAATACTTTTTGAATGGAACGCAAATGTTCATAGTTCGACTCATATTCACGTGAAGCTTCTTCAGCGGCCTGACCCAAAGCGACTATGTTGGCAACGGATTCGGTACCGGGAAACAATCCCTTCTCCTGACCGCCTCCGAACACGAAGGGCAAAATCTCCACACCTTCGCGTACATACAATGCACCAATGCCTTTTGGTGCATGAAGTTTATGTCCTGTAATTGATAAGGCATCGACAGCGATGCGAGAAACATCGATTTTGAGTTTGCCGGCGGCTTGAACCGCATCAGTGTGAAAAAAAATACCACGCTCTTTTGCCAGCTTGGCAATGCGCTCAACAGGCTGAATGGTGCCGACTTCATTGTTGGCCCACATAATTGAAATTATGCTGGTTTCTTCCGTGACTAACTGCAGCAATTGATCGAAGTCGATGAAGCCTTCCGCGTCGACATCTAAGACATCTACCTTCCAGCCTCGTGATTGCAGATGTTTCGCCGGTCCCAGGGCAGAAGAATGCTCGATGCCGGAGGTGATCAAATGCCTGCCCAATCCATTCTCTTCGACAAAACGAGCGCGACCAAGAATGCTGGCATTATTGCTGTATGTTCCGCTGGGTGTGAAATAAATTTCGTGCGGCTTGGCGCCAATCAATTCAGCGACTTGTTTTCGGGCAAAATTGACCGCTTGTCTCGATTGCTGTCCGAGACTATGAATTGAACCTGGATTTCCAAACGCATCTTTTAAATAAGGAAGGGCTGCTTCAAAGACTTCTTCGCTGACCGGAGTGGTGGCACTATTGTCCAAATAGATCTGCGGCATCAACTTTCTTCCCTTTTAGAAACTGAGTCCAGACATCTGAAACTCAAAAACTTGAAACGTTTGATTCGCTTGTATCAATTTATAGAAGGCTGGATCATCCAAATCTTCAATGTTGACCAAATCAATCAAGATTGTCCCATATTGCCACGAGACTATCGAAGATTCAATTATTGACTACTCAAATTTTGAATTTAGTTCCTAGAAATAGTAATTACCAGCGCCTGACAAGCGCCAGGTTATATACAAACGCACGGCACTATCGCTTGGAAGCCTTGCAAATAACCAGGACAAAACCAAGCATGCTGACAACCTGACACAAGTCGCACTGCACTACAGGTGGTGCTAACTCAGCTCGAAAATCCAATGCCCATTTTGTCCAGAAGTTTCAACAAAAGATTGGGATTTTCACCCGCATCTACCTTTTGCAGCGAGCGAGTCACGGCAGCCACAGACATTCCGCGGATAGGCTCTGGAGGATAAGGAAACGGTTTGTCCGTCACCATCTTTAGTGACAGCAATTCACTCTCTTTGGAAAGTGCAAGATGAGCCATGATCTTTCCTGCCAGACGAGTGGTGCCGATTCCGTGCCCTGTATAGCCAAGCCCGTAAATAACACGACCGGCGTTCAATGTTCCAAAAAAAGGCGTTAATCTGGTTGTCGATGCAATTGGACCACCCCAGCCATAGGGAAAATGCATTCCGGCAAGATAAGGAAAGTGCCTGTCGAAGCTTTCTTTGAGCGTCTTGTAGTGATGTTCTGAATGATCGCAGGACTCGTCCACTTTATTGGGTGGGTAGTAAACCGCTTCGCTGGTTCCCCACAAAATTCTATTGTCGGCAGTAAGGCGATAATAATTGAAGAAAGTTCTGCCATCGACCATGCCCTGCCGGTGGTGCCAGCGAATTTGCTCCTTTTGCTCTGGCGTCAGAGGTTCGCTGACGAGAATATAGTCATACAATGGAATGAAGCGCCAGAGAAGTTCGGGCAAAAGATGATGCGTATACGCATCTGTGGCCATGATAATCTTTTTCGCCTTTATCTCGCCATGCTCGCACTGGAGCACACCGTCACCCAATTGCGTAACCCGCGTTTTCTCATAGAGTACGACGCCTAGCTTTTTCATTTCAGAGACAATTCTGTCCACCAATTTGATCGGATTGAGAATGCCACCACCAGGGACAAATAATCCGCCCAGATACAAAGGCGAATTTACTTCCGCTTGCATTTCTTCTTGAGTAAGCATTCGATAGCCGGGCAAGCCGATGTCGTCGGCCACAGCCAGATTGTGTTTGCAATCTTCTAAATGACCAGCCTTGAGTGCGACTTGCAATTGTCCCGATCTTTCAAAATCGCAATCGACAGCAAACTCTTCCATCTCGGAAATGTTTTGCATGCCGATTTTCGCCAGTCTTTCCGCTTCCGGTTTTCCAAAATGAGATATTGCCAGAGCGTGAGAATGATCAATGGAATTGCTGACAATGCCTGCGTTCCTTCCGCTGGCTCCATAGCCGGCAACCGAGCTCTCCACGACAACAACATGAGCACTCGGTTCAAGCTGCTTTAAAAACAGTGCCGTCCACAATCCAGTGAATCCGGCGCCGACAACAGCATAGTCGGCATCGACCCTCTCTGATAATCGGGAAGACGGAGTATAACCCTGGCGCGATGCCAGCCAATAGCAGGATTGCTCAACCGGTAGCATGAGGGGAGTCTATCACGAGAAGTGTCGAAAAGAATCGCCGGACAGGCACAATAATCAGCTATTCTATTAAGCCCTGCCGGACGCTTACGCCGACTTTCCCACCCCCAACAATGTCACTTGTTTCCGCTTCCGCGCTGAATTTGAGGTAGTTGCAAGAATGTTCAATAGAGTCCCTTCCATCATCTCTTTCGCATTGACAGCCGGTTTTACCGCAGCGCTTCTTGCAGGTTCGTCGGGCTGGAACGCAGCCATCGGCTTCGATGAGCACCAGGTAAACACTAAGGGCGCAGTTATGGGCAGCTGGAAAAACAATAAACTCAAGCAGAGTATTCTTGACTTCGTCCAAAAGGTTACCGATCCACAGAGCAAGGACTTTGTGGCGGTGGAAGACCGGGTCGCCGTCTTCGACAATGATGGAACTCTTTGTTGTGAAAAGCCGGCATTTTTTCAAGTCATATTCGCGCGCGATAATGCCGTCTCCAGGCAATCAGAACATCCGGAGTGGAAAAATGACGAAGCCATCAAGCCATTTCTCACAGGCAACGACGATGCGATTGCCGGTCTGCATGGCAGCGATGCATCCAGACTGGTAGCCGCCTGCCAGAGCGGATTGAGTTCTGAAGAATTGCCCGCGCTTGCTGCAAAATGGCTCACCGATGCCAAACACAAAAGATTCAACCGCCCCTACATGCAACTGAAATACCAACCGATGGTTGAGCTGCTTTCCTACCTGCGCGAGAAAGGTTTTAAAACATACCTTTGCTCCGGTGCCGGCGTTGATTTCCTTCGTCTGTATTCCGGAGACTCTTATGGAATTCCCAAAGAGCAGGTAATCGGCAGCAGCCTGAAGCGCGAATACACGGTGAAAGACGGCAAATCCATCGTCGTCAATTGTCCGGTTGTGCATGTATACAATGTCGGTCCCTTCAAGCCGATCATGATTGACGAACACATCGGCAAACGCCCTCTCATTGCCGTCGGCAACTCCGATGGCGATATTGAAATGCTCACTTATTGCACGGACAGAAAAGGACCGTCGCTGGGAATTTTGGTGCATCACGATGATGAAGCACGCGAATATAAATACGATTCAGGAGCGGAAAAAGCGCTAAAGAAAGCAAGCGAACGCGGCTGGACCGTAGTCAGCATCAAAGACGATTTCGCAAACGTGTTTCCGCAGTAGCTGCCGCGTCGCACGCGGCAATTTTGATGGCGCGTGCAACGCGCCGGCTACAAGGGCTTCACATCACGAGGGCTTCAGGTTACGAGTGTTTCAGTCTGGCCATTTGTTCTTTGGCCACTTTCAGAATTTCGATTTTCTGTTCTGAGTCGGGAGCCTGAGCCAGGTATTCAATCGACTTGCGATAGTTTTCCTTGGCCTGACGGAAATTATTCTGTTGGAAGTAAATATTGGCATTGCCGAAGTAAGCGGCGCCCACCTGCAATTGGCACTGCCCGACATACTGTCCGCTTTGCGCCGACATGGCATTGGCCATCAGTCCTTTTTTCGGCTTTTTCAGATTTTCTACGGCGCGGCCAAGCGTGGTGATAGTGCGCTCATTCCACGTCAGTGCCCCTTTGGTTTCGCCTTCCATTTGGTATGCATAGGACGCAGTCGCACAGGTTGGTCCCAGAGTCTGATCGTTTTTATCTGAATCGCCATTTCGTGCCCACTCGGCTTCGGCAACTTCAATTGCGTCTTTGTACTTGCCACGCGAAGCTAGACTCTGAGCCAAAACCATCGACGACCAGGCGGCGCCGGACGGCATTAACTTCTGCATCTTTTGCGCCTTTTTGCAGATGTCGTCTTGTGACTGCCAGGCATTCAATTTGCCTGCCAAAAGCACGGAGCCAAGCACACCCATCCATGACAGACTTCTGGCAAATATGAAAGTGGCAGCCAATGCCAGTGTCATCCAGATGCACAGAGACCAGTTGAGCGGATGCGCGTTCAGCGCATTGACCATATTGGTGACAGAGAATCCCACCCCTGCCGCCAGAAGAATAACGGCAAGAGCTTCTGCGCTATAGAAGAGAAGCATCGCGTATTTGTCGCCCTGCTCATTACTGGGCGCCGAATTGACGGGCGGCAATTGAGTCTGTCCGAGTTTCTTGATTCTGGGCTTTTCGCGATTCTTCATTTGTGGCACAAACTTGCTCCCAAAGGTTCGATGGACAACTTCCGTTCTTTAAGTCGGCCCTGCCGGCTATGCTCTTCCGGCTGCAGTCCATCCTATATATACAGTTTCGCAAACCAAGAGCGATAATTGACCAGTTCTAAAGAGTCTTTCAACAATCCGAAAAACCACGCTTATCCGGCCCAAAACCCCGATTGCCTTACAGGCGCGGATTCCTAAAGCATCTCTCAGGGAAAAACAACCAAAAGAAGGTGCCTTGATGGCTTAGACTTCCCTAATGGAGCCTACGGCTGAGAATTTAGAGTCCTGGTGAAGGAAAAATTGCCTGAAACAGAACCTGCAAAGGTACCTCTCAAATCGCCAAAAATCGCCGTGATTGGCACGGCTTCCCTGGACACCATTCACTCAGAGGTGAATGGTGTGCGCAGCACATTGCACACAATCGGGGGCTCCGGATTGTATACGGCACTGGCCGCCCATGCCTCAGGGGCTCGTGTCACCTTGATGGCACCGGTTCCCGATTCGTTTTCGCAACACTTTTTGCGCGTCTCACAAATGATCAATTGGAAGGGCCCGCAAATTCGCGAAGCGGATATGCCCAGGCTGGAAATAATTCATCATGGCGACGGACGCGCTACTTTGCTCAATGCTGACTGGGGAGCAGAGTCCGCACTTACCCCAGAAGACGTAACCGGACCGCTGGAAGAATTTGACGTGGTGCATATTGCCGCTCTCAGTTCTGCTGGAAAACAGAAGCGGTTTGTCGATCGCTTGCGAGCCCACGGCGCCAAAACAGTTTCTTGCGGAACATACTTTCGCCTGGTCAAATCTGCACCAGATATAGTGCGAGGATTGGTTCAAGATTGCGATTATTTT
This sequence comes from uncultured Candidatus Obscuribacterales bacterium, assembly GCA_964531315.1. Taxonomy (GTDB): domain Bacteria; phylum Cyanobacteriota; class Vampirovibrionia; order Obscuribacterales; family Obscuribacteraceae; genus QKMZ01. The sequence continues at coordinate 11,255 of CAZHEZ010000015.1, read as the reverse complement.
TTCATGAACTTGAATGAGTTCCAGACCCTCTATAACGGAAACTTTTCCGGCGACGCTTACAAAAAGGCGCTGTTTGTCACGGAAAGCTCAAACGGCTGTTCAATCTACAGCCAGGGCGAAGCCTGGAAGCTGCCCGCCGAAGCTGTCACAGAACTCGATCCAACAGGTGCCGGCGACACATTTTGCGGCGCCACCCTTACCTCCATGGCCGCCGGCAATGACGCCACCGACGCCGCACTGGAAGGAATGTGCCTGGCGGCCTTGTGCGTAAGATCGCCCGGACCGCAGTTTCTCCTGGTCTGAGTCTGAATTTCTCCGGTGGACGGACCTCTCAGACCGTTCACGGTCTCTTCACACCCAGTTTGCTACATTCTTTCTACGGTCCTCATCCTCTCCGGATAACAAATAAGACAAAGAGCTGGGCAAGCTCCAAGGAGCCTGCAAGCGGACTTTCTGCAAGTTCTCAAGCAAATGCCCTGCCAATGCGGACTGAATACTGTAGCAAGGGACACACTGCGTCGAGCCTTTAGTGGCTCGGCGCCGTGGCTATTTTCAAATCTGTCTGGTCGACATCCACTTTTCTTGCGCCACAGGCTGAAAGCCAGAAAGCAGCTCGACGAGCTGTTCTGCCTCGTCGGAGACAATGATCATTTCGCGGTGGCGCTGCGGCACAAAGCCCTGTTCGACCTGGAAATCGAGGAATTCAATCAATTTGTCATAATAGCCGGCAATGTTGAAAAGACCGAAGGGCTTCTTGTGGATACCCAATTGCGCCCAGGTGATCACTTCAAACAGTTCTTCCAATGTGCCAAAACCACCCGGCATGGCAATAAAACCGTCGGAAAGCTCGCTCATCATCGCCTTTCTTTCATGCATGGTCTGAACGATTTTGAGCTCGGTCAGCCCCTGATGGGCGATTTCCTTGTCGGCCAAGCAGCGTGGAATCACGCCGATTGCCTTGGCGCCGGCTGACAGAGCCGCATCAGCGATAATTCCCATCAAGCCTACATGCCCGCCGCCATATACCAGTTCAATATTCTGCTTTGCCAGGACCAGTCCAAGCTCTCGAGCGCCCACGGCATACTCTTGCTTTGTTCCTGAAGACGATCCGCAAAATACACAAACTCTCTGCATCCGGTTAGCCCCTTTTTTTCGTCTTACTTTTGAATTTTAACAACCAAAAGCCCCAAAAGGAGCGCCTGTGGCGCAAATTGAAACCCTTCGCAAGAAATACGCAATGCCGGAAGTGGATTTTCACTAAATCTCGCTCTTTTACCAATGATTTGCGACGAAACCAGGCTAAATCCGCCCGCTCTCATGATCTGAAGCCGAGAAGGTGCTATCAATTCTATCCACATATATACGAGCATCTTTTCAGCTCTTACAGACGCGGAGGTCGAAATGGTTACGGCGACGACAAAGACAGACATCGAATACGCAGCCTTTGAGTTGTCCAATTTTGCAATCGACGCCATCCGACAGTCCAAGAGAGTCACCCCTGCTCTCGGTCCGCTGGATGTGCTTGTCAGGATGAAAGCGGCATCTCTCAATTACCGCGACATCATTGTCGCTCTGGGTGTTTATAACAGAGGCATCAAGCTGCCTCGAATTCCACTTTCAGACGGCGCCGGCGAAATCGTCGAAATCGGGTCTGCCGTAACGCGCTATAAAGTTGGCGATCGAGTCTCTCCCAATTTTATGACTGAATGGTTGGCTGGTCCGATCAATCCCACCGTCAAGGCTTCGGATCTGGGCGGCACCATAGATGGTGTGTTGCGCGAATATGCGGTATTCAACGAAAAGTCTCTGGTACGCATTCCTGAACATCTCAGCTTTGAAGAGGCCGCCACCCTTCCTTGCGCTGCCTTAACGGCCTGGAACGGGCTGATTGAAAACGGCAATTTGCGTGCCGGCGAAACTGTTCTGGTTATGGGAACCGGCGGTGTTTCCATCTTTGCACTGCAACTGGCGCTTTTGAGCGGTGCCGAAGTGATCGCCACAACCAGCAATGACGAGAAAATGAAACGGCTGCAAAAAATGGGTGCAGCGCATGTCATCAATTACAAGAAAACACCGGACTGGGAAAAGGAAGTAGTTAAATACACATGCGGTCGCGGTGTCGATCATGTGGTGGAAATCGGCGGCGCCGGAACACTTGCCAAATCGGCAATTTCGGTGAAGCTGGGCGGTCATATAAGCTTGATCGGTGTGCTGGCTGATCCAAAACAAAAGTCAGACTTTGAAATTTCGCTTTTGATGAAAGCCGTGAAATTGCAAGGTGTTTTTGTCGGTTCTGTTGAAATGTACGAACGAATGAATTCGGCAATTGCGCTGCATAAGATGAAGCCAGTCATTGATAAGACGTTCAAGGCAAATCAAATTATCGAAGCGCTCAAGTATCAGCAAAGCGGCGCCCACTTCGGCAAGATCGTAATCAAGATCTAAATTTATCGCCGCAAATAACTGATGGAAACTTGAGGGTTGCCCTGGGCGGTAGCACCATTGGCAATGACTGTAACTTTGGCTGCGCCTACAGGCATGTTGGGCACCATTGCATTGATTAATTGTGAACTGGCTCCCACAACCGGTGCCGGATACTCTCCGATGTAGACGCGATTGCCTTCGCGTGCGTCGGAAAAACCGCTGCCTCTGATGGAGATTGTCTGCCCGGGCAATAAACTGACCGGATAAACAGAAGAAATTTTGGGAGAAGGCAAAATTTCCATTTGAATGGAATTGCTTTTCATCCCCTGAATTGCCACGGCAAGACTGTACTGACCCTGAGGAAAACCAGGAGGAACATAAGCCTTGAGCATGCGTCCATTCGATTCCATAACGGAAAGCGGGTAAGGTCCAAGCATCACTTCATTTTCAGATGGGCGCACACTGAATCCGATTCCGGACAATTCCAGGGGTGCTCCACCAATTGCTACTCGCGGATTCAGTTTTGACAGCTCAGGGGCACCAACCGAGCGCAGCTCCCAATAAAATTGGGCGCCCTCTGAGCCGACCCCTTCAATATGTATTCTGTTGCGCCCGGTTGCCAGCTGCGCGGTCAAATCAACATAAGCCTGGGCCGAATTCAGGAAGGAATTCTCGTCGACAAGCAGACGCCCCAGTTCTGATGCGCCTGACTGCAGATTGGTATCACTGCCGCCGGGCTGCAAAAACATTCTCACCCAGCTAAAACCGCTTGATGAAACAGACCCGTTTGTGGCCACCAGCGCCAGCGGTTTGTTTGAATATGCAGGCGGCACATCGATGGCGTCTTCAAAATTTTGGATCGAGCTGCCTTGCGCCGTATACGGACCTCCCGACGATATCACCACGCGCGGCAACTTTTTCAAGTCTTGCGCATCGGCTGAAAGGCCGGGAGTCGTAAATGTACAAAGTAGGCTGACCAGAATGGCGAGGAATAGTCTCCCCACGATTTATTCCTAATATCCGCCGAACAACTGTTGACCGCCGTTGAAGCCCATGCCGCCCATGTTGTACGAAGTGCTATTGCCGCGCGGCGGATACCAGGCTGCGGCACCCACTTCGGTTTGCATTTCGTTGAAGTAGTTCATGGACATTTGTTGCTGGAATTTCGTATCGGAGCGGGCATCATTGGCAGCTTCTCTTAAAGCGCCAACATCATTGCCCAGGTTTGCCATTGTCGTTTGCTGGGTTTGTTCCAGCCTGGAAATTCTTGCTTGCAAGCTGCGAATTATTTGCAAGTCGCGTGCGCGTTGAGCCGAATCGGCTTGCAACCATCTGCGCAATGTCTGCACCTGGGTGTCGGCATCAGCCTTCTTAGCGCCCTTCAGTTTTTCAACGTCCTGAATTCTTTTTTCAGCATAAAGTCTGTATTGCTGATTTCTTCCGGAATCCATGTTGGCTGCGTTTTCAGCACTTTGCTCTTGCATCTCAAGATCTCTGAGCTGTGCTTCGTTGAGGCGAAGCATGTCGCCGTCGTCTGAAAAAGCAGACTGATCGGCTGCGGTTTCGGCACCCTGAGCGTAAGCGGACATTGTCATCGCAACGCTGCTTGCCAGTGCCAAAGAGAAGCTGGTGGCCAGCAATTTTGTAAAAGTGAAGCGCATACTATTACTCCTTGAGTCTCGGCGTTTAATTTTTCGTTGCCGCCTACAGTTTCACATTATCCCATTTGTGCGGCGTCTTCTGTATTTGCGTATCAGGTCTTTCTTGTAGCTTCAGTATTAACTTTAAACCTGAGGGATCCGTGAGGAATCGATTCGGGCTCATGAAATGCTCATTTGCAAAGTTGGCGATACGGCTCAAACCACACTTGAGGGCTGATGACAAGAGGCTCTGCAGTATTTCGTCTTGCGAAAATAGCCGTAAAACTCCAATTCTGGTACTCTTTACAGTCTCTCGTCGTCCAATTTTCAAGGTGCAGTCGCTATGACACTTAACCAAAAACTCGCTTCTTTGCTCTTAATGGCTTCAATCGGAGCAGCCGTCGGTGCATCGCCTGTTATGGCGGAAAACGCTTCCACAGTGCCGATTTCTCTGGAAGAAATCAAAGCGAAGCGCAAAGAAGCGAGGGAATCCCTCATGGTTCCTTCCCTGGAAGGTATCAGAGGAATGGCCTATCGCGTCGTCGGTTACAAAAACTTCGAACCTTTAGAAACCGAACTGGGCGGCATTCTGAAGGAGACAGGCGTGCCCCTGTTTGTGGCTACCAACTTGAAGCAAGGTGACAGCCCGGTCGACGCTATCTTGCAAATCACCTTTTACAAAACAGCCAATCACACCATCGCCGAGTTGTCGCTCAGACAATGGGTCTCCCTTTTGCGCGATCCAAAGTCAAAAATTCAAGCAGTCACATATAGCGACAAAGTCTTTATGGCTTCCGGCGAGCCCAAAGAGGCCGTCACCAAACTGGGTCAGGATTTCGTCCATGACTTCCTGAAAGCCAATTCAACGACCACTGCGAAAAACTCCAAGAAATCTACACGTGAAGCCTCCGACCGCAAGGAGTCGAAGCCGGAAAAGAGCGCCAAAAAATAGGCTCGCGGCTGCTTCAATCAAAACACACAGGAGAAATGGGTGAACACCGCAATGTTCACCCATTGTTCTATTCTTACTGACTACAATAAAGTCCGTCGGAATCCCAACGGCTGGCAATGCCCGAATCAAACACCTTAATTTCGCTCACCAAAGTGTCAAAGTGCTACAAGGCGCACAATATCGACGCGGTCAAAGACGTATCAATTGACATCCAGACAGGAGAATTCGTGGCCATCATGGGCCCAAGCGGATGCGGCAAAAGCACCCTGCTCAATTTGATTGGCGCAATCGACCGCCCGGACGCTGGCGAGATTGTCTTTGACGGGCAAACTCTCGGGCAATTGGATGATGAAGCGCAGACGCGTCTGCGTGGAGAAAAGATTGGTTTTGTTTTTCAATCGTTCAATCTCCTGCCCACATTTTCGGTTTTGGAAAACATCCTGGTGCCAATCGAGCTCAATAAGGGCAAACAGTTACAATCGGCCGCAAATCGCGCCCGAGAGCTTCTCAAAAGAGTGGGACTGGAAAGTCGGACAAACTTCTTTCCTTATCAATTGTCTGGAGGTGAAATGCAACGCGTCGCCATTGCGCGCGCCCTGATTCACGAGCCGAAACTTCTGGTTGCAGACGAACCGACAGGAAATCTTGACACACAAAACGGCGAAAACATATTGAATCTGATCAAAGAGTTCAACCGCGATCTGAATCTGGCGATCATTATGGCGACGCATAGCAAAGAAGCAAGCGCCTGCGCCCATCGTATTTTGCAAATGCGCGACGGCAGGTTGGTTAATGAAGAGCTATCTGCAATAGAAGAACCACTGGCAAAGCAGGTCTCCGCACCCAGAAAAGAGAGCGACTGAAAATGTCTGTTCTTAGCTTGTTTTATCCCTTTGTCGTCCGAGATCTTTTGTCGAGTTGGCGGCGTACAGCCATTACAGTTACTGGTATCGCCCTTGGTGTTTGCGTTTTTCTGGCCATCAGTCTGGCCAATGAAACTGCCTTGAGCGAGTTTAAAGAAACAGTCGACCTGGTTTCCGGTAAAGCAAATTTGGAAATTCGCCCGGCCGCCGGCAACTATCTCGGTCAGTCCGTATTGGCCTCACTTGCACCACTGGAAAGAGAGGGCGTTGTCTACACACCAATCCTGCAAGCACATGCAGTTGCCCTGGGAGCCGATAACCCTTTAGTTCAAGTGACCGGCATCGACACTCTGGCACCTCCCGAATTCGTGCAGACAAAAACCGAGAATTCTCAAAATGAAGAATCGAGCACATCCAAAGATGCTCGTTTGAGTCCTACAGAAGATCAATCAGAAGACTCGACAAATACTGGTGAGAAAACATCAACCTCGTTGCTTGAATTCGGCACGGCTTTAATTGGCGAGCATCTGGCCTCGGAATTAAAACTGAAGAAAGGCAGTCCACTTTCTCTTTCTGTAAACGACAAGGTTGTTATCCTGCAGGTAATCGGTGTTTTAAAATCCAGCGGGCTGGGCAAATCATTTAGCGGCCAGACAGTAGTTGTAGATCTGGAGACCGCTCAAGAGCTTTTCGACATTCCAGGCAAGATCACCCAGGTTGAACTGATCGTTCCGGAAAGCGTTTTTTCGTCTATTCAGGAGCACCTGACAAATAACATCACTGAGCCGGTCACAGTGGATACACCGTCAGCACGGGCGCGCACAGTTGAAAAAATGACGCGCTCATTTCAATACAATCTGACGGCGCTGGCATTCATCGCACTGATTGTCGGCATGTTTCTCATATACAATACGATGACAATTTCAATTGTGCGCCGCCGGGAAGAAATTGGAATTTTGCGAACGCTGGGCGCAAGTAAATTGAAGATAGCCGGGTTGTTTCTTTCAGAAGCAATTCTTTTCGGCGTGGCCGGTTCGCTTCTCGGTGTGGCAGCTGGAGTGATGCTTTCCGACAGTGCACTGACGGCAATTGCAGGCACAATCGAGCATTTTTATTTCAGCCATCCACTTGGTTCCACAACCATAGAACCTCTGTCACTTCTAAAGGCTTTTTTGATTGGCGTTTCGCTTACAGTTATTGCTGCGATTCCACCAATTATCGAAGCGACATCAGTAGCGCCGGCAGAAGCGGCGCGTCATGGATCGTATGAATCTCGAATAGTTCATTCGACCGTGGGATTGCTGGTTGCCGGTCTGATCATCTATGTGCTCGGTGGTCTGGCCACTTTTGCCAAGCCGATTGCCGGCTTTCCTTTTTTTGGATACGCAGCTGCGTTTGCAGCAATTATCGGCACCGCACTTGTAACGCCGTTTGCACTCAATCTGGTTTTCACTTGCGTCAATAAGAACAGCGCCTTCAAATCTTTCTGTGGGGTGGAAGGAATAATTTCCGTGCGCGCGCTGGCCGGAGCCCCGGGAAGAACAGCGGTGGCAGTGGCCAGCTTGATGGTGGGCATCTCAATGATGATCAGCCTTGCTATTATGATCGCCAGCTTTCGCAGCACTGTGGTGGCATGGGTAGAACAAACCCTGAAAGCAGACTTATACATCCAATCACAATCGCGAGCAGACGGAAATCGCGAAGCTAAAATCGAAGCGAAGGCTGCCGATATTATTCGCCGGATTCCAGGTGTTGCTGCCGTGGACGGATTTGTCGAACACCGCACAACCGTGAAGGGAGAGCCTTTAATAGTCGGCGCCGGTGAATTCGAGGTCTTGAAAAAATACGGTCGCCTGAGGCTCATAAACGGCGAACGCGGAAATGCATTAATCGAAAATATGGGCCCAGGTGATTGCGTAATATCAGAAACATTTTCGGTAAGACGCAGCGTCAACGCTGGCGATACAATTGAGATACCGACGCTCAAAGGCATGCTGCCTCTCAAGGTGGCAGGAGTGTATTACGACTACTCGAGCGACCTCGGCTATATAGTTATCGATCGCAAGCAGTATTTAGAAAACTTTGCCGAGACCAAATTGACGAGCATCGCCGTGTTTCTCACTGCCAATGCCGATGCCGAATCCGTGAGGAAAGACTGTCTGGCTAAACTCAAGGGAATTTCTCTTGTGCTTATTCGTAACAATCAAGAATTGAGAACGGAAGCAATGCGAGTTTTCGATCGAACATTCTCAGTCACATATGCATTGCACACAATAGCCATCGCCGTAGCCTTGCTTTCAGTGATGAATGCATTGCTTGCTCTGACGCACGAATCCAGGCGCGAATTCGCCATTCTGCGTTATTTGGGCGCTACGCGCTTGCAGCTGAGAAAAGTGGTTCTCTCTCAAGCAGTGATTCTGGCAGCATGCGGAAGTGTCGCCGGTATCGCCGTCGGGTATGTACTTTCACTCTTATTGGTCAACGTCATAAACAGGCAATCGTTTGGCTGGACAATTCAAATGTTGATCCCCTGGGATTTCATATTTCAGTCCTCAGGTCTGGTCATTCTGGCGGCCCTGGCGGCCGGAATCCTGCCGGCAAATGAAGCCGGGCGTACAAAGGCTGCGGAATATGTGCGCAGTGAGTAAGTTGTCAAAAGTACAAAGAGTAAAAGGAACGAAAATGTTCAACAAGAAAGTTATTTCTCTAGCTTTGATGACCGCCTCAACTTTCATCTTTTCATTTTGCATTTTCGCTCTAGCGCCCGTGCAAGCAGAACCCGCCGACACTTACTACAAGAAAGCATTGCCCGGCTACAAATTCTCCTTTCCGCGGGATCACGCCTCTCATGAGGCTTTTAAAACCGAGTGGTGGTACTACACAGGACACCTGAAAAGTGATGACGGAAAGAAATACGGCTACGAACTTACATTTTTTAGAAGCGGTGTATCACCAGCGCAAAAAGGTGAGGGCATAGCGAAGGAACACGCAAATGTCTATCTCGCCCATTTCGCTGTCAGCGATATAAGCAATAAGAAATTCCACTTCTACGAAAAACTGACTCGCAGTGGGCTGTCTCTCGGCACCGCCAGCAGTTCGGTGCTTCACATTTACAATGACGGCTGGAGAGTCGATGAAGCTGGTGACGCAATGATTCTGACTGCCGATGCTGAAAAAGCGGGAATCAAACTGCTTCTCAATTCGAAAAAAACGCCCGTAATTCATGGCAAGGATGGTGTGAGCCAGAAAGCCGATTGTGTCGGCTGCGCATCACATTATTACTCACTGACTCGTTTGGAAACCAAAGGTTTATTGTTTATCGACGGCAAGGAAAAACGCGTCGAAGGCACATCCTGGATGGATCACGAATTCGGTTCAAACCAATTGACCGAAGAGCAAGTAGGTTGGGATTGGTATAGCCTACAATTAAGCGACAATTCGGAACTAATGCTTTACATGATGCGCAAACGCGATGGAAGCATAGACAAGAATTCCAGCGGCACCATTATTAATGCTGATGGAAAAACAGAACATCTGTCGCTTGCTCAGTTTAAAGTACAGGCAAAATCAAAATGGCTCAGCCCGCTCAGCAAAGGAAATTACCCGATGAATTGGGAGATTGAGATTCCGAGCAAACAAATCAAACTCCAGGTAAACGCTGATTTTGACAGTCAGGAATTGGTTACAAAACGCTCAACCGATGTTACCTATTGGGAAGGCGCATCATCGGTTTCAGGAACCAAGATGGGAAAACCAATTACTGGCGAAGCCTATGTTGAAATGACCGGATACTCGGAAAGCTTCCACAAGAAGATCTAAGAAAAATGGATACAGAAAAACCATTCATTTCATATTCTCAGCTGTTTGAAGATGCCGTTCTTTTTCGCACACTCGGGGACATTTGGTGCGGCTATTACATTGATGTAGGAGCTCACGATCCGGTTGTTGATTCCGTGACCAAAGCGTTTTACCAACACGGCTGGAACGGTATCAATATCGAACCGATCAAATACTGGCATGAAAAACTGAAGAACGACAGACCTCACGATATCAACCTCAATGTGGCAGTAGGCGCACATAAGGGCGAAATACAATTCTACGAGGTCGTCGATACCGGGCTGTCAACCGCCAATGCAGAGTATGCAAGACAGCATAGAGAACGCGGCTTTAAAGTGCAGGAAGTGACAGTGAATCTGACCACCCTCAATGACATTTGCGCTTATGAAGGGGTCAGCCAAGTTCAGTTTTTAAAAATCGATGTTGAAGGTCTGGAAAAGGAAGTTTTGCTCGGCATTGACCTGAGCAAGATCCGTCCATGGATAGTCATAGTCGAAGCTACAGAACCGCTTTCATATGTAGAAACGTGGAAAGAATGGGAGCCGCTTCTCATCACAGCCGGATACTCTTTTATAAGGACCGATGGACTGAATCGGTTTTATTTGGCAAATGAACACGAAGATCTCAGAGAAACCTTGAGCCAGCCGCTTGATTCCTTTAATTGCCGACGCTTTGAGAACTCACCGGCGACGAAGTAGAAACCCAATTTTTCCATCAATTCTCGGCGCCGCTCTGCCTTTTCTGCTAGATTGAGAGCTGGAAATGTCCGCAGTAACTTTTCAGATGCGCAATCAGTGGCCAAATATCCACAAATCACTACAATCAAACCCGACTCACTGTGGCAAATCACTTTGCGTTTTCCGCCGGTTGTAGGGGTTGAGACCAATTGCTGGCTCTGGAAAGGCGACGATGGACTGACATTAATCGACTGTGGCTGCCCCAATCACGCAGAAGAGATAGTAAGACTGAGTCGAGATTTCGGTGAAATTAAGCGGATCATCATTACCCACGCCCATCCTGATCATGCCGGATCGGCAGCAGCAATCTCACGTGCGCTTAGTGTTCCTGTTTTTGCACATGAATCTGAAGTAGATTTTCTGCGCGGCAAAAAGTATCACGAAGAAAAAGGTTCTTTCATTTGTCGCTGCGCTTTGTGGTTAGCTCACAGCGCTGGATTTACAGTGCCGAAGGTCGAAAATGTTATTGCGCTGAAACACAAAGAGCAAATCGAGCGCTTGGATATCTTGCATACTCCCGGTCACACTCCCGGCAGCCTTAGCCTGTTTGCACCATCAGCACAATCGCTTTTTTGCGGTGACAACCTCGACAATCTGGCAGGCAAGCCAAAGCTTGGCCAGTTGTGGTGCACCCTGGATAAGAACACACGCAACGCCAGTATCGGGCAATACGTAACAGTGGATGCAAACAGGCTGCTTGCCGGTCATGGAAAGCCGTATGAATCGGACGGTTTGCGCAGCCAATTGCAAAAGTTAATTTCCGGCACCTAAATGTGAGATTATTAGGCAATGAAAATCGCAA
>CAZHEZ010000014.1:0-75553 GCA_964531315.1 uncultured Candidatus Obscuribacterales bacterium | reverse complement strand
AAGCGGGCATTGTTGGTCAATTTGGCCAGAGATTCAACCGTTTGGTCGTTCAAGCCCAGATTCAAAATCGTGTCCATCATGCCGGGCATGGAGAATTTTGCACCGGAGCGAACCGACAAAAGAAGCGGCTTTTCAAGGTCACCCAGACGTCTGTCAACCTTTCCTTCCACGTCCTTCAAAGCATCCATCACTTCAGAATAAAGTCCATCCGGGACTTTCTTGCCATTGTCGTAATACTCACGGCAAACACTGGTCGTGATAGTCAAACCAGGGGGCACATTCACACCGGAGGACGTCATCTCGGCAAGACCGGCGCCTTTGCCGCCCAGCATCTCACGCATCTTTTGGCTGCCCAGATGATTGAGTGCCTTGTAGGCATCAGGGAAGAGGAAGACTCTCTTCAAGTCAACAGTGCTCTGTCCTTTGGTGCTTACCATGTGTTTTCTCCCTTATTTTTCATCGATTTAATTACTGTCTTAATTGCAAAAAGATTTCGCTTGAGGTTTCTTCAATTGCTTTTGCCGATACGTCGATGACGTGGCATTTTAGCTCTCGGAATATTTTCTTGGCATAGCGCACTTCTTGCCGGATTCGATCCGGGTCGGCGTAATCATTTTCGCCGCGCATGCCCAGAACAATCGCTCTTGTGGTGCGGATTTCCTGCAGTAAGTAGGGGTCGATGGCCAGACCGAAGATTTTCTTGGGGTTGATTTGAAACAAGGCCAGAGGAGGATCTACTCCGAACACAAGTGGCACGTTGGCGGCCTTCAATCCATAGTGGTGCGCCAAATACATGCAATTCGGCGTTTTGCTGGTTCTGGAAACACCAATCAAAACGATGTCCGCCTGCTTAATACCGTCGGGGTTTTTGCCGTCATCAAATCTGATGGCAAAGTCGACTGCCTCAATGCGTTTGAAATAGCTCTCGTCCAACAAGTGCAATCGGCCCGGCTGAGAAAGCGGCGCAGTCTGTGTGATGCTGGCGATACGAGAGATCAGTGGTCCGAGCAGATCGACTGTGGGGATGCTGAATTTGGCAGCTTCCGCCTCCAGTGTTTCTCTGTATTCCGGCAATACCAAGGTATAAGCAATGACAGCACGCCCATTGGCGCATTCTCGTACAAGCCCTGCCAGTTGCTGGCAACTTTTCACTTGCGGCAGTCGGTAAATCGACGCGCGTCCGGGTGGAAACTGCACCAGGGCAGCGCGTCCGACTGCCTCTGCTGTCTCACCTGAGGAATCGGAAAGTGTAAACACGACAAGCTCTCTGGCATCTGGTGCCAATTTTTTGACGTCATTGACGGCTGCCGATTCTTTGTTGTCCAAAGGCGTGCTCCAGTAAGCTGCCAGCCGAACCAAGAGAAGCGCTGAATGGCAAAAGTTTGGCACGCCCAACCGGGTAAAAAGCCATTTGCATCTATATCTTTAAGGAATAAAGTTAGCTTTTGGAAAGAGACGCCGGCGCGCCAAGACTGCGCAATACGTGCAAAAGATCGACTCCGGCCGAAGTGACCTTGATCAGGTTGCCCTGATTGACTCGAGGCACACTGATTGAGGGGCTGTATTCGATGGCTCCCAGGTAGTGAGAATTAGTGTTGTTCAAGATCGCCAGTTCCAGCTCGGATTTGGTCATCTTGAGTTCATTGGCGCCGCCGTATTCGCTGGTTTCGACCGTGCCGATGCCGACCAGGCGGGCATCACGACTCTTCAAGAAGGTGGCCGCCAGCATAATCTTCTCAAGAGCATCCTTGTTGTGCTTGGCGATAAGGATGCAGGGCAGACCCAGGTCACAGGCAAAATCGGCAGAATCTTTCCAGGTCGACCCGACCGTGTCGGTCCCTGTCAGCTCATAAGCAAGCGGTGTGGCAGCAGAACCAGGCATTTCCACAAATGTGAGGTGCTGCTTGGATGTCGTCAACATTGCCGCCTGTTGCCAGTTGCTTTCTTGAACGGACGTGGGCTTCTCGATAATGACAATCGGATAGTTGACGGGGGTATGGGTAATCGAACTTATAAATGCCAGTTCGGACTCAGCGTCACGGCGCGAGCCAAGCACAAACGGCTTTATTGCTCGGGTAGGAAAACCTTCCTCGCGCAAGGCGGCCGACAGGCCGGTCATGAAAATGGTCTTTCCGCAGCCTGCTTCGGTGCCGATAACCACGACCCCAAAAGCAAAGTCGCGCTTGAACTGCTCAGCTGACTCATACTCGCCGGAGCGCGTCGCTTGGAATTTATCAGGGTTTTTCTTTTCGGCCATGCTGAAACTATAGTACGGTTTTGCCTCTTGAGAAATACGCAAAGCAAAAGTGGAAACAGAAGCTTAAACTAGTGGCCTATGGCTACGGACGCCGAGTGGCTGACCTTCGCCTTCATCAGGTCAAATGCCGCCTTCAGTTGCTTGTCTTTAAAGTCTTCAGGCTGGCGCTTTACTTGCGGCCCTTCGGGATCGTTCCACCAGCAGCCTTTTCCAGCCTTCAAGTCGTCGTCACTGAGTTCGACCACCTGGTCGGGGGCGATGCCTTTCTTGTTGATATCCACGTCGGCTGGAGTCAGATAGCGGGCGATGGTGATGTTGACGCCGCTGCCGTCTTCGAGCTTGTTGATGCCTTGCACCAGTCCTTTGCCGAATGTCTTTTGTCCGACGAGAATGGCTCTGCCATTGTCTTTCAGCGCACCGGAAGTGATCTCGGAGGCAGAAGCGCTGCCTTTGTTGATCAAGATGGCCAGTGGTTTTTTGCAGAGCTGATTGCCGTCTGCTGTTTGCGCAGTCTTGTAGCCGTCTCTGTCCACGGTGGAGACTATATTGCCGTGATCGAGGAACATATTGGCTATTTCGATAGCGTTGGTCAGCAATCCGCCCGGATTTTCGCGCAGATCCAAAATCAAGCCCTTGGCCGGTGACAGCTTTGTGATTGCCTCACGCATTTCCCGATTAGCTTGCTGCGAGATAAAGCTGGATAGCCGAATGTAGCCGATATCGCCGTCCAGCATTTTGGCAATCTGAACAGCCTTAATTGGAATCTCCGCCCGCACCACGCCTACCTTGAGGCGGTGTCCGCTGCGTTGAATGGTCAGCACCACTTTTGTGTTGATCTCGCCGCGAATAAGCTTGGCAGCCTCTTCTACGTTAAAACCCTTAGTGGATTTTCCGTCAATCTCCAGAATCTCATCTGATGAGCTCAGGCCGGCCCTCTGGGCGGGCGTATCATCAATGGGAGCAATGATTATGATGTTGCTTGATTTGTTGACGCCAATTTGAATGCCGATGCCGCAAAGCTTGGCATGAATCTGCGAATTTTCATCGTCGAAGGCGTCATTATCAAGAAAGCGCGTGTATCGGTCGCCGAGGCTGGCCAGCATCGTCTCGATTGCTTTGTGTGCATCTTCGGTCGTCTTCAGCTTGCCGTCGTAACGGTGCCTCCAAGTGTCCCAATCCTGACCGTTGTATTTGTCGTCGAAAAAGTCTTCTTTTATGAGCTTCCAGACTTTGTGATAAAGCTGGTCGGGATCCGGCTTGGCGTCTGACTTGACCCTTTCGAGCGTGCGGGCGGAGCCAAACGGATAAGCGACTATTTGCCGATCTTCATAGGCAGTTGCTTGGAGAAACGGAAAGGAGCCGATTAGTGCTATTAAGCCGAATAACGAGAGAAATAGAAAATGCTTCCGTACTGTTTCCATGACTTTGACTTCCCGGTTCCTTTGCTATGTGTTCTCGCCGGTATCGGACCGGCAAAGCCTTGCACATGGACAGATACAGCCCTCGTTATATACCCATATACGCGAATTCTTACTCATTTTAGGCGGATTCTAGCCCGATTCTGGCTGGATCTTAGCCCGGTTTATGCCCGATTCGAGCCAAAATCGCGGGGGTGATACTATAGGCTACCTCGTTGAAATTTGACTTGCCATGTGGTTTCCCCTGATTTGGGATTGGAGAAAAGACTCAAGTGACTGACAGGAAAGACAGCATAGAAAAGATCGCAGACATCGGTGTGTTTGGCGGTTCCGGCTTTTACAAGCTTTTCGACAAGTACGAGGAGCGCGCGGTTGAGACTCCTTACGGTGCCCCCTCCGACAAACTGGTTATCGGCACCATGGCAGGCAAAAAGGTGGCATTTCTTCCAAGACATGGCGCCAGCCACCAGATTCCGCCCCACAAAATCAATTACCGGGCCAATATGTATGCCATGAAGTCGCTTGGCGTAACGCGAATAATCTCCCCATGCGCCGCCGGCTCACTGCAAACCAATGTGGCACCGGGCAGTTTTGTGGTCAGCGATCAATATGTAGATAGAACCAGCGGCCGTATCGACACTTTCTACGATGGGCCAATCGCCACGCATGTCTCGGCTGCCGACCCTTATTGCCCGGAGCTGCGCCAGCTAGCAATCGCCGCCGGACGCAAAGCGGGCATTACGATGCACGAAAAAGGAACGGTGGTAGTCATTCAAGGACCACGCTTTTCGTCGAAAGCCGAGTCGAAGTGGTTCACGTCCATGGGCTGGGAAGTAATCAACATGACCCAGTATCCGGAAGCGCATCTGGCTCGCGAACTGGAATTGTGCGTCGTCAATATTGCCTTGATTACGGACTACGATTCCGGCCTTGTCGGTGATGTGCAGCCTGTTTCGCACAGCGAAGTAGTGAAGGTTTTCGGTGAAAACATAACCAAGTTGCAAGCCCTTTTGGTCAATTTGATAGAAGAGATAAAGGCGGACAGAAAAGGCTGCCATTGCGCAGAGACTCTTTCTCACGCTCGGATATAACCGGCGGCAGGCAAGGCGCCCTCAGGGAAGCTTCCTGATTGCCAATTTCCTCTTCCAAATCTTTGCAATCCCGCCCCTTTTAAGGGTTGGGGAGCGCCTACCTGTTATGCTTGGCAGTTGCGCGCTGTTTTTGAGGCAAGCCTCATGACCGGGCGCAATATCTAAGAGTGGAAGTGGATGTGGCAGTGTTAGTTAGCGTATACGGCGCGTTGCGCGCGCCCTTCGGTAGAATCAGGGCATTTGCTATAACAAAATATGCCAACCTTAACAGTCAACCACATGGTAGCCGTTCTGGCAGTGATACTCTCTGCCGCGACATATCTAATGATGAAAAGATATGGACTGCCGGACAAGGTTTGCGTGGGTTCGGCAATACTTTCCATTCTGGTCGTTTCGATATTCTGGACTTCTGTCCTGCTTGGAGCTGATGATGATGATGACTAAAGTCGCCGCGTTCAAACCTGTAAAGACAGGTCTTTCAGTTTTTCTAGGTTTGAGCCTTTTGATGGGCGCTCAAACGGGCACGATGGCAGCCCTGGCGAAGAAATCGCAAACAAGCAATTCAAAAAATTCCAGCCGCACGCAAAAAACTGCTGCCGAAAGCAAGAAGCCGCTGATTCCAGTCAATGCCGACTTCAAGCTTGGCAATGGATTGAGAGTTGTTTTTTCCGAGGATCACTCGGTGCCTGTAGTGGCAGTGGCAATTCTTTATGATGTCGGTGCCCGCAACGAGAAAAAGGGTCGCTCCGGCTTTGCTCATTTGTTCGAACACATGATGTTTGAAGGTTCCGAAAATGTCGGCAAAACCGAACACTTCAAGTATGTAGAGAGCGCCGGTGGCAGCTTGAACGGCTCGACACATCCGGACTTCACCAATTATTTTGAAAAACTGCCGAGCAATCAGGCAGAGCTGGCCCTCTGGTTGGAATCGGATCGCATGCGCTCTTTGAAGCTGACGCCGGAAAATTTCCAGAATCAATTAGAAACGGTCAAAGAAGAAAAACGGCTCAATTACGACAATCAGCCCTATGTCCCTGCATCGGTCAAGTTTGACGAAATGCTTTTCGACAATTGGGTGAACGGCCACCCGACAATCGGATATTTCAAAGATCTTGAAGATTCGAGTTTGGATGATGTGCGCGCCTTTTTCAAAACCTATTACGCACCAAACAATGCAGTGCTTGTTGTGGTGGGTGATTTCGACAGCAAAGATATGAAACCGAAAGTGGAGAAATATTTCGCTACGATCCCAAGCCAAGAAGCGCCTCCCAAACCCGATGTAGCTGAAGGTGAGCAAACAAAAGCCAAATATGCCAAGGTCGAAGACAAGCATGCCAATCTGCCGGCCTTCTGGATCGGATGGCGCGCACCAGGTCGAAGAGAGCCCGACTATTACGTTTTGGGAGTGATTGAAAAACTGCTCTCGGCCGGCGAATCTTCAAGGCTTTATCAACGCATGATCAAAGGAGAAAAGTTGGCTCTCAAAGCCGATGCCGGATATGACGAACGGCGCGGACCGTCGGGCTTCGAGGCATTTGTTGTGCTGAAGCCGGGCAATACTCCGGAGCGCGCTCGCCAGGTTCTGTTTGAAGAATTGGATAACCTGAAAAACAAACCGATTGCCGCCGATGAATTGGAAAAGGCAAAAAATCAAATTCAAAGAACTCTCTTTGCTAATGCGCATACATCCTTGCAGCGCAGCCTGGGAAGAGCGGAGCAGCTGGGAGAATACACACTCTTTTTTGGCGATCCAAAACTGATCGACAAGGATCTCGAGGCTTACATGAACGTCTCTGCTAAAGACGTGCAACGAGTTGCCAAAGCGATATTCAACAAAGATGTCGCCTGCATCGTCGACATCGAGCCCAAAGAAGGCAAGGAAGACAGAGCGGCAGCAGAGGCGGGAAAAAACCCGCCGGAGAAAAAAGAATCGGAGCAGTCAAAAAAATAGTTGAACGACTGAAAACACTGAAGTCAAAACAATCTATTTTTAGGGCCAACTAGGAGAGAGCAATGAGAGTAAAAGCTTTAGCAACCAGCTTCCTGATCTTACTGAGCATGCAGATTCCATGCATTTCAGCATGGGCTGAGGATGCTTCTGCGGATGCCGGCAAAGCAACTGCGGCAGACCCGGAAGTCTGGCGTAAAAAGCCACCCGAGTCACCGCCGCCTCGTGCTTTCAAATTGCCAAAGATTGAATCATTCAAGTTGACAAACGGACTTTCCGTTCAATTGGTCGAAGATCATCGTTATCCTCTGGTGACGATGGCTCTCGGTCTGAAAGTGGGCTCCGCCAACGATCCTGCCCAAAAGAGAGGCGTGGCCTCCTTGACCGCCGATATGCTCACAGAAGGGACCAAGAAAAAGACCAGCAAGCAAATTGCCGACGAAGTAGATTTCATCGGTGGTGCCCTCAAGGCTGGTGCCGACAATGATTTTACGATCGTCAGCAGTTCGGTGCTCTCGCGTTATACAGATCGCCTGATTGCCTCCTTTGAGGATGTCCTTTTCAATCCCACCTTCCCGCAAGCAGAGTTCGACCTCAAGAAAACCAATCTCATTCAAGAACTGGCGATGAAACGCAGCAATCCGGATTTCCTTCTGGAAGAACGTTTTGCCAAAGTGGTTTTCGGTGATCATCCTTATTCGAAGATTGCGCCCACACCTGAGTCGGTCAAATCGATCACCCGTCAGGATCTGGAAGCATTTCATAAAGCAAACTACTTGCCCAATGAAGCAGCGCTCGTAATCATCGGCGATTTCGATTCGGCTAAAATTCGCCCGCTCATAAGCAAAGACTTTGCCGGCGAGTGGAAACCGGGACACATTGCCCACATCGATGCATCGGCTATGCCTTCGCGCACAGAACAGCGCATTTACCTGGTCGACCGGCCGGGCTCGGTGCAATCTAATATAAAGATGGGAAATATCGCCATCAAACGCACCGACCCCGACTACTATGCTCTTGCGCTCGCCAATCAGATCTTGGGAGGAGCTGCCAATTCCAGGCTTTTCCTCAATTTACGTGAAGCAAAATCATTCACTTATGGTGCCTATTCCGGCGTTTCGGCGCAAAGAGAACCGGGCGCTTTCGGTGCTGAAGCTTCTGTAAGAACAGAGGTGACCGCACCATCATTGCAAGAATTCTTCTACGAACTTTCGCGCATTCGCAATCTGAAGGTTTCCGACAAAGAATTGAACGAATCCAAAAAGTACATGACCGGCTCCTTCCAGCTCGGGCTGGAAACTCAAGGCGGTCTGGCGCAAAGACTTCTGGAAGGTCAACTTTACGATCTGCCGCGCGACTATTTAGAAACCTATACCGACAGGATAATGGCAGTGACCGCTGACGATGTGCGCAATGCAGCAAGAAAACACATCGATCTCGGACATATTGCCATCGCAGTGGTTGGCGATGCCAAAACGATCAAACCAGAACTGCTTATCTTCGGTCCGGTTGAAGTCTATGACGTCTCAGGCAAGGTAAGCACCGAGTCAAAACCCGAGGCCAATCCCGGGTAAGAGCCAGGACTTTTAAAAGTGTCGCCTCTAGAAACTGGAATTCGCATCGGATGGAATCACAATTAAAGCCTAACCTGGCTATAAAAGTCGGATTGTGCCTGGCCAGCATGGCGACGGTGCTTCTGGAGCTGATGCTGACGCGCATATTCAGCGCCAGCGCCGGCTACCATTTCGCCTTCATGATCGTCTCCATGACCATGTTCGGAATGACACTTGGAGCCCTTGTCACCTGGGCAAAACGCCAGAAAGAAATGGAGGAAAAGCAGCTTCTCAAGATTCTCAAGCGCAACTGCTTTTGTTTTGCACTTTCCATCCTTTTTGCTTACTGCACGCAGATTCAGGTCAGCAATAACATCACAATAATCGGGCCGGAAAAGTGGGTAATCATCACTTTCCTGCTTTACTCTTTGCCCTTCTATTTTTCAGGCCGGGTTATTTCCGTGTGTCTGACGCGCTTTCAGGATGTAGGCAGACTGTACGCATTTGATTTGATCGGCGCCGCATTTAGTTGCCCGCTTGTGGCAGTGGGACTTTTATTTATAGATGCTCCTTCTCTTCTGGAAAGCGCTAGCTTGATTGCCGCACTGGCGATGGTGCTCTTTTCATTGCATGGAAAATCCGCCCCTTCTCCAAAAGCAATAGGCGGCGCTGCCATAGTTGCTGTCGTGTTTTGCATCACTCTTTTTTTCCAGCCGCCCATCAAAATTGCCAATGTCACGGCTCCGGTCGAATATGTGAAATGGAGCCCGATTGGTCGAGTTGTGGCGACCGAAGTTAAAGGACCGCCGGTGACATGGTCGAAAGTAGCGACCCTGGAAGGCAGAAAATTGCCGCCCATAGATCAAAAGGGACTCTACATCGACTGGGGCGCCATGACCGTCATGACGGACGGCAAGGCCGGTAAAGCGGCATTCGAATTAATTGCCAAAGACATCACCGGTCTGGGCAATTTCCTTCGCCCTGCCGGCACTCTTTTTGTCATCGGGGTTGGTGGCGGCAGAGACATTCTCACCGGTCTGGAATACAAACAAAAAACAATCGACGGAATTGAAGTTAATCAGGCCATCGTCGATATGCTGAGAAATAAATATGCAGACTTTACAGGCAACCTGGCCACAAAGCCGGGCGTGACACTGATAAACGACGAGGCTCGCAACTGGCTGGCTCGCTCCGGCAAGAAGTACGATGTCATCCAGTGCTCTCTTGTCGATACCTGGGCCGCATCATCGTCCGGCGCCTTCATGCTGACAGAGAATGTGCTCTATACAAAGGAAGCCTTTGAACTATACGTAAGACACCTGACCGACAAAGGTGTCCTGTCAATTTTGCGCTGGGGTGATGAAAAGGAACCAGCGCAAGTATCACGCATGCTAAAACTGGCTGTTGCAGCCCTTCAAGGCCTCGGCATCAAAGATGTCGAAAAACATATAATTCTTGTCGCCGCTCCATTTTCACTGAGCGAACACTACATCGGAGCCATGTTGCTTTCGCTCAATCCCTTTGAGCAAAAGGACATCGACACTGTGGTTGGTTTTGCCAAAGAGCAGGACTATAAGCTGCTTCTGGTGCCTGGTGGCCAGTCTGTAGAACCGTTTGCTTCGATATTGAAATCGGATGCCGCCCACGATCCTGATTTGCCCACCGACGACAAACCGTTTTTCTTCAGCCCGACCAAAACCGGACAGGTCAACAGTTCACTTGCCGAACCGGCTCAAGAGCGCGGGCTGGATCTTCTCAAATTTACTCTGGTGATAACCACTATGCTGGTCCTTCTCACCATTGTCATTCCAGCCTGGGTGATGACTCGCCGGCACCTGGGTGCACTCAAGAATACTGTTTTATCTGCTCTCTATTTCAGTTGTCTGGGCGTTGCCTTCATGCTGGTTGAAGTCGGACTTATTCAGCGTTTGACGATTCTTTTGGGCAACCCCACTTATGGGCTTTCGGTGGTTCTCTTTTCACTGCTTCTGGCATCAGGAGCGGGCAGTTATTTTGTGCAAACCCTCTGCGACCGAGGAGTTAAAACCAAAGTCTTGATGCTTGTCTGCCTTCTGGCATCTTCAATTCTTGTCGTTGCCAGTGCGCTCTTTTGCAATTATGTGTTGCCTGCTCTCGATTCAACAACCTTAATTGAGAGAATTCTGGTTGCCGTCCTGGTTGCTTCTCTGCCTGGATTTTTTATGGGCTGGGCATTTCCTTTGGGGCTCAATTATTTCACCAGAGACAATCAAGAACTGGGTCCGTGGCTCTGGGCACTCAATGGTGCCACATCGGTATTAGGATCGATTTTCGCAGCAATAATTTCGATAACGCAAGGCATTAAGGTCACCATCGCCGCTGGTGGCATATTGTATATTTTGGCGCTGGCAGGACTTCTCTAAGCTCTTGGGCAGCCAGAGTTGAATACTCTAATTGGCGCTTCTGCCGCCATTGGGAATGTCGAGCTGGTACTTCTTATGAATAGCCAGGCGACCGTCGTCCGAGATATTGTCTTTGGACATCACCACAAGCATTGGAGCCGGCAAGCGCACCAGTGTTGAGGTTTGAATGGTGAGCTTGCGACCGCCGTCCACTTGCTCACATTTATACTCTGTGAAATGGGGGTGTTCGATGAAAAAACCACCGGCAGGGGAATTGGCCAGGCCAAGGTAGGCAGCCCTCATGATCCGGCGTTGGTCATGCCCGGCAAGACAAGCCTTTCCAGCTTCATAAACGGCATCAAGGCAGGCCTTATCGTTGTAAGCGCTGGCCAGCCACAATACGACTACATTGCCGATTAAAAGAAGAGCCGCCGCCACCATAAAAAGCGATGCAGCCCGATCCAGCGGGCGGTTCGTCTGCTTTTTCGCGTCTACGCTCTCGGTCGACTCCAAGGCCATAACTCCGTCTATCCTGCACCCACTATTAAGAGGATAACAGGCTCAGTGATTAAGGCAAGCTCGCCATTCCAATACTTTCAGTATCGCACGCCCGCTCTTTGAGCACTTAATGCGAGTATCTCACGACTCTACATTGAGCATCTCCCCCAAAAAGGGGAGTTCTCTGTAATTCTCGGCGTAGTCCAAGCCGTAGCCCACGACGAACAAGTCTTCAATTTGAAAACCCGTATATTGAGGTTCAATCTGCACCACGCGGCGCGACGGTTTGTCCAGAAATGCCGCCAGCTTCAAGGTTTGCGGATCAAACTGGTCTCTCAAGTAATCCAGGAAGAATTTGGCTGTGCGGCCGGAATCGATGATGTCTTCAACTACAAGGATATGGCGGCGTTTAATGTTGGGCAGATCTAGATAAGGCGCCTGGACGTTGCCTGAGCTTTCCGTCCCCGAGCCATAACTGGAGAGCCGGACGAATTCAATTTGCAGGGGAGACTCGATATTAATCTGCCGCACCAGATCGGCTAAAAAACAGAAGGCGCCTTTCATAACGCCAATCACAACCGGTTTTTCAAGACCGCGATAGTCTTTACTTATTTCCTGACCGAGTTCCTTGATGCGAGACTGTATTTGGGCAGAAGAATAGATTTCTTTGATTCCCGCCGTTGCCGTTTCCGTCGTCATTATTTGCCACCCCTGACTTTGTGTAGTTCAGAATTTTTCTTTGAGATTCCGGCTGCCTTTTCTGCTTCGGTTCGTTTATAGACCGGACGCCCCCTTATATATGTAGCGTCAATCATTCTGTCGTCGCCCAAAAATACAAGCGCAGAAAGTATGTCGTCTGTTTCGTGTTCGAGAATGTCCATCGGGCAGGCATTCTTCAGAGTCGGATCGACAACGATGAAGTCGGCTTCCTTGCCTGCTTCCAGTGAGCCTAACCGAGACTCCAGTTTGAGCGCCCTGGCTGCGCCCTTGGTCGCTCTGTAAAAAAGCTCGCGCGGCGAAATCCAAATTTGCGGTTGAATGAAATTGGCATCTTTCATCACACCAAATAAAGACATCTGCGGTCCGGCCGCCACGTCAGAACCCAAGCCAAATTCTACGCCGGCGGCTTTGACTCTTTCGATTGGAAAAATTCCACTCTTCAAAAAGAAATTGGAGGAAGGGCAATGCGCAAGAGCACATTTCTTTTTGTGCATAACCTTCAGATCCTGGTCATCGAGATGGATTGAATGCGCAAAAACAGAGCGCTCGCCCACCAATCCGCTTTTGTCGTAAACATCCAGATAACTGCGCGATTCCGGAAATAGTGAGGCCACCTTTTTCACTTCTTCTAAAGATTCAGAAAGATGTGTGTGCATGTACGTTCCGGGACTGCTTTGCCACAGCTTGCCGCACTCGCTTAAAAGCTCATCGGTTGCGGTTATGGCAAAACGCGGCGTAAAAGCATAGAGCAAACGCCCATCGTCAAAACCATGCCACTTGCTGGCCAGTTGTTCGGATTCTGCCAGCGCATGCTTTTTGTCCTCGAGCAAACTGGCCGGCGCGTTTCTGTCCATCATCACTTTGCCCATGATCGCCCGCGAGCCTTTTTCCGCTGCTATGGAGAAAGCGGCATCGGTCGCTTCTTTATGGATAGTGGAAAAGACCACGGCCAGGGTGGTTCCATTGCATGCCAGTTCGTCGAAAAACCAGGTGGCAATTTTTTCTGCGTGACTCAATTCGCTAAAACGCGCTTCTGCCGGAAAAATGTATTTCTCCAACCAGCTCAAAAGCGTGTCGCCGGATTTGCCTATCTGCGTAACCTGCGGCAAATGAATGTGCATGTCTATCAGTCCGGGCAAAATCAATTTACGCCCGCAATTGACAATTTGAGCGCCATTTGAATATTCAGCCGAGAGCTCCGCCCACTTGCCAACAACGGCAATTAGACCGTCTTTCGATACGACGACGGCGCCATCCGGGATGTCACGGTAGTTGTCTTCGTCCACAGGATCAACTACGTGACCCAGATAAGCGGTAAAAGCGCCGCCGTTCTTAGTGGATGAGCCGGACATTGATATTTCCAGATGCGGATTGGACAAGCTATTAATTGTACGGCACAAGAAGACTCTCCACTTGTCATTAGCGCATCAAGTCGTCCCCACTCAAAGACGCTAAACCTGAGTACAATCGTGAATTGAAATGAATAATCGGGCAAAAATGAAGCTTGCATCCGCCGACTGGCAAGAATTGCTGCCGGTTTTCCGCGAAACATTCAAAATTTGGTCGCCCGGTCTCACCAAATCCGATTATTTAGAATATCAGCACAGGCAAATCAATCACCCCTGGGCGCGTCGCAATATCCGTCATCTGACGCTCAATTGTGACGGAAAAATCGTTTCCAGCCTGAAGCTATCTTCAATAAACCTGCAGGTGCGGGGCGAGAATTATCGAGTAGGCGGCATCGGTGCCGTCTACACACAGCTTGAATGCCGCAACCGGGGCTACGCTTCCGAGCTTATGGAAGAGACTGTCGAACTGGCCAAGAAAGAAAAATTTCAAGCGCTGATCTTGTTTTCGGACATCGACTGCGGCTTTTATGCACGTTATGGCTTCCAGGAAATTGGCGCCGCCGACCTGCTTATCCAGTTGCCTGTTCTCAAAGGAAAACCCGTCTTTCCGCCGGCAGTGGAGGTCTGTGAAGACGGCGCCGTGACTATAGAACTCGATGGAATTAGTTATGAATTGCATCAAGAAAGATTTCTTCCAGAACATCTGGACTATGCGACACGCCACTACCGGCAGTGGCTACGCAGACAGCCATACGGCATCGATAGAGACCAGCAATATTATTCATACAAGCTCATGCGCGAATCTTTCTTACACGAGCATTCCCACCTTTCCTGGCCGGCAATAAGTATTACTTCAATCAAGGCCGAAGGCGTAGCGGCTGGATATGCAATCACAGAAAGTGCCGGCGGTGTTCTGCGCATCCTGGAAATCGTCGCTCAAAATAAGGTCAGAGAGGCAATTTGGGCAGCACTTTTGGTGCGCGCACTCAGTGAAAAACTGATACGCATCAGAGCCTGGGAAAGTCTGGCCGCCGATTTCGCACCGGCTTTCAATCTCAAGCAGCTGATAAATAAGATCGGACTGGATGAGCTCATCCCTCAAAGCTTTAAAGGTCAGCTCAACTATTACGACCGCTCATGGGGCAGAGGAATGCTGTTGCCATTTGACGACAAGCTGGAAGATCTCCACCTGACCGCCCCCTGCCCACTGGTGGAGCTGGACCATCTATAGATATTGCCAATCCCGCCAGGCATTGGGCAAAGCGCGTCAGATTATGCCAGAGCGTGCCTCTTTGCAAGTCGATCCGCACATTTTTTATACAGGCAAAAATCACATAACCCGTGAAAATCGTTGCGGACTCACCCATTTAGGTGTCTCAAATTTCCGCAACACTGGGTATGTTTTCCTCTACAGGGATAGAATATGCTCAACCTCGCGGGAGTATCATGTCCGACCACCTGGCAAGCCATTTGCTTCTCGATCAGCTTCAGGCTGAGGGTACTCGCTTTGTATTCGGCTCGCTCGCCTCTGGCGAATCGCCCGTAATAACGGCGACATACGAGATGCGCTCCGACATTCATTTCTTGTCTGCATTACATGACGAGGTGGCGGGCATGATGGCCATTGGCTATGCGCAAGCTTCCGCTCGACCTGGCGTGCTCAATGTCATTGCAGCACCCGGTCTGGCCAGCGTTCAGACCTCTCTTTACACGGCCATGAAGGCTCGGGTCCCACTGGTTGTCTTAGTGGACCAGCAGGATTCCCAGATCCTTTCCGATGAACCGCCTCTGGCCGCCGATCTTCTTGAAATGGCAAAACCGCTGGTCAAATGGGCTTGCGAGTTGAAAACCCAGGCAGAAATTCCGAGGCTGATTCGCCGCGCTTTTCACGAGGCTCTTTCACCGCCGAAGGGTCCTGTCGTCATCAGCTTGCCTCACAATCTTCTACTGAAACCAACAGCCGGTCAGGCAATTGTGCCTCCGCAAATCAGCCCGCTCAGCTCGGCCGACCCGGCTTTTCTCAAGAAAGCCGCAAAGGCATTGGTTTCAGCCCAAAATCCCTGCATCATCTTCGGCAATGAGGTCTCTCAGTACAGAGCCCGCAAGGAAGCAGTAAGCCTGGTGGAAGTGCTTGGCTGCGCCGCTTTCTCCGAGCCCATGCCCACGGGCGTCAATTTCCCCAATCGCCACCCGCAATTTTGCGGGGTTCTGCCCCTGGACCTGACAGCGGCCAACCGGATGATGATGCCGTTTGATGTAATTCTGGTTCTGGGCATGCAAACACGCATACCGGCGAAAGTCCACGAACCACCCTTGATTCCGGCTCATGCCTCGGTCATTCAGATCAATGTGGAGCCCGGTCTGGCCGGCAAAACCTTGCCATGCCATCTGGCTGCAGTCGCCGATATCGGCGAGACTCTCTCGAGAATTCGTGCTGAAATCCAGCTCGTCTCAAACAATTCCTGGGTGGATACAACCAAAAAACGGGCCCACAACACGATCGCCTGGGTATCTAAACGCCGTCAAGATTTGGAAGAACAGCTGGCCTATCCGGGCGGCAATGCTCCAATCTCGCTTTTGTGGCTGTTGCGGATGATTGATGCAGTGCGCCCACAAAAGTCCGTAATTGTCAGCGACCTCGTCAATGACTTGTGCGATCCGGTGCAGGTGCTCAATCTGGAAAGCAGCTCATCATTTTTCTCGCTCAATTCCGGTGTGCAGGGTTATGGTCTGGGAGCCAGCCTGGGCATCCAGTGGGCCAGTCCGGACCACCAGGTAATTGCCCTGACCTCAGACTTAAGTGCGCTAATCGCACCTCAAGCCCTGTGGACGGCCGCACATTATGGATTGCACACCAAATATATTGTCATCAATAACCTGGGCAAAAGCACATACAATCTGCAATTGCTGTCTACCCCAGGCAGCCCGTTGCGCGTCCAGCTCGATAATCCGCCAGTCTCCTTTGTAGAATTGGCTTCATCATTCCGGGTGCCGGCAGCGCAAATCAGCACTATGGCTGAGCTGGAGCCCGCTCTTCAACACATGTTTGAAACGCAGGGTCCCTGCCTGCTCGACGTCCACATAGCCGATGCTCTCCAGCAGCAGCCCGCTCTTGACAAGGCGCGGACAGCCAACAAATCTTGAGCTTTATATAGAATCTTATTGATTCCTTTTGAAACGAGCAGCCGGAGCGACTCGGTTGATAAAATTCTTGTGTATTTGCGTCCGTCAAGGGTACTCAAACGGTGAAAACACTCGAAGCCAACGCCGCTCAGAAAGTAGAGAGCGGTCGAATCGTTAACGACTTTTCCATTGAAGTCGCAACCGTAAACGGGTCAGGAAGCCAATCTTCAAATTCCGTGCTGATGCGCTCCATTTTTCAAATGGGCATCCCGGTGAGTGGCAAGAACCTGTTTCCATCTAACATTGCAGGTCTGCCGACCTGGTTTACGATCCGCGTAAACAAAGACGGCTATATTGCCAGAAAGAAAGAAATCGACATCATGGTGGCAATGAATCCGCAAACCGCCATGGAAGACGTCAAAGGTCTCAAACCGGGTTCCGTTTGCATCAGCCCGCAAGAACTCAATTTGCAGGCGGTGCGCTCCGACGTGAAGCACTATCCGGTGCCTTTTACCGAGCTGGCAGCCAAAGCCACAGAGAACATCAAATTGAGAAAGCTCGTCACCAACATGATCTATGTAGGTGTGGTGGCAGAACTTTTGAACATCGAGCAAGCCGAGATTGAAAATGCAATCCGCCGCCAGTTCAAGAAAAAGCAATCGGCCGCCGACCTGAACATCAAAGCTTCCGACACCGGACGCGAATGGGCCAGGGAAAATCTCAAGAAAGACGATCCTTACTTTGTCGAAAAGATGGACAAAACGGCTGGAAAAATCATCATCGACGGCAACGCCGCCGCTGCACTCGGTTGCATGTTCGCCGGCATTCAAGTCGCTGCCTGGTACCCGATCACTCCTTCATCGAGTTTGACCGAGTCCCTTATTGACTACATGAAGAAATATCGTATCGACAAAGAAACCGGCAAAGCTACATTCAACATTGTCCAAGCCGAAGATGAATTGGCAGCGATTGGCATGGCTCTGGGAGCCGGTTGGGCAGGCGCTCGAGCTATGACCTCCACTTCCGGACCGGGCATTTCTTTGATGGCAGAATTTGCCGGATACGGTTATTTTACTGAAATTCCGGTCGTCATTTTCGACATTCAGAGAGTCGGTCCTTCCACCGGCATGCCGACCAGAACGTCGCAGGCCGATTTGATCAGTGCCTTCTATCTCTCGCATGGCGACACAAAACACATCGTGCTTCTGCCGGGTTCGGTCAATGAATGCTACGAGATGGCATTGGAATCGTTCAACCTTGCCGAGCGTTTCCAAACACCAATTTTTGTTCTCTCCGATCTCGACTTGGGCATGAACAACTGGATGTCCGATCCTTTTGTTTATCCCGACAAGCCGATGGACAGGGGCAAAGTCATGACCAAGGAGATGCTGGAAAAGGCAGGCATCTTCGAGCGTTATCGCGATGTCGACGGCGACGGTATTCCTTACCGCACGCTGCCCGGCACCGATCATCCGCTGGCCGCCTATTTCACGCGCGGTTCGGGTCATAACGAAAAAGCCGGTTACACCGAGCGTCCGGATGACTATGTCAACTTGATGAATCGTTTGCTGAAGAAATTGGAAACTGCCAAAAAGCACATTCCTCAACCGATTGTCGACAAGAATGCCAAAGCCAAAGTGGGCATCATCGCCTTTGGATCTTCAGATTGCGCAATTGGCGAGTCACGCGATCAGATGAAGGCAGCCGGTTTTGAAACCAGCTATCTGCGTTTGAGAGCGTTGCCGCTCACAGACGATGTCAAATCGTTCATCGCATCGCATGAGCGCACTTACATCATTGAGCAAAACCGCGACGGTCAGTTGAGAGACATCATCGTCGCCGAGTATCCGGATTTGGCAACGAAAATCCGTTCGATCAGACATTATGATGGTCTGCCGCTCGACGCTCGCTTCGTCACCGACTCCATCAATAGCCAGGAGAAGTAGAAAGAAATGGTTGCATCGACTCCCAAACCTCAAAACACAAACCGCATCGGTCTGACCCTGGCGGACTACAAAGGTAGCCCTTCCACTCTCTGCGACGGCTGCGGACACGACGCCATCACCAGCCAGGTGATCAAAGCGTTTTACGAATTGGGCATTGAACCGCACACAGTTGCAAAACTGAGCGGCATCGGATGCTCCAGCAAAACCCCGGCCTATTTCTTGAATCGCTCGCACGGCTTCAACTCCACGCACGGAAGAATGCCGTCAGTGGCCACAGGCGTCAGCCTGGCCAATAAAGACCTGCTGCTTATCGGCGTCTCCGGTGACGGCGACACGGCATCAATTGGTCTTGGCCAATTCTGCCACCTGGTCAGACGCAATGTGCCGATCATCTACATTGTGGAAAACAATGGCGTATATGGTCTGACAAAAGGACAATTCTCCGCCACTGCCGACCTCGGTTCCAAACTGAAGACCGGCGTGTTGAACGAATTACCGCCTATCGATCTTTGCGGTCTGGCCATCGAATTGGGCTGCGGATTTGTGGCCCGCTCGTTTGCAGGCGACCCGAAACAATTGGTGGCATTGCTTAAGGCCGCTGCTTCCCACAAAGGAACAGCCGTCCTCGATGTAATCAGCCCTTGCGTCACTTTCAACAACCACGAAGGTTCCACCAAGAGCTACAAATACGCCAAAGAAATGGAAACCCCACTGCACGAGTTGGGCTATATTCCATTTTTCGAGCAGATCACGGTTGATTACGAACCGGGAACTGTCACCGACATCGAATTGCATGACGGCTCGCACCTGCGCTTGAAGAAAACCGAGCGCGACTATGATGCCACCAACAAAGCGTTGGCAGTCGAAACAATCGCCAAAGCTGCTGAAGACAAACAGTTCCTGACCGGACTGCTCTACATCAACGAAGAGAAAGAAAACTTCAGCGACATCATGCACGTGGTCGACACTCCAATCACCAAAATTCCTCACGATGTACTGAGACCTTCGAAAGAAGTGCTCGATGAAGTGATGCAGTCGCTAATGTAATTATAGGGGCGATGCCATGTATCGCCCGCTTCTTTTGAAACTTACAAAAGCCGCCTTCTTGCCGGGCGGCTTTTTGTTCGTCTGCGGAGCATTGCTGCTTTGGGGGCGATTATCTAGCCGTAAACTTCATCATAATTAGCGTCGTCACCGACGCCCTCCCCCCAGCTGTCGAAGCCGCTGAACCCATCAGACGGGAAACCAGTGCCGGTGTTCGCATCGGCGATCAGAGTGTCCGTAGAGCCGGCAAGGGCAGAATAAGGATCTATGGCTATGCCGCTGTCAGCATTATTTTGCCAGCCCTGGTTTGAATCTTGCATATACGTATCGCTATTATCTTGTGGTCCCGCATCGGCACCATAATTGGGATCACCTGCATTCGGCATTTCTGCAAAGATACCGTCATCAGAATGATCTACCCAAGTCGGGGGCTGGTCAGGATCTTTGTAATACACATCATCTTTATTGTAAGCATGCGGGTCGGTAGGCTGGTCTTGTGAGGGAATCACTGAAAGACCAGTGTCTGTCGTTTGCAGGCTGCCATAAGCTGGATCCTGTCTCGCATCAGGAAAATTATTCTCAACATAATCGGGCTCATTGCGAGGATTAGGTTGTGAATTAGTCGTCGCCATCCCGTCCGAATTCATACTTACAAAACGATCAGAATAGGTCCCATCCTCGTTTTGCGTACTTTCTAGATCTTGATTGACTTTTGAAACATAGTCCAGGGGATCCATACCTTGTGCTGTCAAATCAGCGGCACGATCGCTCCATGTTTGATTGGGATCATCAGAACCGGCTACATCCCTGGCGATATCATCGGCTCTCTGTGAGCGATCGATAGCCGCATCAAGTTTGTTTGGATCTAATGCCGGATTATCATAGAGTCCTTGCAGCATATCGCTCAATTGTTTGTCACTATAGTCGGGATTTTTGAACAAATCATTGACTAGCTTATCGGCGACTTGATTGTAGAATTCTTGCGGCACGTCCATTTGATTCGGCTGAACCGCACTCTCTTGCTGGTCAGAGGGAACCACGGATCTCTCGAGACCAGTGTCTGTCATTTGCGGACTGCCATAGTTAGGATCCGATGGGGTCGAATCAACTTGATATTCAATGGGATACTCGGTCAAACTATTATCCGGGTATGAGGTATCACTGGGGGTGGAATCATCCCAGCCCAGGGAATTGTTTGTACCGTCAATGGTAAAGTTGGGAAAATCCTCAGTGCCCCAGCCGTTGAAGGAAGTGTCATTGGGCGGAAAGTAAACATCATTGCTATAGGCCTGGGAGGCAATGTCGCCATATGCATTGGCGCCGAAATCCTGCCAACCGGAAACATCTGTACCGTTTTCAAAGCCGTTATAAAAGGAATCGTATATCACTTTGATTCTCCTTCAGAGGATCGCAATCAAGTCCAGCGCGATGTCCGTTTCGTGGACAGTCGCACCAATTGAAAGACTAGGGAAATAGCTTTTTTGACCGAACCTGGTGATTGTTACCGGGCAGCGGCTGGAATTTGAGTGGGGGGACGAAG
The DNA here is from genome assembly GCA_964531315.1 of uncultured Candidatus Obscuribacterales bacterium. Classification (GTDB taxonomy): domain Bacteria; phylum Cyanobacteriota; class Vampirovibrionia; order Obscuribacterales; family Obscuribacteraceae; genus QKMZ01. The sequence goes on along the minus strand of CAZHEZ010000014.1, from coordinate 54,685 downwards.
ATGGTAGAAAGGATGCCTTGAGGGCGCCTTGCTTTGAAGGTAACAGCGCCAGCGGGCGATAACGTGTTTGTATTGTGGCTGTATTGTGGTAGTCCCCCAAAAGGTCACAAATCAGGTATCCTGCAATGGAAAGCTGGAGATTGACATGCCGAAAATCCTCCTTGTTGAAGATGACAAAGATCTGGCCAAGATCATTTCGGAATATCTGAAATCCGAGCAATATTCCTTTGAAATTGCCCACGACGGCACAACAGGATATGAATTTCTCGTGCATGGTCACTTCGATCTCATAATTCTCGACTGGAACTTGCCGGGAATGTCCGGTGTTGAGCTTTTGAGAAAATACCGGGCCGGTCAGGGTGTCAGCCCGGTGCTCATGCTTACCGGCAAGAAAGAGATTACCGACAAAGAAGAAGGTTTGGACACTGGTGCCGATGATTATCTGACCAAGCCATTCAACATGCGCGAAATGACGGCTCGCATCAGAGCACTGCTTCGTCGCCCGGCTCAATCAGTAAGCAGTACTCTAAAAGTCGGCAATCTGGAATTGGATCCGCACAAACACAAGCTTTTAAAAAACGGCGAAGACGTACACCTTTTGCCAAAGGACTTTTCATTGCTGGAATTTTTCATGCGGCACCCAGATGAAGTGTTCAGCCAAGATGCGCTAATACAGAGAGTTTGGAGTTTTGATGCCGAAGCCACCTCTGATGCCTTGAGGACATCAATTAAGAGATTGAGAAAGAAGCTGGACGATACAGAAGACGAAGAGGAATCAATAATTGAAACCGTGCGCAGAGTCGGGTATCGTCTCAGACAAAAGTAAAACTAAGGAAGTATTGGTGCCACGATGGCGAGCAAAGATAAGAAATTGCGGCTTTCGCTGGCAGCTAAAGGATTGCTTCTTCTCGCCGTCCCCCTCTGCTGTGAAATAACCTTTGTCCTGTTGCTCACACATTTTCAGCACGAGGCAGATGCCGAATCGGTTAAAGCGCGTGAAGCAAGAGATATCTCCGATCGAATAAACAAGCTGAGCGGAGACTTCTATGTAGCAGTCCGGGCTCTGGGGGTTGGCAAATTAAGCAGATGGTTGCAAAAAGGCTATCTCGACCGCGCATATAAAGAACATCTGCAGACCATTCGACAACAATACCAGGGATTGGCGAACGTCACGAAAGACAAGCCGAATCTCTATTTCACCGTCAGCCAGTCAATTAAGACTCTCGACGAAATTGAATCAATCCTGGACAGAGCCTCCAGAGACATTGCTCAGGGACGCATACAAGATGTGATAGACAGATACGAAGCAACCACCGCCAGAGTCAACAGCCTGATCGAGCGCATCGTCTCTCAAGAATTATTGCTGGTCGGCAAAAACGAGCGAGATTACGCTGAAAGTAGCGACGAACGCCAGACCGCAATCAGAAAACAGATTCTGCAATTCGCCATTGCCGCCGTAATAATGAATGCATTGTTCAGCGTCTGGCTGGCAGTTTTCTTAATACGAAACATCACTTCGCGTTTGCAAATCATGTCTGACAATGCCACAAAGCTGGCTGCCGAAGAGACATTGAACAAACCGCTTGCCGGTGACGATGAAATCGCAGAGCTGGATCATGTTTTCCATAGGATGGCGGACTCACTGGCAGAGGCCGCTCGCATGAAACAAGAGTTGGTCAGTATGCTGACACACGACTTGCGCTCACCGCTCATGGCCATTCAAGGATCCATTGATCTGATTCAGAAAAATGAGCACGCCAGAGAAGAAAGCATTCAAAAACTTCTCAGTTTGGCAAACCGCAACGGCAATCGAATGATGAACCTGATTGACGATCTTCTCGACATTCAAAAAATCAAAGCCGGCATGATGTCTCTGGATAAAAGCTCGGTCTGCTTAGCCGAGATTTTTGAAGAAGTTCGCTTGAGCCACGCCGATTGGCTGGAAGAATATGGCATTCGACTCAATATTGAAGATACGGCACTCTTTGTTTCAGCCGATGAGAAAAAACTGCAACGAGTGATCTTCAATCTGATTTCCAATGCTATTAAGTTTTCTCCCAAGAAAGGGATCATCGAAGTAAGAGCAAGCGAAGCTGGTGAAAACATAGAAGTTACAATCTCAGACCAGGGTCCAGGAATTCCTGAAGAGATGCTCAAAACAATTTTTGAACGATTTCAGCAAATAGACAGCATGCAGGCAAAGGACAGAGTTGGTTCGGGATTGGGGCTGACTGTCTGTCAATCGATTGTGGAACTGCATGGCGGCAAAATTTGGGTGGAAAGTGAAGTCGGCAAAGGAAGCGTGTTTCACTTCACGCTGCAGAAAGCGTGAGCTAATTAGTAAGCTGGTCGCCACATTACCGCCACACTAGTGCCACGATAAAACCATCTTCAGGCAATACGCTTGCCAGCGGTTGTCTCCTTTGTTCGTTCGGCAGCCACAGACTTACCAAAGAATCTTCCCAATCTCAACTACTGGAGTAACAAATGCTCGATCACAGTTTCGACCGTGCCAGCATGGCATCCTCTCAGGAAAGCAGCCGACCTGTCTTTGTCGACATGGCAAACCGACAAGATGTACAAAATGTTTTTAATCAAAAGCGAACCTCCACTGATAGCAACTCAAATCGTCAGGACGGCTATCTGAGCATGGACTATCCTTATGGTGATTCACATTCGGAAAACCATCATGGTCGGCACGGGCATCATCACAATCGACACCAGCAAGATACGACGAAGGACAAAAATGATGGCAGCGATGCAGGTAATGGTGACAGCACGAATTCCAAAATTGAGGTCGAACAACTTCTGCAACGTATCTTAGACTTGCTCAAGTCTATATTGGACAAAGAAAATGCCGCTGCCGAGACGTCATCTCCTTCAGAGCCAGCGGCAGGCATTGATAATTCAGGCGCTGCCACCGCTCCTGCACCGGAAAACAACGGAGCATCGAATGGGCAACCGGCTGAGAGTCAGGGTAGTGATAATACCCAAACGCCAAGCACCACTTCCGAATCAGGTTCAACCTCTAGTCCGTCAGACACACACACTACACCATCGACAGTATCAGGTGATGCTGTGCCGGGATCAGTCGATGCCGTTTGGGCGCAAAACGATCGCAATCAAGCCACTACATATGCGGAAGGAGACGACGCCTCCAGCAACCATTTGAACAGTACACACACCGATGTTCCTACAAAAGTTCCTGATAGTGCCAACGGAGTAAGCGCGTGGGGAATCGTCATGGGAGAAAACGGCGCCAATGTCGATCGCAATTCCAGCGCTCAGTTTAAGGACATGCAAACCTATGTTCATTTGAAGACTGGCGGCTGGGTGAAAGTCGAGGATGAAAATGACACCAGCAATAACAGTCGAATCGAGGGCATGACGGAAAACACCAATTTCACCGACGCCAAGCAGATGAATGTCGATCATGCAGATGGTGTGGGCAGCCTGGCCGCCCCTCCCGCGCCGGGAACCATGGATCACTTCGGAGTCGCCAATGCCACCTGGACGCCAGGCATGTTTGCCCCTGGCTCCATTGACGGTGTCTATATAACAGCCAATGCCAAAGCCAACGAAAATAATTCAGGGCTGGTGGCAAAACTGGGCGCCGACTGGTGGGCCAATGCCGGCACGTCTAATGCAACTATTCCCGGTATTCCGGGAACAAACAATTTCACCAAACTGACCGACCAATGGCAGCCCATGTATTTCACCAATCTCGACAAAACAACGCTGGAAAATGACCCGCCACCCGGAATAACCTCCGACTATGCTCCCACGAAAAGCAATGGCACTTCAGATGCAACGCCCAACCCAACCACTTCTGATACGAACACAAACTCGAGCAAGGGTGATACCAAACTGGTGATTCCATTTCCGTCATCCGACAGCCAATGGCAGCAAATCATCAATACCGCACCGAAAGGCAGTCTCACATTCCCAATATATTCGGGAGACAACTCGAAACCAGATGATTTCAGCTCCTTCGGTTCCGGTCTGTCTCAGCACATCGCCGAAGCCACCCAAGCAGGTCTCAAGCCGATCGGCTATATAGGTGTCAACTCAGGCACAAAATCACTCGACCAGGTGAAAAGTGAAATCGATGCCTGGTATGCCAATGCCCCGTCACTGCAAGGAATCTATCTGGGTGGTGCAGGCAAAAGCGATGCCAGCGGTTATGCAACCGATCCGGCCTCTGAAGCTTATTACAATTCCATCGCCGATTACATCCATTCAAAAGGAGGGATGGCTGTCATAAATGGTGTCTATGGCAATGGAGGAACACCCAATCCTGATTATGTAGGAAAGTTCGATGTGCAGGGCAGCTATGAATACTATCTGTCCAATCTGGCCAAGGAAGACATCAAGGATAGCTGGCAAAGAAATTACTCTGCCGACAACTTCATGGCCTTCGTAAGCGGTGTTGACGAAAGTCAGCTCAAGAGCACAGTCGACCGCCTGAAAGCTAATAATCGAGGCTACATATGGGTAAGCAATACAGACTATGGAGCCGATCCGGATTACTGGAATGCAGAGCTGCAACTGCTCAAGTAGAGTTTTTTGGGAAGAAGGTAGAAAAGAGACACCAATATTGGTGTCTCTTTTCCCTTTGAGTGCATTTGTGCGGCGGATTTCAAGTGATAAAATTGACAAGGGCATGAAAAATGGGATTAACTAGAGCATCCAATTCAAGAAACTCAAAAGAAGAGGTATTGAGATGTCCGGCCAATCATGTTCGGCGAAAATGACGAGTCAGAACCACGAGCATACTGCTTGGTGCGAAAGCAAGATTGGCGATCAAACCGGACGCACCTTCATCATCACGGGCGCCACAAACGGCATTGGTTTCGAAGCCGCGGACGCTCTTGCGGAACACGGAGCCTCAGTCATTCTCGCCAGCAGAAGCGAGGAAAAAACCAAAGAGTGCGCCGATAAACTCAAAGCCAAACATGGCAATCAAAATATCTTTTCAGAGAAGCTTGATTTGAGTTCTCTCAAATCGGTACGTGAATGTGCTGAAAGAATCCGACCTTTACATAAGAGCATCGACGTGTTGATCAACAATGCCGGAGTAATGGTGCCACCGTACACAGTTACAGAGGACGGGTTCGAATTGCAATTCGGCACCAACCATCTTGGGCATTTCCTTTTCACCGGCTTACTCTTGGAAAACCTGATGGCTAATGCCGGGTCCAGAGTTGTCACCCTGAGCAGCACTGCGCATCTGAGAGGAAAGATCAACTTCGACGATCTGCAAAGCAAGAAAAAATACATTGCCAATTTAGCCTACGCGCAATCCAAAATTGCCAACTTGCTTTTTGCATACGAATTACAGCGCCGTTTGGATAAAGCCAACTCAAGAACTATTTCTGTCGCTGCCCATCCGGGCTGGTCGAGAACTGGTCTGCAAGTGCACGCAGTCACCAAAACTTGGGTACGCACTCTGTTTGCAATGTTTGAGCCGATTTTCAGCCAGGACGCGCGTGCCGGAGCCCAACCAATGCTGATGGCGGCAACGGACAAACTTGTTTGCGGCGGAGAATATTTTGGTCCGGAGGGCTTCGGCGGTTCTAAAGGAAACGCAGCCCGTGTCGATTCAAATGCACTGTCGCATGATGTTGAATTGCAAAAGAAATTGTGGACAGTTTCAGAAGAACTGACGGGCTTGCGATATCCCGTTTAGAAACATCGGGGACTGATCGCAAATCTTCCTCAATCTCCGCTGCTGCCGGTAAATTTGATATCCATGTGCTCATTGCTGCGACTTTCCTTCAGGGCGTGCTTAAATGCCAGCTGCTCATCGCCAGTCCATTTGCTATGCTCGACTGTCAGGCTCTTTAGAATCAAGTTTTTTAGTTTCCTGGCGCACCTTGGCGTTATATTGCTGCCATCAATGGAAAGATGCTCCACCTGTTTCAATCCGACCAAATATTCAATACCTTTGTCGGAATAACGATTCTGTCGGATGTCCAATACAGCCACTTGAGGAATTTGTGCCAACAGTTTTAAGTCTTCGTCATTGAGATCGTCGCCGACCATATTCAACATTATCTTTACTTTGCTATGGCGCAAACGGGGCAAAATCAATTTGGCGTCGCGAACACGATTGAGTGCCAAAAGCGTCAACCTTGCCAGTGGCAAATTCAGCAAACCGTTGCCCGTCACATGTGTGTCATTTACTGCCAGAGTATTTAATTTCGACAGTCCTTTCATATTTGCCAGTGCGTAATCTGTAATTTCGGTATCATCCATGTCTATGAGGGTAAGTTCGCGCCAGTTTCTAATTGGGTCGGTGCTTTTATCATCGACCACAATTCCTTTTAGCGTCAGCTGCTCGACCTCATCATTGCGAAATCCGGAAATGGCTTTTGGATCCAATTCTACGTGAATCCGAAATGGGATTTTTACGCTTGCATGGGACCCGCGCATTGGAATGTACTTTTTAGGATCATCCCCATATCCAAAGTCACCGAATGACGTTTGTGGGAAATGAAAGTCTCTAACTTTAGAATTGCCCGGTTTCAGCACAGAATAAAACTCTTTCGGCGCCACTGTCATTTGTCGCATTGCTTCAGGTGAGGGTAAATGCTTGGAAGAATCAATTGCTGTGTGTACCTTCAAATCCTTCTCTTGAGGGCGCATGAGAAATTGTGCCGTCACTAAAACAAGAGCAATGGCCAGGACTGTAATGACCAGAATTCCTTTATTTAAAGGTTTTGCTTTCTCTCTTTCCGGCTGCAGCGATTCTAAATCTTCGCCTTTCTGCACATGTTTAAGGTCATCGGCCACGCGGAGCAGATCTGGATATCGGTGGGCTGGATTTTTCGCCAACATGCTTGAAACAATTTTCTCAAGATCAGCGGAAAATTCAGCGCCAAACATCGCCTCCTTCAATGTAAGTGGGGTCTCTGACTGATGCTTGAGCATGACTGCTAGTGAAGTTTCACCTGTAAATGGCGGCCCTCCTGTCAATGCTTCGAAGAACATGCAGCCCAGTGAATAGATATCGGAGCGCCTATCCACCACTTTACCCAAGCACTGCTCGGGACTCATGTATTGAGGCGAGCCAAATATTTCACCGGTTTGAGTAATAGTGTTGTATTCGGTACCATCCAAAAATACTTTGGCTATCCCGAAGTCCAGTACTTTCACTTCACTGCCGCAAAGCATTATGTTGCTTGGCTTCAAATCCCTGTGCACCACACCCTGAGTATGTGCATAAGCAAGAGCATTACATATGACTATGAAAACATCCAGTGCACGTTCTACCGAAAGCGCTCCGGTCGTCTTTAATATCTCGGACAGATCTTTTCCATCGCAATAATCCATCACGAAGTAAGGTTGGTTCTCATTTATGAGGCCATAATCGTAAATCTGCACCAAACTTGGATGATTGAGCAATTTAGTGGCTTTGGTTTCCATTTCAAAGCGTTTCAAATTCTTTTCCGATGCGCTGCTTATAAGAATGGTCTTGAGCGCATATCGAATCTTTGAATCTATCTCTTCAACAAGATAAACGGTGCCCATTCCTCCGGCGCCAAGCAATGACAAAACTCTGTAGCGATGAGCGATGATTTGATCGGTCGCAAATTCCGCCACGCCTATGCCAGCCCTTCCAGTTTGTACAATTGCCTGGCATTGCCGTGCAAAATATCGCCAGCCACTTTCATTGCTTGCCTTCCTTCCAAAATATCTTGTTCTACAAGTTTTCCCAAAACAGCAGAAAGACCGCGCTTGATTGAAAGTGCACCGTACCAGTGAGTTTCCGGCGCCGTATGTCCATCGGTGCCGGTAAGTATTTTGGAAATAGGAGCCAGGGAGATTGCGTCAAGCAAAATTGATTCAATGTTGGCCGAGACAAGAAAGCATGCCAGAGAAAGGTCCATGTACACATTAGGATAAAGAGCAGCCAGATATGCGGCTTCTTTCACATATGGATAGCAGTGGAGCAAAACAAACTTCGCACCTGCGTAATTCTTATTCTCAAAGAGACTCCTCAAAAGAAGAGGATTGCACATTGATAGGTCTTCGTCTGAGTCTCCAAGTCCTGTATGAATTTGCACAGGCAGTCCCCTTTTTGCCGCCACTTCGAAGGCGCGCAAAACGAAATAGTGGTGCAAATTGCATTTCTCAATGCGAATGGACGAGTTTGAAAGTGTTTTACGAGCGGCCATTTCCTTCAGCCCGGCAAAATCCTCGGCTGCCAATTCTCTGGATGTTTCTAAAAGGCTCAAACCGCCGCGATAGGCCAATATGGTCTTGAAAGAAACAACGGGAACTTCTGAGGGAGAATTTAAGAGCGAGTAAAATTTCTCTTCTAAATCGGCGAAGGTTGATGCCATTCTAAGAGCCTGTTCGATCAGATTTTCAATACGAAGGCAACAAAAAACCGGACGACCTGTTAGTTGCGCGAGCTTTTGCAAACTCAATGCATTACCTGACGAATAGCCTTCATCAATTATGAACGCACCCAATGAAACATCATCAAAGAGGCTGTTTACGTAGTGGTACTCTTTCATGGTTTGACGCAATTCAATAATTTGCGTCTCTCCTGAGACGTCGAGCAAATGCCCTAACTGACGAATCATATCCATGTACGACAGAGACGAAGGCACATGATTCTGGAGCATTTCCATGGTGCGGCTCTCTGTAAAACAGCGCCGCAGGTCCACCGCCTCGAATTGCATGAAATCAGTGACCAGAGAATGTGCATGCTGGTCGATTATAATTGCATGACGCAAATCGAAGCCGGCACCATCAGTCACTTTCTGTCCTCAAGTTAGTATCGACTGCGATGGTGGCTCATTTCATACTCAGGATTGGCACCGCCAAAGGCACCGCACTCCGAAGTTTTCACGGCCGCGTAAGTATCGGCAAGCCGGGCACCAAGCATGCCCATCAGTAGCTTGTCATCTTCCAATTCCATTAGCGCATCCATCAAACTTTTGGGCAGGCGATGAATTCGATTTGCTTCTCTTTCCTCTTCGCTCAAGGTGGCCGGATCGCAAACTATTGGCTCGGGCGGCGTCAAGTTTCTCTCCACACCGTCAAGTCCTGCCGCAATCACGCCGGCAAGAGCAAGATAAGGATTGGCAGTCGAGTCTACGCATTTTATTTCAATATTGGTGGTAGCCATCTCCTGCCCCCAATAAACAGAAGGCACGCGCACAGCCGCTTCACGATTCTCAAAACCCCAACACGTGTAGGCTGAAGCCCAAGAGCTCGGCTGCAGACGGCGGTATGAATTTACCGACGACGCAGTCAATGCAACAAGCGCCGGTAAATGTTCGACCACGCCGGCCACAAACTTCATTCCAAAGGCAGACAATCCGCTATCGGCAAACAATAAATTGCGCTCGCCGTAAATATCCCAGGCAGAAAGATGCAGGTGGCAGCCATTGCCTGGTTGATTCTCAAATGGTTTTGGTGCCGCATAGGCTTCCATTTCCATCTCGAGTGCAACGCCTTTCAATGTCTCTCGATAAAAGATCTGCCGGTCGCAGGCTTTGAGAGCAGGCATATGGCTGATGCTTACCTCGTGCTGTCCGTGACCAAGCTCCGGGTAATACTGTTCGGTTTCAATGCCTTGCTTGGCCAGAGAATCTATAAAATTGTTGATGAATCGGGAAGCTTTATTCATGCCATCAGTGGAAAAACAAAGACTGCGATCGATGGGTTGAAATGCACCGTTGACGGTAGAGCCAAGCATGAATTCCGGCTCGAAAGCGGCCTGAAAACTGACTCCCATATCTTTGGCTTTTTGAATCTGACGCTTAAGGACATTGCGCGGGCAGAGCTCCCAGGGCGTATGGTCGAGTTCCATCAGATCGCAAATGACGGCCGCCTGTCTTTCAGCGTACGGCAATACAGTCCAGGTCTCCGGATCTGGTATCAGCCTGATTTCCCCGCTGGCACCAAAACCGGTATCAGTCTGCAATTGGTCGAGCATATTCATGGCCAGAGTGCCTTTGACCAGGCCGATTCCGCTTTCCAGCCTGTCTTTCAGACGCGCAGCCCGCGTGGCCTTGCCCCTGACTATGCTGCTCAGGTCGGCAAATATGAAACGCACCAGATTGATGGACTGCCTCTGGGCTTCCATCACAATTTCATCGAGTGTCTTAACCTGGATCATGGCGTTACCCTGTGGAGCCGCGGTCTTGGTAGAGAAAGGTGAAATAAACTGCCAAGAGAAAAATCACAAAGACAGTACCCATGGCTATTTTGAGCAGCGTCCACAAGACAGCCGTCAGCACCGCCGGCAGAAATGTTTGCACAAAGGACATGATAAACGGCAAAACCAGGTAGACCACCGGTGCGCCCACGATAGAAGCCATCCAGAGCCCGCGCCTGAGAACTTCGTCATCGTTGAAGTCGGCAATCTCGTCCAGGCGCTGTATATTGCCGCCAGCTCTCTTGATTTCAAAGGCGCGCAACCATTCGGCAGCGAAGTGTTTGTATTCGAGAAGACTGGTGCCCTTCAAAAAATTGCTGCCCTTTACTAAATGCCCGACCCACTCGTCAATTATAGCCGTGACCCGGTTGTCATGAGGAAGTCCGGCGGTTTGAACAACATATTGAGGTGGAACAACTGTATCAAGATAAGTATTCATGCCGGATCGAATCCGGCAAAAATCATGGCGAAACCCTTAAAACCATCCACAGTTCTGGGCATCTATTACCTGACCACCTTTGTGATCGGGGCGGGATTGGCCTTTCCAGTGGCACGTTGCGTCGCTATAGGCGAAATTGGCGCCCGCGGGTCGGCAATCTTGACTCTTTGCTGGAACGTACTTTTTGTGATGCTACTGCCTATGGTGCTGGACTGGGCTGAAAGACGGTATTTTAAGGCTCGCTTTGTAGCCCTGGAAGATATTGCCAAGACCAATCCGGAATTGGCCCTGATGATAGGCGAACACTGCAAAAAACTCTCCTTGCCCGGACTCAGACTGGCAGTCGTCGACACAGCCTCTGAAGAGCTCTTCAGCTATGGACTCTGGCGAACCAACCCGAGACTGATTATCCCGGATGCGATGCTTACACAGTCGGACAAGGCGCTCGCCATTCCTTCTATTGAGGCGGAGCTATCTCGTTTTGCCAACCAGGATCACACTATGGTGTTTTTGATCTTCACGGCAATTCAATGCATCATTCAGCAGCTGCTCATAGCTGCCAAAATCTTCGGTTAAACGCGACCGCGCCTTATTGCCTCAGACAATCCCCTGCCGCATTGCCTTGATGGCAGCCTGGGTTCTGTCCGACACAGAAAGTTTGCGCATAATGTGGCGCATGTGCGTTTTAATGGTTTCCGTGCCCAGGCACAATTTATCGGCAATCTCCTGATTGCTCAGTCCATCAACCAGAAGCTGCAAAACTTCCATTTCGCGTTGAGAGAGCGCAAACGGGTTGGCGGTGGCGCCTTCCTTTCCCTCTTTGCCCTCCGTCTTGTCCGGCTGTTTGCCTGCATCGGCTTCCTTAGAGACGCCCTGAGAGGCAGCCCTCAAGACCTTGCGTGCGATGCCTGGATCGAGCCAGGCTGCTCCATCCATGACGCTGGAAACAGCCTTGAGCAGCTGTTCTGCGGTGAGCGTTTTCAAACAATAACCATCCGCCCCTGCAGAAAGCGCTGCAAACACCGAGTCATCGGTGTCGTGAGAGGTAAACATGATCACCTTGGTATTAGGCAAAGCCTCCTTGACCAGCCGTGCTGCCTCAACACCGTCCATGATCGGCATGCCGATGTCCATCAAGACAAGGTCCGGCTTATTGGCAGTGGTCAATTCCACCGCCGTGCGCCCGTCTGAGGCCTGCCCCACTACATCGAAGTGTTGAGACTGCTGCAAAGTCAGCTTCAACCAGAATCTGGTCGGCTCGTCGTCTTCGGCCAACACCACTCGCACTTTAGAGCCTACCGGCAGATCGTATGTCACCTGTCCCCCTTTTGGTGGATAGCATCGTCAAGAATGAGAAGCATCCTCCTGCTCTTCTTCAAAAGATACTGTTTGAAAAACATCGAATTTGGCTCCTTGCTTCCAGCCCGACTCACTCAACCCTGCTTTCAACGACAACTGGGTAAGGGTCTGCTCGAGGTCCCAGCCGAACTGTTCGGCTACGTGAGGCAGAAAAACTGCCTGACTTCTATTGCTGTAAAGTACGATGCCGTCCCTACCTATTACTATCTCATCATAGGACTCGATTCTCTTCAATGGAGTAAGCACACTTATTTCTATTTGCAGACTGTCCAATTCGTCTTCAGTGACCGGCAGAAAACGGTAGTCTCTCATGGCAGCGCCGACAGCATTTTCTGAGACCGCATCGGCAAGCGCGCGCACAGGCCATATATGTCCTATACATCCTCTCAATTCGCGTCCTTGCTCGGCGGACATATTTTTCTTGAAGAGAGTGACGAAAACACCGCGAGGGCACGCCAGCCCCGGATAAGTTTTTTTGAGCGCGGCAGTTTTTGGCTGGGCAGTTTTCGTTGCCGCTGCCGCCACTGTTTGCCGTGCCACCACCAACAGTGCCTTCTTTTCCTCTTCGGAAAGCAAAGGCTGTTTATCCGTTGCTTCCGCATCCTGGCGCCAATGATCGGCATGGTCTGGCGGTGCGCCCATGCCGATTGCCATGTAGCTTACGGAATTGTCGTCGTCTTCTACCAGTGAATCTTGCGATGTCGCGTAATTCAAAACCGACCCGCCTGCATCGTCGGGCAAAATTGAAAGCAGAACGCACAATGGATAAAAACCGCATATGGTGGCGCCTGTGCGCTCGCGAAATTTGAAAAAACCTTCCAGGTCAAGTGAGTTTATATAAGTAAACGCCTCTTTGTCGAGAAGAAAAACATTTTCCTTTATATCCTTTTTGAAAGGCTGAAACTGATAGCGCGGACCAACGTGACAAAAATCGCTGCTCACTACGACGATGTCACCGTCACGCAAAAAACGCTTCAAAATACCGCCTACCAGGCGAGTTTCCATCTCATCTTCCAGCTGCCCGATCACAATCGGAACCAAATCCACAGGACCAAATGTTTTGTAGATAAAAGGCAGCTGCAATTCCAATGAATGCTCTTTTTTATGCACATCCGGCATGTATTGAAAAAGCGGAAAATCGGCCAGCGCTTCCACTGTTTTTTGATCGACAGGCAGATCACCCAGAGGCGTTTGAAAAATACTGGCATCACTGAGGGCCACACCTTCAAAGCCGACATAGTGACTGGGACCCAAAAGTATTACTCTTTTCGCCTTTTGTTTGGCCTGGTTTTCCTTTTGTTGGGCGCGCGCAAATGCATAGGCTGCGGTTTGACCGGAGAACATATAGCCGGCATGCGGACTAACCAGGGCCAGCAGATCTCGATCTTCAGTAAGTTGATTGAGCTCTGCAGGCTCCTGAAATTGAGCGTGCGCGGTGCGCCGGCAGAGCGCTCCACTGGCTGCCTGCATGTATTCTTCCAGTTGCTGGTTTAATTTTAGTTTGTCGCCTTCATACCAGGTGCCGGCATAACGAGCCTCGCGCACTTTGCTGCCGGCTGTTTTTTTCTTTGAGAAAAACCGAAAACCTGACATAAGTCATCCAATCAATTGGAAATCTAGGTTGAAAAATGCGCTCTTAGAATTTGCTTCCTTCATGCGGCGTAGCACCGGTGGTTTGCGCCGGCGCCGGTGCAGCTGTTTGAGTGATTTGACCTGATACCTTGGAATGGCCGTCACCATGCGGATCGTACTCATACTCAAAATTGACTGTGATCTTGGCCGCTGTCACTCCGGCAGGCAATGCTTCCAAAGGCAGAGATTTATTGAATGCGTCGGCAGCGCTCACTTCCGCTTGCGAATCTTTAGGATGCCCTTCGGCAACCATGTCCGTCGATGCTCCATCGGCCGCAACATTGGCGGTTAGAACAACCGTATTCTTGCCGTCCGGCACCTGCCAATTATTTTGCAAACGAACCCTCAGGCGATTCCAATATCCGGTCAGTGCGGCCGAATTATTCACATTGGTGACCTTGGACGGCGCCGCTTTCACGGCTGCAGGCTTTGTCGGCGCAGCTTTTGCCGCAGGAGCAGCCCCTGCGCCTGAGGAGAAGACCAAAGACAAGAAGAGAGCACCACCCAGGCAGAATGCCGGGCTGGCAAAAACAGATCTAAAAGCCATCTTCCATGCTGACATAATCTTTCCTCCACATAATTGCTTTTGATTATAAAGAACCGGCGCTCTCCTTGGCTCGAAACAGACCAAAAGACGAGGTGTAACCGTGCAAGAAAGTAGTGCCGCCCACCGGGCCAATTTCCCCATTGCAGAAAAATCCTGTCAGCGGCACTTCGCCTAGGTACTGCCTGAAGCTGTCACTGTCATGGTTGCGTGTTCCATAAAGATATTTGCCGCGGCCCAGACATGAGAAAAGAAGCGCTCCTTGAGCTTGTGTACCCAGCCCGCTCAAGCGCGACTTATCCAAGTAGTTTTTCAGCATCAGGCGCAAATCGTCAGAGGAAGTGGCGGCGTCGCGCAAGTGAAATTGCACCGTGCGCCCCTGTCTGAGCAATTCGCCCACGACTATTGCTCCGGCTTCGGGCACCAGCCCGACCAGATTGCGAATGAGGAAGTCTCCGCATTTGAACTCGGTTTTGAACTCATCCATCACCACCCCAAGGAAGAGCGAGTTGCGTGCCAGCTCTTGATCTTGAGGAGAGAGATCTTCGAGAACTTTTTTGAGCATACCAATGGCCGGCTCGCCGTCCAGTTTGAGCAGGATATTGCCCTGACAGTCCGACACTCTGAGCGGTTTGCCAATCGGCCGGCAGCCCTGCGCCACGACTGTTTCCACAATCACATTGCCGGAAACCGCCAATCCGACCATGCCTTCTGTATAAACATCGTCATTCAAAAAAAGCGCATTTCGACCAGGCTCATTGGCACCACTGGCCAGTCCACCCACTTTGACGCTGTTGGCGAATGCATAATCAAGACCTTGCACCATTGTCTCGATGCGGAAAGAAAATGGGTCGGGCAGCAAAATAAATGACGGCTCCGATCGGCTTTCTACGCCGACAATTTTTTCCCATTCCGAAGGCGGCGCATCACCATCCGGCAATTGCTCGTTGAAGATATGAAAGCAGGAAAGATTGACGTCCGGAAGCACCGCGCCGGCAAGCGAAATCCCGCGGTCGTGCTCGACTTCTTCTCCGCCTCCGATCAATCCGCCGGCTGAGCAACCGACAAATGCTTTTGGTTTGAGCGCCGCTTTGATATAGCCGGGAATTTTTTCATAACTGGGCGCATAGTGTTGAGAGACAAAGGCAACAACCAAATCGGGAGTTTGTCCCAGCTCGTCGGCAATCTTTTCGGACATTTCTTCTATAGACTGTTTAGCGGACTGCTTTGCGGAGGTTTTTTTATCCTCGTCCCGTCCGCCAATCAGCGAAGACCATCTCATCGCCTTTTCGGTTTTACTTATCAACTATCGGTCCTCGCCCATTCAAAAGACGCCAAAAGACGACTGGCGCCCTGTCAAAACTTATTTGCGATACTCATATGAATTCCTGAAAGGGGAATAGTACCGTGTTTCTGTAGCCGGAAGTATCCTGACAACGCCGAAAGAAGGACAGACCTTGTATCGCGTGGTTGTTGAGTGCATTGGGTAGATAAAGAGACTTAGAAAGGGAAATTTGCCACCATGACCGACAACCAGTCCGACACCCTGAAAATCGCCAGAAAGTGGCTATTCAAGGGTCTCTCCAAGAAGGAAGAAGGGGAAACTACAAAAGCTCCCTGGTGGCAGGTAATGTGTTTGACCGGGGTGGATTATTTTTCCACTCTCGGATATCAGCCAGGTATTGCTTTTCTGGCTGCCGCCTATCTTTCCCCCCTGGCCACACTGGTTCTGGTTATCTTCACCCTCTTTGCGGCTCTGCCGATATACAGGCGTGTAGCCGAAGTCTCGCCGCACGGTCAGGGCTCTGTGGCCATGCTGGAGCATCTTTTGGGCGGCTGGCGCGGCAAGGCAGCCGTGCTTGTGCTGATTGGATTTGCCGCCACAGACTTCATTATCACCATTACTCTCTCGGCTGCGGATGCCGCGATGCATGTGGTGGAAAATCCGTTTATGAAAACATATTCCTTCAGCCCGATTGCGGTGACGGACATGCTTCTTTTGGTTTTAGCCGGGATATTCTTGCTCGGTTTTCGAGAAGCGATTGGTGTGGCCATTGTCCTTGTGGGCATTTATTTGTCGCTTAACCTGGTCGTCGTGGGCGTTTGCTTCAATCAAATTTTGCTCAACCAGCAGCCTATCCATGAGTGGCTCGGCCGGCTGACGTCAAAGTATCCGTCCGTTGCAGAAATGTTTTTCGTCTCGGCGCTCTTGTTTCCGAAGTTGGCTCTCGGTTTATCCGGATTTGAGACAGGCGTCGCTGTCATGCCTCTTGTCCATGGTGAAAAGACGGATACGGAAGCAGCACCGAAAGGACGAATCAAAAACACTCGCACGCTTCTATCCACAGCCGCGATCATTATGAGCTTTTTCCTCATTGCCACCTCGCTAATTACCACTGTGCTCATCCCCGCCGATCAGTTCAAAGATGGCGGAGAAGCCAACGGCAGAGCGCTTGCATACCTGGCCCATCAATATCTCGGCAACATTTTCGGTACCGCTTATGATATGAGCACGATTGCAATTCTCTGGTTTGCAGGCGCCTCTGCCATGGCCGGCTTGATCAATCTGGTGCCTCGCTATCTGCCGCGTTACGGAATGGCGCCCGATTGGGCTCGGGCCATGCGCCCATTGGTACTGGTGCTATTTTTTGTCAGTCTGGCCGTCACCCACTACTTTCATGCATCCGTCGACGCACAGGGCGCCGCCTATGCAACCGGCGTTTTGGTTTTGATGACCTCGGCAGCCGCGGCAGTCACACTTACCGATTGGCAAAAAGGTGCTGTCAAACGCATTCTTTTGTGCATCATCACGCTTTTGTTCATCTACACAACTCTGGCCAATGTCATCGAACGTCCTGAAGGTCTGCACATCGCCAGTTTCTTCATCTTGGCGATTATCTTTGTGTCCTTCATCTCGCGCTTGCGTCGTTCGACAGAATTGAGAATTTCCAAAGTGGTCGTAGATGAAAAAGCCGAAGAAATCATCAGAGAAGCAATGGGAATTGGATCGCAAGCATTTGGTTCCCCTGACTGTCCACAACAGTTGCCCGGCACAATCAGGCTGGTCGCCCACCACCCCGGCAGTCTCGACTACAGGGCGAAGCTTTCCGAAGTGAAAGAAAAACACAACATCGGATCCGAGGGCATTATATTCATTGAAGTCGTTTTAGGCGACGCCTCGGAATTTACTGAAGACGTGCTTACGGTAAAAGGTGAAACACGCGGCGGACATCATGTTTTGACTTGCAAATCCGTCGCCGTCCCCAACGCCTTGTCAGCGGTTCTTCTTTATTTGCGTGACTTGACGGGCAAAAAACCACACATCTATCTAGGTTGGACCGAGGGCGCCCCCCTTCTCTATGTTTTGAAATTCGTTTTTCTTGGCGAAGGTGAAACTGCATCTGTAACAAGAGAAATTTTGAGATTAGCGGAAAAGAACGAAGACATTCGCCCTTGCGTCCATGTCGCCTGAACACCAAGACTTATCAAGCGCTCGTCCAAATCGGTTGAAAACTCTCTTTACTCTTTGCCAGGTAGATTAACCGGGCTTTCCCTCGGTCCAAAGAAATTACCAGCAGTTATATTTAGAAGTACAAAGTTATCAAGCGCATGTTAAGGTCTTAAGAGTTTATTTCTCTGAGCTTTCATATAATCGCTGTTGTTCATTACGGCATTAAGCCGAAGAGTCTCCGGTAACAGCTTTGCAAGAACCGTCAATCGCCTCGACCTCCCAGCCATCTTCAACCCAACAGGTAACTCGCCATAAGGACGAACTGCTGAGCTGGTGGCTGGCAGCAGCCATCGTTGGCGCCGATATCGGCACGTCTGTGTTCTACTCGACCGGCGTGATCAGACCGTATGTCGGATTCGCAGCCCCTCTGATGATCCTGGCCGTTTGCATTTTGATGTGGCTATTTAAGGTCACTTACGAGGAAGGTTGTGCGGCCAGCCCGTTCAATGGCGGCGCCTACATGATGGTTTTGCAGACTGTGGGACGGCGCATGGCCATGGTGGTGGGCGCTCTGACGATTTTGTCCTACCTGGCCACCGCTGCAGTCAGCGCCATATCGGGCGCCTATTATCTCGATTCGTTCGATAACATCGTCAACTGGCCGGTTTCCAGCATTGTTGCTGTCGCTTCCATCCCGGTTGTCTTTTTCGGCTTGCTTAACATTGTCGGCATTAAAGAGCCGGCCAAGATAGTTTTGGCAATTGCCATTTTCCACTTTGCTTTGCTTCTGGTAATGGACGCATACGGCTTGTTCATTGCCTTCTCGACAGGGGCCAATTTCGGTCGCGTTTTTGAAGGCATTCCGGCACTTTCCACACAAAATCTCTATCGAGGTTTTGCTTGCGCATTCTTAGGTATTACGGGCTTTGAAGCAGCCGCACAAATAGTCGAGCAATTGAGAACACCGACCTGGTTGACCTTGCGCAAGGTCTATCTGGTCGTTGTTGCATTGGTAGGCATCACTGCGCCTTTGACCTCGTATCTATGCATAATTTTGCTTACTCCCCAGCAGATGGAAGCATACTCAAACAGTCTTCTTAGCGGACTGGCCTTCATTGAATTCGGCCACAACGGTTTGATCATCCTTGTCCTGGATGCTTGCCTGATTCTCTTTGCCGCCGTCAACACAGCTTATGCCGGTTGCATCGGACTGTGCACAACAATGGCCAAACAAGGCAACCTGCCTGGTTTTTTCCTCAGACGCTGGGCAGACGATGCGCCCTGGCCGCTGAATAAATATCGAGATCGCCTGCCATTCTTGCAGGGCTATCCGAATTGCTCTCTTGCCTTCATGGTGGTAACCATCGTCATGATCGGTCTCTTGCCGGGCGAAGTGAATGTTCTGGGTGAGGTCTACGGAATGGCTTTCCTGGGCGTAATGATGTCCTTTTGCTTTGGTGTAATTCTTTTGCGGGCGCGCATGCCTCTGAAGGTGGCTCGCTCTCCTTACCGAACTGGCTGGATCTGGCATGTCGGCGATTTGAGTATGCCTATGCCTGCGGTTTTGGGATTGGTGGCTCTGTCCTTTGCCGAAGTGACTCTGTTCATTTACTCCACGACGGCAAGAATGCTCGGGCTCTCAATTTTCCTCATTGTGCTAATGGTCACCGCTTTCTACCGGCTCGGTGTTTTAGAAGGGCGTTTGCAGCATCTGCCCGATTTGCGCCTTGGTCTTGGCAAATTCCAAAATATAGAGGACCTGCCGGAAGACCTGCCCACTTATGTGCTCTGCACTGCCGGGGCAAAAGCACGAAACCTTACAGTCTTGCTTCTTGACCTCCTGGAGCACGAAGAGCCCGGAGAAAAAGAAGTAGTGATTTTCCATGCCGAAGAAGAAGCAGCCCGCCGAGGTGTCGTATTCGAGCTGTTGCAAAGAGTGGTATCGCAACAGGTGGCGCCCAAATTCAAAGATCGAGATTTGATCTTGACGGTAAAAGTTTTGCCGGAAACTTTGATCGATGGAATGATCCAGTTGAAACGCTACCGGAAATTCAAGAAAATCTTCCTGGGCACGGGTCAAGATCCTACCCAGGCGCGCGAATTTGCCCGCGAGCTTGAAACCAACACAGGTGTGCACGCGTGCGTCATAAATTCAACTCCCCAGACTTAGAATGTTCAAGTTCAAAGAGAGCAAAAGGATCATCAAAGAGATTGAAAGGTTTGAACCTTGGAAGTAAAGTAAGGACCGGATTTGTCCAGGCTCCTCCCCGTGACTAAGAAACAAACAACTGAGCTTTCCAAATGGCTGATGCAAGGCGCCAAGGCTAATACGGCGGAGCCGGCGCATCAAGACCGTTGGTGGAAAGTAATGTGCCTGACAGGCGTCGATTACTTTTCCACACTTGGATACCAGCCCGGTATTGCCTTTCTTGCCGCCGGCTTGCTGTCACCACTGGCGACACTAGTTCTCGTTTTGATGACTCTTCTAGCCGCCTTGCCTACATACTTTGTAGTGGCCGCAGAAAGCCCCCATGGTCAAGGTTCTGTCTCCATGCTGGAGCGCCTTCTGGGAGGCTGGAAGGGCAAGGCTGTCGTCCTCATTTTGCTTGGTTTCGCAGCCACCGCCTTTATAATCACTATCACTCTTTCAGCTGCCGACGCCACCGCTCACATCATTGAGAGCCCGGTCATTCCTGTCTGGATGCACAATAAAGATCGAGTCATGGTGACTCTCCTTTTATTGAGTTTGCTCTCGGGAGTTTTTCTCAAAGGGTTTAGAGAAGCAATCGGCGTAGCAGCAGTAATCGTCGCTATTTATTTGAGTTTGAACGCCTATGTGCTGTTTGCGGCCAGCCAGCATCTGATGGACAATCCCCATGTCTTTCAAGACGCCTGGGAATCATTGATGACCAGATACCACGGATCGCCTATGGAGATGTTCCTGGTCTCCATGATGCTCTTTCCAAAACTAGCTTTGGGACTTTCCGGATTCGAGACTGGCGTCGCCGTAATGCCGCTTGTAAAAGGCGCTCCCCACGACGATCCCAAACACCCTCTGGGAAGAATAAGAAACTCCAAGAAGCTTCTGGCCGCCGCCGCTATCATTATGTGTTTCTATCTCGTTCTCAGCAGCGTCACAACCTCGCTCTTGATCCCACCCGAGCTTTTTGCCGAGGGCGGTCAGGCTAACGGCAGAGCCCTTTCCTATCTTTGCCACAAGTACTGCGGCCATGTTGTCGGCAGCGTTTACGATATATCCACGATCTCAATTTTGTGGTTTGCAGGTGCATCGGCAATTGCCGGGCTGTTGACCCTGGTGCCTAAATACCTGCCTCGCTACGGCATGGCTCCTGATTGGGCGCTGGCGACAAGACCGCTGGTCATCTTTTTCTTCCTCGTCGAAGCAGCGGTGACGATTATGTTCAAAGCAAATGTAGACGCTCAGGCTGGTGCTTACGCTACAGGCGTGCTGGTGCTGATGACGTCGGCAGCCATTGCGGCAACTTTTGCCAGGTGGAATCGCAACTGGCTGATTCGTATTATGTTCATCATCATCAGCGGTATTTTTGTCTATACCCTGACTGCCAACACACTGCAGAATACCGAAGGTCTGCAAATCGCCTCCTTTTTCATCGTCGCAATCTTAGCCAGCTCTCTGGTCTCACGGGCAATTCGTTCTACCGAGCTGCGCATCCAGGAAGTAAAACTGGACGAAACCGCCGCCCGTTTTATCGACGAAGCAACAGGCAAACACTGGGGCGAAGTGCGAATCCTGGCTCACCGTCCTGATGATATCAATTACGGTGTCAAGGAAGAATGGGCCCGTCACGTGCACAGCATCCAGCACCCGGAAGGTGATTTCATTTTCTTCGAGGTCACCACCAATGATGCCTCAGAATTCATCGATGACTGCCTGGAAGTAAAAGGGCAAGTGATCAATGGTTATCAGGTTATGAAATGCACTTCGTCGGCCGTTCCCAATGCGCTTGCCGCCTTGCTCCTCTACATTCGCGATCACACTCACAAAGCACCGCATGCTTATCTGGGCTGGACTGAAGGTCACCCGATCAGTTATATCGTCAAATACATTTTTCTCGGTGAGGGTGAAACCGCACCACTGACTCGAGAAATTTTGCGCTCGGCAGAGCCTGACTCAAAACGTCGCCCGCTCATTCACGTGGGTTAGCTTTTCTCAGTCGTTTCAATTCCTCTTCAATGCGCTGAGCCCGGTCGGCGCTCATTGGATGCGTGGACAAAACCGCGAACATACGAGCGGATCCTTTGCCCAATTCGCCTTCCTCTTTTTCCAAACGTTTAAAGAAATTGACCATGCCTTCACCGGTATAACCGGCCTTCACTTCCAGTTCCAAGCCTGTAACATCGGCATCAGTTTCCTGAGATCTGCTGAAATTCAGCGACTCCAATTTCTGGGCCAGCGCCAAAACCGCTTCGATTTTTTCTCCATCCTGGGCGCCACCGACACCGCCGGAAACAAGGCTCAAGCAAGTAATCAAACCGCAATTATGCAATGCTTGCTTGAGAGTGTGCCTGTGGATGACATGGCCGATTTCGTGTGACATCACTCCGGCCAGTTCGTCGTCATCGGTGGCTTTTTCAATCAAACCTGAATTGACAATGACAATGCCGCCCGGATAAGCGCAGGCATTTATTTCTTTGTCTTTTTTGACAAAAAACTGAAACTTGTAGGGAGAATTCACCAACTGCTCTGTGAGCCGGTTTCCGATCTTCAAGACGCGCTTGTAATTGTCCGATTTTCTGTCGAGCTTGTCGGTTCTGGCTAGCATCTCACCAAGTTTTACTTCGAAGGAAGGGTCGATCATGGTGGCAACGGCTGCAGAGAGAGGATCGAGCAACAAATATCCGGTAATCGCCAGAGCACAAATGACACCGACGACGATTGTCCAATACTTGAACTTCTGACTGCCTCGCTTGACGATTTTGTGATCGGCTAAAGAGGCTTGTTTGCCTAATTCCGTACCGAGAGCCGCCTGAGCAATCGCATGCAAAAGCGCTCTGTCTTCTGAGACAATGGCGATGCTCTCTCTATTACAAACCAGTTTGAAACGATCCGAATCGTGACCGCCTACTTGCAGTTGCAAATCTTCGAAGGCCACACTAAATGCGGTGCCGGCAACTGAGATCTTGCCACTGCCTACCTGTACTTGCACCAGGTCGGGTGGATTGCCGGATGAATCGTAGAATCTTGCCTGATAGCTGTCCACAGTTGATTATCCGATCAATGAAAGCAGCCCGCCTCGGCCTCTGACAAATTGCCCGACCCAAGCGCCGAAAGCTCTTGGATTGCGGGTTTGAATCCAGACCTTTCCCGGCCCCTGAAATTTGCAAGCTAATCCTTCTCCGCTCGTCATGCTGCTCCACCAGGTCTTTCCAGCCTTGACCATGTGATACTGCGTATCGCCTGACCAGGCAACAACATGACCGTTGTCGACAATATATTCCTGACCGGCAGGTATGGGAATTTCCATAATCGCACCGAAAGCACTGATCACAAAATGACCGCTGCCCTTCAGGTGAAGCACAAAGAATCCCGCCCCTGAAAACAGACCGGCCGTCAGCTTCTGTGCCTTGGTGCCCATCTCTACATGCTCGAGCGCTGCCAACAAACAGCCGCTCTGGACGTAATAATCCTGCCCATCACCCAGGGAGATTACTTTGATGTCGCCAATTAAATTCGGCGCCAATAGTATGTCTCCACTTCCATCTTCGGCTGAAACTTCCTGAAAGAAAAATGTCTCTCCACCCAAAAGCGATCTTTGCATGGCGCCGAAAAAGCCGCCCCACATTTTGCCCCGGATGCTTAGTTTGGGTGACTTAGCCACCATGGCGCCGGCTTCGGCCCGCAGTTTTTCTCCTCGTTTCAAAGAAACCAGAAGGACGGCGTTTGAACCTTCATGCAGGACGTCGTATTGCATAACTCAGCTCCCAGGTGACTTGGCCCACTTACCCGCGCCAATTAGAAGTCAAACAGAAAAATAGCAGTCAATGAGGATGAGCTTTTTTATTATTTGGGAATATCTCAAGGGTCAGACGCGGATGAAGTTTTATGGGCAGCAAGCAATTAGGTGACCGGCAAATGAATTTCCTGGCCCGCCTCTATGAGCGCGGGACGGGCGATTCCATTGCCGTAACCGTTTCTTTTCAAGACGATCATGTCCTGATTTATCTGGAGGAGAACGGTGACGAGCCGATTGCTGTTCCTCTTGACGAATGGGAAGTGAAGGTGGGCGGATCGTCAGAGGACAAAATCGTTCTCTCGGCTCACCAGACCGGCGACACTCTCATCTGCGGCGACGAACATTTCTTGACGGCAATTGCTGAAGCGACAAACAACAAAGATATTACCAAGCAAATTGCCAAAGCAAAAAAAAGAAACGCTACACGATTTGTGCGGCAGTCCACCGGTGTGGTGGGCGCCATAATCGTTGTGACCATGTTCGGCGGTTGCGTCACAATGGCATTTTTGGATGGCGTAAAACACGGATCCAATCGCGTCCACACCAAGACTGAAGAGCCGGCGCAAGAAAACGCAGAGGAAAGTTCGGAAAGCACCGAGAATTCGGAAGAAACTGCCGAACCAGGCAACCAGGTCTTTGACGGTCCCACCTACATGAAATCGATTCAGGGCAAGATAAAGAGCGCCTGGCGCCCGCCGGCAAGCTCTAAATCAGCGCAGGTGGTGATTCTTTTCACCGTGGACAAATCAGGCAAAACATCTCACGCCAAGGTAGCAAAATCTTCAGGTGACAAAGCATGTGATGCATCGGCACTGAAGGCAATCTCGGATGTCAGCCCATTGCCGCGGTTGGGACAAGGCTCACCACCCAGCGTGCAAGTCGAATACACATTCGATCTCAACGGCAAGAGCAGAAAGTCAAAGGCACCACCGCAGCCTGCCCGGGAAGAAAAAAGCGAAGGCAAACGATTCGACTGATTACGCTTCATTTGATCGGCTCCTGGCGCTGTTTGACGGCCAGATCGACAGCTTTCTTGGCAAATTCCAGTGATTGTTCTTTCTTGCCGCTCTTGTCGTAAATTAGAGCCAGACACATGTAGGAACTGAGAACATTATTTGAATTGGCGACAGTCAAATGCGGCTCCAATGTTTTAAGCGCGTCCAAAATCAACGTCTCCGCTTCTCCAAAATTGTTCTCGAAAATTTACAACTTTCCTGCAGTCTTTGCAAAGTGGGCTCAAAACCACGCACTCTGGTCAGGCATTCTTCCCCCGTCAAAGAGGCAGGAGGTGTTGTCGCTGGAGCAGTAACAGTTTGCTTTTGACTGAATGCCGCCAGCGAGCAAACCAGGAAACACATGAGGATGGAGCCTGCAAAAAGACGAATTCTTTCGATCATCATCTGGACTACCTCATCAGTTTTTATAAAGGCGCAACTTCCTTCCTTGGATATTCCCATATCTGCGCCTTTGCCGGTAGCAGTTTAGCAACAAGTCGCATCTACACTCAATTCATCCCGTCAGATCGCCAGCAAAACTAGCTCAGAGGCAACCGCCTTTGTCAGGCTTAAATGAGGAATACCAGATGCTACAGGTTTCGTCATCCGAATACACACCAGAGTCCCGCTTGCCTGCGGCTTCGGCAGAACATTTTGATGTTCCCGACCTATCCGCTCTCAACCACAGCGAAATAGATCAATTGCAAGCATACATTACCGACCTCTTATGGTTGCAATCCCACGGCACAGAAAAGCAATTCACTCAGGCATATCAAGATCTGTGGCAGAACCAGTGGCTGGACGTGCCGCAGTATGACTATGGAAATAATAGTGCTGTGCAGGCACCTTTGGAACTTCCCCCAGTGGTTAAGGAGCAAGAAGAAGCAAAAAGCAAAAACGCTGACGACACAATGGTAACGAAGGCTCCGCCTGAAAAGGAAGAATCAAAAGATTTCTTTGGAAAAGTAGGAGCAGTGCTTGCAGATATAGGCGGAGGAATTATTGACGAAGCTGTTCACAATCCGCTCGGACTGCTGAAGGATGCAGCTATAGGCGTTGGAGTAGCGGTTGGTGCCGCATTCTTGGCTCCCGAAATAGTTGTAGGCGCAGCCGTGGTCGGTGTCACCGTTGGCACTGCAGAAGTGGCGATGAACAGCGGGAAATGGTTGCATGCAGCCGATGTTGTTGCCAACAGCTCGGATCATACTGAAGAAGAAACGGCGGCAGCACATGCAGAGTTGCATGGTCTCGGCTGCGGTGCTGCGCATTTGACTGTCGGTATCGCTGGCGGTGGTTTTGGTTCTGTCGGAGTAAACCTGGTCAAATCAGCGGTGGCAGTCGAGGCTGACTCTGCAGCCGCTGCCGCTTGTGAGAATGCCGAACGTACGGGCTCAGGTATAGAAACAGCAGCAAAAGATGAAAGCTCCAGGCCGTTTGAAAAAACAGAAGTTTCTCAAGATAAAGGAATCACTCAAGAACCCCCTCGCCCCTCGCTGAGTACCGAGGACGCATTTCCGAAAGCAATCACAGATCGAAAACCGATAACTGTTGAAAGAATGCCGCAACAAGGAGAGTCTGGGTTGGGTCCTGAAGATAAAGCGATCACTCAGGAAAGACCAATCGTCATAGACAAGCCGGAAAAAACGATCAGCATCGACCCTAAGGAACGCAATGCAATCACGCAAGACCAGTCCATACTGAATGCCAAACGGGCTGACCAGCCGATCGAAGCATCTCCGGCCGCTGAAGATGTAGTCGTAGAGTCTCCAACACCAAAAACAAGAATCTACAAAGTCGCAGATAGAGAATATGAGCTCGAGAAAAAGGACCAGGCTTGGTTCTTCGGTCGTTCACGCTTAGGCAGCGGTGATGTAAAAATCCACGTCAATGTGGACAGTCCGGAAGATCTCGCCAAGATTCAGAAAGTGCTGATTCCATATTTGGAAGATGACCAGTTCGTCAGTGCCCGCGTCACAGGTTGGAAAACATTCGATCCGGAAATTGGTTTAGGAAAAAGCGAAGACACATTTGTACCGGATGGAAAAGGACAGGCAGCAAAAGGCTTTACTCTTTACGCAAGAGATTCCGGAGACTCGATTTATCTCGGCAAGAAAATCGATAAAATGCTCATGGAGGCAGGTCTTGGTCGCCAGATACCGATTGAAACAGGAAATGTCGATACTATTCGAGGACTGAGCAATCGCGTAGGCATTGTGCGCGACCGATTCAATCTTGGCTATCCCGACGCCGATAATTTCGGGCTGAGACTGGATTGGCAGCTGGAGAAGCAAATCACTGAAGCGTTCGGTGGAAAACTCGACGACACCGCTTTGAGAGCAGTAGAAAAAGAAGCAGGTTTAGCACCGGAGACTCTACAATACGACGACTACGGTTATCTGATGCTGAAATTGAAAGATGCTCACGTAACCACGAACAACAGGATTTATGTCGTGGAAGCACCGGAAGGCCCCGCAAGAGTGCCCGGGACACTAAGGGACCGCCATGCAATTTATGCACTGCACAGGAAATATGGTATCGACCCCAGCATTACTGCTGATTAGTTATCTAATCCAGGCGCCGTCATCTTAAAAGGATCCAGCAAGACATCCAGTTCTTCTTTCGTTAGTTTTGTCTCTTCAAGGGCCACCTGACGAATCGTCTTGCCGCTGGCAAATGCATGTTTGGATATTTTGGCGGCAGCATCATAACCGATTGCCGGAACGAGCGCAGTGCAGAGCGCCAGACCTTGCTCCACCAGATGCGGGCCTTTGTCGGTTGCAGTCAAGCCTTGAACGCATTTGCTGTCGAAATTAGCAACCGCCTTCGCCAGTAAATCAATCGACTGCAAAAGATTGTAAGCGGCAACAGGCATCATCACATTCAATTCAAAATTTCCAGAGGCTCCGGCAAAGGCAACCGTGGCGTCGTTGCCAAATACCTGCGCGCAGACCATAGCCAGAGACTCGGCAATAACCGGGTTTACTTTGCCCGGCATAATTGATGAGCCCGGTTGCACCTCCGGAAGAGCAATTTCACCAATTCCGGCTCTGGGGCCGCAGCCCAGCCAGCGAATATCATTGGCAATCTTGAGCAGGCTCACTGCTATCGTTTTCAACTGTCCGGAGCAGTCGACGATCTCATCGATGGTGCTCTGTGCCTGGAAGTGATTGTCTGATTCTTTCAGTTCCAGGTTAAGCTCTTTCGAGACTTTATCCAATACTTTTTTAGGAAATTCCGGCCGGCTGTTTATTCCGGTACCGACGGCGGTGCCTCCGAGGGCCACTTCAGACAGCCTGGAGGTAGAATAATCCAAACGCTCTACAGCTCTTTCGACTTGCCCGGCATATCCGGAGAACTCCTGACCGAGCCGAATAGGAGTGGCATCCTGCAAATGCGTGCGGCCTGTTTTTATCACAGGCATAAACTCTGCACTCTTTGCTTTCAAGCTTGCTTGCAATTTTTCCAGCGCCGGTTTTAATTTTTCCTTGATTTCTATCAATGCTGCTATATGAATTGCAGTAGGAATACAATCATTGGAAGACATTCCAAAATTGACATGATCGTTTGGATGAACAAGATGACGATCACCCAGTTTGCCTCCCAGAATCTCCATGGACCGATTGGCAATTACTTCATTGGCGTTCATATTGGTCGACGTGCCGGAGCCGGTTTGGAAAACATCAACAACAAAGTGTTGATCAAACTTTCCATCGGCCACTTCTTGAGCTGCTTTGGCGATTGCTTGCGCATTGGATTCGGAAAGATCGCCAAACTCCAGATTGGCGATCGCGGCATATTTTTTGATCAGAGCAAGAGCCCGAATAAACGTGCGCGAGAATCTCAATTCGCTTACGGGAAAGTTGATGACGGCGCGCTGAGTGCTCGCTCCGTAGTAGGCATCGGCCGGAACTTCCATCTCGCCCATCGAGTCTCTTTCTTTGCGATAATCGCCCATCTTGCAGTCCTTTTAAGCTGTATTCTCTACTTGAGGTTGTCGATTATAGTGGAGCCGACTGACAGATGGTTAAGAAAACGCTATTAACGGTCAAATTTGGTTGGCAGCTGAATACAGTGAATGCAGGCAGCTTTAAAAGGGGCAACAGGTAACATCTATGCATTTCGTCAATACATTGAAGACTTTGGTTTTCATGGGTATTCTCACGGGCTTGATTGTTGTGGTTGGAGGAATTTTCGGCGGCAAAACCGGGATGATATTTGCCTTTGTGTTTGCTTGTGCCATGAATCTGGGCAGTTACTGGTTTTCCGACAAAATCGCGCTGGCCGCTCACCAGGCGCAGCCGATTGCCAGGGAGCAGGCGCCGGTTCTCTACGATATTGTGGAAAAACTGGCGGCCAGAGCCAATATCCCTGTTCCACCAATTTATTTGATTCCCACCGAGTCACCCAATGCATTCGCCACCGGGCGCGATCCCGAACACTCAGCAGTGGCTGTCACGGCCGGAATTCTCAAAATGCTTTCAGCAGACGAGTTGGAAGGTGTTTTAGCTCACGAGCTCGGGCACGTAAAAAATCGAGATGTCCTGCTTACGACTATTGCTGCTGTTCTTGCCGGTGTGGTTACCATGGTGGCGCAGAACGGCTTTTATTTCATCGGCTATCGAGATGAGGATGGTCCCAGCCCGGTTGTAATGCTGGTAGCAGCAATCTTTGCGCCAATTGCAGCAGCCATGATCAATTTGGCCATCTCGCGCTCTCGCGAGTATGAAGCCGATGCCACCGGTGCAGAAATGTGCGGTAAACCGCTTGAATTGGCTGATGCGCTGGCAAAAATTGAGAGAGGCGCGCAGGTGCGACCGATGACAGACAGCAACCCGGCCTATTCATCTCTCTATATCACCAATCCATTTCCGTCCAATTGGCTTTTCAAGTTGATGTCGACACATCCACCCACAAAAGAACGCATCTTTCGCCTGGAACAAATGGCCAGGAAAATGAACAGCCATTGAGTCCTAAACCAGACCTTCGCGCATGGCTTTGACAGCCGCCTGTGTGCGATCGGAAACAGCCATTTTTTCCATGATGTGACGCATATGGGTCTTGACGGTCTCCACACTGACCACAAGTTTGTCGGCAATTTCCTGGTTGCTGAGCCCATCGACGACCAGTTTTAAAACATCGAGTTCTCGCTGCGAAAGCGTTTGCTGAGAGTTGGCCTGCTGCTTTTGCGTCATGCCCAGGGCGGCCTGAGGCACATTGCCGCCGACCGCGCAGGCTTTGAGCACGCGGCTGGCCACACCGGGATCGAGCCAGGCGGCTCCGTCTGCCACACAATGAATGGCCATGGCCAGCTGCGTGCCGGAGACTTCCTTCAGGCAATAGCCATCAGCACCGGCGGCCAACGCCGCAAAAACATCACGATCGCTGTCATGGGAAGTAAGCATGATTACTTTGCAGTCGGGAGCAAGCTCTTTGACTTTCTTGGTCGCTTCGATGCCGTCCATGGTCGGCAAGCCGATGTCCATCAGCACCACATCAGGCTTGATACGGACGACGTTTTCCACGGCGACGCGACCGTCATTGGCTTCTCCGACCACCTTAAAGCCGGCAATTTGCTCGAGCGTCAACCGCAATCCGACCCGGGTGATCTCATGATCTTCAGCGATAAATACGCTTACGGTGTCTTGCCTGGTCGGAGAAGGCATATATAGATAGACTCCTCTATCAAGAAAAAGCTCGGCAACTACTACCGTGTAAGTATAGTTACCCGGCGTACAAAAATGAAACCCTGTGGAAAGGACAGCACTAGAACAGCCTGAGCCCAAAAGGTTGCCCGTGGACAAGGAATTGTCCGGCAAAACCGCGCAATTAAGCACAGGTTCGGCGTAGATGGTTCGATCAGCTTGGGATTTAGCGAAGCTAAATCCTATCTTATCAAACCGAAAAATGCCTCATAATACAAATAGGACCTGGCGAGTACACCGCAAGACCCTTGTTGGGTCTGTAGTCTGGCCTAGCGTACCGGGAAAAAATCACACTTAAGTGTGATTCTCATCCGATGTAGGTATCTTTGCTGCAATTGACCTGAAATTCCTTTCTAGACCAACTGCGACTTCAAAATTTTACCGGTCGAATTGCGCGGCATCGTCTCGATAAACTCCACGACACGAGGGACTTTGTAGTCGGCCAGGCGTTTCTGACAGAAGTCTCTCACTTCCTCTGCCGTCACTTTGGCATCTTTGTCCAGCACAATGCAGGCTTTGACTCGCTCGCCCATGATCGGTTCTGGGACACCGATTACGGCCACATCAAGGACGCCTTGCAGTTTGGCAATCACATTTTCTACTTCACGCGGGTAAATATTTTGCCCGCCGCGAATAATCAATTCCTTTGCCCGGCCAACGATCCAGAGATATGAGTCTGCATCCAAATAGCCAAGATCGCCGGTGAAAAACCAGCCATCTTTCAAAACTTCAGCTGTTTTTTCCGGTGACCGATAGTAGCCGCGCATCACGTTAGGGCCCTTAATCGCTATCTCACCAACGTTTTGACTGCCCGGCGGCAATAAGTTTCCTTCCTTGTCAAAAATTCCTACAGTCACATTAGGAATTGCCGGTCCGACCGATCCTTGAACATTTTTTCCGTTCACCGGATTGAGAGTGGCCACGCAAGAGACTTCCGTCAATCCATAACCTTCCACAAGCGGTGCTGCAACGAAGCGAGACAGAGACTCATACATCGTTTTCGAAAGTGGAGCGCCGCCTGCCAGACACAAGCGCAAAGAGGAAAGATCGAATTTCTCTTTTTCCAGATGCATGATCATGTACTGGTACATGGTGGGCACGGCCGGTAAAACGGTGACCTTCTCTTCTTCAATAGTCTTGAGCGCAGGTATGACCTCGAATTTTTCAATCAGCGCCAAAGAACCGCCCTTGTGCAGCGTGCCTAACATGACGACAGTCAAACCATAGATATGACACAAAGGCAAAGCGCCCAAAAGGCGATCTTCTGCACTTACAGGGAAAGCAGCATGAGCAGCCGTTATTGCCGCAAACATGTTGCTGTGAGTGAGCATGGCTCCTTTCGGTTTGCCCGTGGTCCCTGATGTGTAAACCAAAACGGACAGATCTTCTTGAGGCGAAACTTTGGCAATTTTGCCGAACATATTTGAACTGGAAAGCGTTTCTGATACATATGCCATGCACAGCTGCGTCATCTTTACGCGCGCGCTGGCGCTTTCGCTCAAGGTGACTGCTGTATATCCACCCTTTTCTCCATATGTGAGCACAAAAACGTGCTCGAGATTAGGCAGGTTTTCGACTGCATCGGCCACTTCGCCTGCTGTCGATTCGTGCACGATCAGCACTTTGGCCTCCGAATCGGACAATATGTGCTTGATCTCGTCTGCTTTCAAAAGCGGGTTGATGGGCACAACGGTGCCGCCCAAACTGCCGACTGCAAAGAAGGCGGCAATAAAATCAGGATGATTAGGAAAGATGATGCCGACTTTGTCTGCCGCTACGACGCCGACACGGAAAAGCGCCGAGACAATATCGAGACTGGTCGCGTATATGCGTCCATAGGTAAAACTCTTTCCCTGGTAGCGCACCGCCACCTTTTGCGGCTGGGTATTGGCCTGGACGGCCAGGATTTCAGCCACATTGTTGTATCCGCCCTGGGAAACGGGCAGCTTGGAAGAAGCTGAAGTGACATTCCACAAATTCATTTTTAAATTTCTTGTGCAAATAAGAGACGAGTGAGCGTAAAGTCTAATCTATTTTGGGTCTTGGCTTGTTAATGGCTCTTAACAAAAAGCCGAAAACACCCACCAGCAGTCAATTAGCAAGAAATGGCAAATTTTGTTCTGGCGGCATCCGGGCTGACATCTTGCCGGCTCATGAAAAACTGACGCTCCGGGGCGGCATAGCCCATGGACAGGGGCTGAGCAGCCAATTGGCCTTTTCTGAACTGGATTTGATAAAGATTGAACTCTCCGGCTTCATAGTCAAAGCTGATGCCGTCTTCTTCCAAATAGCTGCCTTCGGCGCTCTGCCCAAAGACGACGAAAGTGACGGGTGCTTCTCTCACTTGATCTGCAGTCATGCGCAATTCAGCCATGGGAATGATGCTGCCTTCTCTGACAAAAGCAGGCACTTCGTCGAAGCCAAAAGCCACTTCGTATGTACGCCCTCCGGCTAAAGGTGCGTCATTCTTGCCGCCTTCAATTCGATACCAATTGCCTTCAGGCAGATATACGGAGCGCGAACGTTTGGCCCTGTGCAGAATGGGAGCGACAAGAATGTCTTTGCCGAAGAAAAACTGGTCATCCACATCCAGAGCATGCTCGTCATTTTCTGCATGAAAAGCCAGAGGGCGCATGATCGGCGCTCCATTGAGCATATGCTCGAAGAAAAGCGTCTGCAAATAAGGCAATAAACGATAGTGAAACTCGATGAATTTGCGCGCGGCGCTCTCCACCTTTTCACCAAAGTGCCAGGGTTCTTGCAAGCGTCCGCTCAAGGCGCAATGATTTCTAAAAAAGGGATAGAAAAGACCGACCGAATACCAGCGCGCCAAAAGTTCGCCTGTGGTATCGAATGCGAAACCACCGATGTCCACACCGGCAAAAGGAACTCCGCACAATCCGACACTGACAAGCATGGGAATGCTCATTTGCAGATGTTCCCACCAGGAATTATTGTCTCCCAGCCAGACAGCTGTATAGCGCTGCATTCCTGCATATCCGGCACGAGTCAAAACGAAGGGGCGTTCTTTAGGACGCAATGCTTTCAGCCCCTGCCAGGTGGCCCGGCTCATTTGCATACCATAGAGATTGCGCACTTCCAGGTGGCCTACCAGGCCTTCCGGTGCCTCCTGCATGAAGAGTTGATCCGCATCGACGGGCAATTCGCCCTCGATTCCTGAGAGCGGTTCGTTGGCATCAAAGATGGCCGGTTCGTTCATATCGGTCCAGATGCCTTTTACTCCCAGATCGGTATAAAAGCCGTGTTGGGCTCCCCACCATCTGCGCACTTCCTTTCTTAGAAAGTCTGGAAAAGCAGAAACACCAGGCCAGACTTTACCGGTGTAAAGCTTGCCATCGGCTCTCTTGACGAAACAACCTTGCTTTTTACCATCTGTAAAAACCGCATATTTAGGATCTTTTTTGACACCGGGATCAACAATCGTAATCACCTTGAAGCTGTCGCAGGCGAGATCGCCGACCAGTTTTTTCAGGTCGGGAAAGCGTTCCCTGGATGCAGTGAAGACACGATAGTCATCCATATAATCGATGTCCAGCACAATCGTGTCGCAAGGAATCGAACGATCGCGAAACTGGCGAGCAACCTCGCGCACCGTCTTTTCATCAGGGTAACTCCAGCGCGATTGTTGGTGACCGAGAGCCCAGTGCGGCGGCAATTTCGATCGACCGGTAAGAATCGTGTAGGCGGCCACCAGATCTTTGAGCGGTGCCTGACCGAACAAATACAGCTGCCAGCCTCTGCGGCTCAATAACGTTAAAAGGGCCTCTCCGTTCAGGCTCGAATCGAGATCCCATTTCTGGCAGGCGGGAGAATCCAGAAAAGCAGCATGCCACTGTCCCTGGTGCCAGATGAAAAGCAACGGCAGAGACTTGTACATCGAATCCATTGAGGGCAGGTGACGCGGATTATCAGTATTGATCAGCGTATGCACCGTACCGCGCCGGTTCAGTCCGGAAAGCCGCTCGCCCAGTCCGTAGCATCTGACGTCTTCGGGCAAATGAAATCGGAAATTAAAGCGACTTTCTGCCGTGCGCTGAAATCTAAGATCGAAAGGAAAAATCGCATTTAAATCAGAGTCTTTAGCATCTTGCCATTCCAGTCTTCCGGCCTCGCCGGCCGAGAAAAATGAAAGTTCTTGATTGCTCTCGGGCTCGATTCCGTCTTCTTCCTCTTCAATATCGAGGGCAAATGAAAACGGCACGCCATTTTGGTCATCAGGCCAGGCGTCCAAACGCAACACCGAGACCCCGGCGATTTCACACTTGTGAAAAGTGCACTGGTAAGGGAGATTTTCTGCATCGCTGAAGGCAAGTACAGAGCTTCCTGGGCTCCTTCTTGCCTCCAGCCAGTATTCTTCGTTTTTGACCTGAGACGATTGTTTGGCCACTCTTTAATTCTCTATCCTTTAGTCAAGATTTTCTTGATACCGTCGTCTATTCCTTTTTCACCTGAAAAACCGATCGTGAAGGTGACCACCTCGCCTTCCGGATTGAGGAAGACCAGAGTGGGAATCGGACTGACTTCATATTGATCGATGATGCGATCGTTGACGGGATCGTCAACATCTACGCGCATGAAAGAAACTCTATCGCCATATGAGCTCTTCATTTTGTCCAGAAGAGTGTTGGTTTGTTTGCAAGGTTGACACCACGATGCATAAAAGTCGATGACGGTAGGTTTGGATTCGCCATCGGCACCGCGCACCCGTGCCAATCCCAACATGGAGGCAATCATGCGTGTGTCGGCACCAGTTTTTGGGCTCAAAATATCCTTGGGCAACTGCATCATCGCTTGATTGGCTAGTTGTGCATTCTTGTTGCCTTTGCCAAGCCGGATAGCGCGCCTGTACTCACCTTTGGCTTTGATGAATTCTTTCATTTTGCAGTAAGACTGCCCGAGCAAATAGTGCGCTTCGCAACTATTGGGATTTTCCTTAACGGCTACTTGAAAATGCTGAATTGCTTGCTTCATTTGACCGCTCGTCAAACATGTCTTTCCTTGCGCCATACAACGCGTATACGGACTGGCTGTCGGAGCAGGAACAGCAGACGCCTGCAAAACCAGAAGCTGCCCCGTCAATAAAACCGACGCCGCTACCGAACCAATTAATCTAAATCTCTTACCTAACATAACGCCATAACCTCACATGCAGACTCTTATTTGTCTATGTAACGGGATTCCATTGTTTCTGCCGACTTCAATTTGTTTTTTCTGTTTCAAGTTTGGTTGCACCTTCCGTTTTGTTTTCGGCTTGCGGTTCAGTTGAAACACCCTTTGTCAAAGAGATATGCGAAGACAACCACTTGTTGACAATCTCCACATCCTGATCTGTAAACTGCGCTTCTTCGAAAATTAGGTGCTCGGCCTTGGGAATCAATTCAATTTGCCGGTCCTTGGTTGCCAATCGGTTGAAGAGTTCCACCGTTCCTTCCGGTCTGACCAACTTGTCATCGCATCCTTGCACGAAGAGCACCGGGCGATCTTTTATCAAAACCGCCCATTTGTGGTTTTGATTCATGAAATTTTGAAACTGAATCAACTCATTGGCCGACACTTTTAAGCGCGAGAGGGGATTGTTGCCCCACGAATCTCTGAGCTCGGGCTTAACTGTCGCCTGCTTGATAACCTGTGTGCCGATATCAAATGGCGTATTGGGATCGGCTATCAAATGGAAGGCAACCGCCAACTTGGTCTGTCCTTGCTTGAAGCGATCTCCTGCCGGCACAGATGAAATCAGCCCATCCACCAATTCCGGAAAGAGCGCACAGGCACGCAAGGCAATCGCTCCGCCCATGGATTCGCCCAAAATGAAAACCGGCATGCCGGGATGCGCGCGATGAACGACTTTAAGTGTGCTCTTAATGTCTTCCATGCAACCGTCGAAATCGACTTTCTCTCTGCCTTGTGCAGCCATCCAGGAGCCGAAACCGCGTACATCGATTGCATAAATGGCATAGCCCAGTTTCGACATGCGCTGGCCGAAAGCGTCATAGCTGCTATTGTGCAGCCCCAGACCATGCACGCAGAGAATCACCGCCCGGACAGGCTGTTCGGAATCCACCCAGGACAGGCACGGTGCATTGCCGCGCCGCACCGACTTGCCTTTGGATTTAACCTTGTCAGGCACCGAAGACTCAGAGCTGGTCTTCTGTTTTCCTGGTTCAGTCTTTTCAGTTTCGCCCTTCGGCAAGGCAGTATCAGCCTTAGCGCCGTCGGAGTCTGAGGCGGATGAAGAATCGGCAGGAGGCGCAGGCTCTTGAGCCCGGACGCCGACTGTACTTACAGTCACAGACAAAGCTAACAGAGCGATAAGAAAAGTACGGGACGCTTTAGGCGTCATTTCCACAGCCTCGAAAGCACAGAGGAAGTTGATTGTCTCACGTTCTTGCCATCCGCGCTCAGCAGTTAACCAGAAGTCATCTTATCGGCTCGGCATCTGCTCTCAGCTCGAATCTCAATGGGCTGATTCTTGTTATATTAAGACGCGTGACGAAACAGCTATAACCAGCCAGATAGCTGTTCGATATGCAAGTGAATTGATGCGATGGTTGAGGGAAAAAACTGCTAAGTTCTGTCGGCAATGAAGAAAATCGCGGCACCAGCAAGACAAAATCGGCCCACTCTGCGAATTTGGCTGTTTTGAGCATGGATGCTTCAGATCAATTGAGCCAGGCCGGATTAGCTTCCGGTAAAGCTCTGGCTGAAAAGTCAAAGTCCGAGAAAAGGGCCCGGCTAAATTTCGTTGCCACCAATTTCTTTTCACAGACTGCCGACAAATTGTCGATGCTCAGCCTGTTTTCACTGATCATTTTTTTTGGACCTCAAGGAGAGCTTCTCGGTCTTTCCTCCTGCCTGATGCTTTTGCCTCCTATCCTTTTTTCGTATCCGGCCGGCATGCTGGCCGACCGATTCAATCCGTTTCGCTTGCTCAATCAGTCTATTTTGGCCAGAGCCACCATTGTGCTGGCCCTTTCCATGCTGCTGCCAGAGATGCTCGATGAAGTGCAAAGGTGTTTCATCGTCTTTCTTTTAATGGCGGCTCTGGGATCGGCGTCCACCCTTTTCGATATTTGCCGTTTGAAGATAACACCACGGGTGGTGAAACTCTCTCTGGCAACCAATGAAAAAGAAAACTCTCTCGCCCCTCTGGTCAGGCTTAATTCTCTTTTCTGGGCCAGTCTGGCGGCGGCTATCATGACCTCCACATTGGTGTGGCTGGCCACAGGGACGGACATGCCCTGGATACTTTTGCGCGCATCGGTTGTCCTTTACGTGATTGGATACTTTACCGGCATCAATGTCGAAAATGCTTCGACGACGGCATTTCGGCGAAAAGAAGCAAGGGCGGACCTCACCTTTGTTCAGTATTTGAAGCGGCACAGGCGGGCCGCCAAGACTTTGTTCGTCAGTGCCGGAGTGGGCACTTTCTCCCTGGCATTTTTTGTCTGTCTCACTCTTTTTGCCTGGCAGGGCCATCGGCTCAGCTTGACTATGATGACTGAGCTCTTGCCCGCACTGGCTCTGGGCCTACTATCAGGCGGACTGGCCGCAAACCGGACGGTGAAAGAAGGCGGGCTGACCAAGCTTACCGAGGGGCTGGCCATCGTTCTGGCAGTGGCCTCTATCGCTGCCAGCGTAACCGCTTCAACCTCTCATTTCTTCGTAGCCCAACTGGGAGTCTTTGCCCTCGGTGCAACAGCCAGCAAATCGCAGTCGCTTCTCGACACCCTGTGCCAGAGTATTTTCCCGCGGCAATACCGCGGCCGAGCACTTGGTTTGCGCAACGCCCTGCAACTCCTGCCCTTGCTTTTTGCCGCCATTTATATTGAGCGCATCCTGCCTTCCGTTTCGATTTTGCCTGCTTTGCGCGTGCTGTCGGTAACTGCTCTTTTCTTTGCCGTGCTCATGGCCTTCGTCTGGAACGATCTGGTTTTCTTGCTTTGCAGATTGTTCGCCAGAGCTGTTTTGAAAGTATTCTTCAAGTTTCAAGTCGTGGACAAATCGCATCTGGGTGACATCACCGCATCTGGTGTCGCGCACTGGGGCAGAAGAAAGACAGTGATTCTGGCCGGCAATCATACCGGCTGGCTCGATCCTTTGATTGTCGGCGCCATCTTCGAAAGGCGCACGCGTTTTCTGGTCATGGAGGAGGCCCTGAATTGGCCTGTAATCGGGCATCTGGCCTCCGTTCTTGGCGCCATCCCGCTTAAACGCGGCAAAGGTCTCGATGCGCTCAAAGCCGCAGAGGATTGTCTTGCCAAAGGCGAAAGCGTTTTGATCTTTCCGGAAGGGAAATTGACCAGAGACGGCAGCATCGGCGAATTTCAATCGGGCGTGGCCAGACTGCAAAAGGACACCCAATGTCCGATCGTGCCTTTTGCTATCTCAGGCGGCTTTGAAGCCTGGCCAAAAGACAGAAAAATGCCCCGTCCGGCAGCTATTCGCATCACCGTCGGCAGACCCCTGGAAGTGCACGAGTTGAATGCAATGTCTGTGGATGAGATCAGGCAACTTCTCTACGAAAAAGTGCGGGACTTGAAAGAAAATGAGTGAATGCGGCTTGGCAGACGCTGATTCCACCTCGGTCTTGAACAATATTGTCTTCGTCATAGTCAGGCCGGTTTATCTGGGCAATATCGGAGCGGTTGCCCGGGCCATGAAGAACTTTTCCCTGAGCGATCTGCGCCTGGTCTCACCGCCCAAAAACTACAAGGACGCCGAAGCGCGTAAAATGGCTGTAGGCGCCTTCGATATTCTCAAGCAAGCGAAATTATTCGACAGTCTGGAAGAGTCCCTTAAAGATATCGCTATTTCCGTGGGCACCACATCCGGAAAACAGCGCCGGCTAAAAGAAGCGCCCCGTCCACTGGCCCAGGTTTCCTCATTAGTGAAAGAAGCAGCAGGCAAAAATAAAGTCGCCTTTGTGCTTGGCGATGAAAGGGACGGACTCAGACAGGAAGACCTCAAGCGCTGCCACCATATAGTCACCATTCCGACATCTGAACTTTTGCCTTCTCTCAATCTGGCTCAGGCGGCATGTATTATCGGCTACGAGATTTCCCGCCAATCATTCCCACAAGCATCGGTTGTAGAAAAGCCGGAGCTTTCAACCGGTGCCGCAGACGACGAACTATTGCAAATATTTGGACAATTATCCGATTCTGTAAATTTCTCGCGCACTTTCAACCGGCAGATAGTGCTTTCGGAATTCCGCCAGATCTGGCAGCGCCTGCAACCGACAAAACGCGAAGCAGACCTTCTCAAAGGGATTTTAATCAGGCTCAACCAGAATCTCAACCGAAAAGTCGACTCCGCCAATCTCGATAAAAACAGTCCTGCTTCTTGAAAATCCGGCTCTGCTTTTTGCCCTCTTTTTTTCAATGATTTCAGCCAATCGCTTATGGAAGAGATATAGTCAGCCCTGACATCCGGATGTAAAGCCTAGATAGACTTGTGTTTCATACATGATTGGAAGGACAACTGGTGTTAAGATGACTTTCAGTGATCTGGTCTGAGTTGAGTCAGGAGAGCTTTTATGAGTTTGTGGGTGAGGAAAGTCGGAACCACGGCGGCGACGCTTCTCACAATTGCCACTGCCAGCCCTATTTTTGCGGCTGACACCAAGACGGCCACTCCTGAAGTCCCTCCGGTTTTGAAGAAGGGTTACGAACAACTAAAAAAATCTGACTTCAAAGGAGCGATCACCACCTTCCGCGAAGCAGTCAAGGAGAACAGCAATGACCCTCTGGCCAGGCGCTGCCTGGCTTATGCACTTTTGTGCAGCGGCGCGCCGGAAGATGCGCTCAACCAACTGATCCTCTTGACACGATTGTCTCCGCCGGGCGCTGCCGACTGGTGCACTTTCGGCGAAGTCTATTTGATAGCCGGCAGTTATGGTCAGGCTGAAGATGCATTCAGAGATGCTCTCAAGCTCTCAGACGGACTTTTCTGGGCTCGCTGCGGCATCATCAGAGCCAAAGCCATGCAACGCGATTTCAAAAGCGCATACATGCTTTTGGCCGAGCTAATTACCGACACTCCCGACGAAAAGCTGAGACGCTATCTATATGGACTGCGCTTCGGTATTCGCAGGCTGGAATTGACGCCGGAGCCTGTAAAACCGGATCTGGAGCGCCCAGGACTTGAGCCTTTACATATTCCGGACAAACCCATAGAAGGTCCAGGCGCATAATCAAGGCTCATTGCAATAAGGGAAGGAAGCATGCCGGCGCTTAAGAGCGCGGGCAGCCTGCATTTCCTTTTCATAGCCATCACGGTCGCCCATGTCTTTGAACACATAAGCAAGAGTTTGTCTGGCATTGGCTTCTCGAAAAGAACCATGGGGATTTCTTGCCTTTTCCTCAGCAATTGCCTCTGCTAAAAAACCGGCAGCCGACTTTGAATACTTGAGCTTCATCTCCCGGCTGCCAACGCAATTGCCAGCTATCAAAAGCGCCACAGCCAAATTGGTTTTGTCCCTGGTAATGCGAATGTCACTGGCAGGCAAGTGCTTCTTGTCATAGTTGAGCGCCACCGTATATAAAGACACGGCGCTAAAATCGTTGGCTGTGTCTCTAAGCAAGCCGGCCAGACCCATAACAGCATCTATGTATGTTTCATCATAGACAGTCTGAGAGCCTTCTTTCTGCTGCAAAACTTCACGATAGAGCTTTGCCGCTGCCTTGTATCGTCTAAGAACAGCTGATGCCCGGGCCACTTTCAATATGCCTTTATGCACGGCAGTAGGATCGGCGCCTGTGCGCTTTAGCCTCTCCAGAGTTTGCAGTGATGCAAAATAAAACTCTTGCTCGCCTGCAGTATATGGATGACCATATTCGGCAAAGGCATTCATTCTAAATGGCAATATCGCCATGATCAAATATAGAGCCAGAGTGCAAAAGAAAGCCAGTCTGATCATTTTCAGTCTCCCTTCTTCTTATTGTTTTCACTGACACCGCAATGCAGCAGACAGGCTCCGTCGTCGCAGCGTCCGAATAATAGATAGCGATTACGGGCGATCAATCCATAAATATAATCGCCATATAAAGTCACGCCCGGCAGATACAAAAAAGGCACCAGAGGCCAGAACAAAGGCAAGCGCAAGGCAATTTTTCTAAATGCTAGAAAACCACCTGTCCAACCATTCCCGGTCGAAAGAAGCATTTCTGCCTGAGCGCGCTGGAAGTCGAAAGTAGAGAGGCGAAGATGATTTTTCTCGTCGGTAAAATCAACAAATTCCACTCGCCTGAAAACATCAAGTCTGTGCATCACACCTGTCGCCCTCACACAAAGCAAACAGTGTCCGTCAAAAGTAAGCATTCTGGGCGCACCAAAGCGGTGAGCGATTTTTTTCCTCAACCAGGCGGCTGACTTTGAAAGATCTTCAGGATAAATAAAAAGCACAAGCATTGACATAAACACCCATTCGAAGACAGGCAAATTGATGAAACAGTCAATTCCAAAATGCAGGCACAATCCGGCCGCAATAACGATGTAGCGGGTCTCTCTAAACCAGATAAGAGTCC
Organism: uncultured Candidatus Obscuribacterales bacterium; assembly: GCA_964531315.1. Classification (GTDB taxonomy): domain Bacteria; phylum Cyanobacteriota; class Vampirovibrionia; order Obscuribacterales; family Obscuribacteraceae; genus QKMZ01. The sequence goes on along the minus strand of CAZHEZ010000014.1, from coordinate 12,844 downwards.
ATAGCGAGAATTCTATAATCAGTGTGGTCCAGGTAAGAATACGCAGGCAAAATGGATTATCGAGAAAAGAAGGCAGCGGATAACGAATGAATTCGTGCATTCTGGTCGCCCAATAAACAGCTGATCCGTCCAGCCATTTGGTGCCAGTAAATTTCCAAAGAAAAGTATCGAAATAAGCAAGCGTCAATTGCAGTTGCAGCATTCTGACCGGCCATGCCGGTGACGGCGGGGGGTGAAATCCGGTCTTGCGCCAATCTTGTCTAAGGCTTTTGATCAAATTATCAATTGAAAGAGCATCACCTGAGCGGCCAAAGCTGAGCAGAAAAAGGGCCAGCAGCATCATCGCGTCACCGCCATTTATGTTGTACGGAAACTGGCGCTGGATCGAAAGAAGCATCAAAAATGAAAGGGGGACGGTATAGACGGTGAAAAGTCCGGCTACAACAAAAACACAAACAAGACAAAAGGCCACAAAAAAATTGACGGTGACAGGGGCACCCGGCGGCAAAAGCACCATCGCATCCAGGACCGGATCAAAACGCCACCAGTTTTTGGCCAGCGCCGACACAGGCAAGATGGCATTCGGTCCATAGTAAAGATAGAAGTCATCGAGCAGATGAAAAAGCACCATATCCAGCATCAAGAGCCCCAGCAAAATTCGAAAAATGGCCAGTGGATAAGGCGAATATGGCGAAAATAAAAAAGCATCGATGGCTTTCAGCAAATCGCGGCTGGTCATTTAAGATCCTCCGCTTTCACCCTGTAAATGAAAAAAGTTACTCTGGTCCTGGGCTCCTTCAGCTCCGCCTGTTTCTCGAAATGATTGATATCGCCAACAGGCACCCAGTTGTAGGCCAGTGAAACTTGCACGGGCGGATTGGAGCGATCCTGGCAATCAAAGTTGGCGCGGGCGATGAAACGACCGACATCAGGCCAGAAAGAAGAAAAATCCGGCCAGGGCATGGAGTCCTGGAAGAGCTTGCAGAGTTTTTGCCTTCGATAGGCTTCCCAGGTGCTCATTTCCTCCAGGCGGGGAAATTCATACAATTTGGTCGTGCCGTCCTTAAATTCAATAACAGCCTGCGAGGCAAAATTGATTTCACGCAGTTCAGGCGAGAACAGCTTCCAGTTTTGCGAAAGATTCAAAGCATGGGTGAAAGGCGAGACAAGCGCTGCCAGTCTTATCTGCAGCGGATTTTTAGGGACAAGAGTGATGATGGCAATGGAAAAATAGAGGACGAAAAACAGGTAAACACCGGCTCGATAAGCAGGTGTCGGCTTTTGTTCTTTGGCAGTGTCTTTTTCCATGCGCCTTAAATCTAGCAGCCCGGCCAGGGCGCCCTGGTTTCAAAGCGGCAGGGCGATCAATGCGGACAATTAAGAACTGGTCCAAAAACCACCTCTTGAAAAACCAAGTAACCGGCTCTGAGCGAAAGTTCAGAAAGAGCGTTTTCATGGTGTTACTATTTGGCAAGGAACGTCTTTGCGTTCAGGTCCAAATTCCGAGTCGGCAAGGAGTGCTGTTGATGTCAGGTAGAAAAAAAGCGATGTTTACCCTCTGGGCGATTATCGTAGCTTCCGGCATCTCGCTCAAAGTCGCCGAAGCTTCCGCCTCCGCACCGGCCAAGCCGAAACTCGTCAGCAATACGCTCAGTCAGCTTCTGCAAAGAGGTTATGAGCAAATGCGCAAGGGCAATTACGAATCGGCAGTCACTATTCTGGCTCAGGCCGTAAAGGCCGACCCGGACAGCGTCTCGGCTCGCCGCTACCTGTCTTTCGCTCTCATGCGCCATGGTGCGCTGCAAGATGCGATGTACCAACTATTGATCATTCAGCGCATGGCCAAGGCAACGCCGTTCGACAATTACACTCTGGGCGAATCCTATGCCAAGATGGGCAAAATGACCGACGCAGAGGCATGTTTCAGAGAAGCGCTGAAAGCCAACCCGAATTATGACCCGGCCAGGGCCAGCCTGATTAAGCTCCTTTCCTCGACAGGTAAGTACGACGAAGCATTCAGTGAGTGCTTGACCGGATACAAGTCGGCCAAATCCGAGATGCTCACGCGCTACTACCGAATTTTGTATCAGAACATCCAGGAGCAAAAATTGTCCTTGCACAAAATGCAAGAGCCGCAGAGCAGTGCACAAGCCGCTCAGAGCCCGGCCCAAACACAATCACGTACAGTCGGCGAACCGGCCAAATAACATTTTACGCAGCACCGCAGACAGTGCTTTCATACACCGACTTTAGTGCGGGTATTATCCTTGCCGTTGCTTTTTGCTTTGCCCAAATAATAGGGCGAAGTTCTCTTTATCGTCTCAGAGAAGGGCGTAGCGTGGAAGGCCAGCTCTTCTTCGGCTTTCTTGGAAGAGAAGAAAATCTTGTATTGGCTGAGCCAGGCCACTTGCCGGGACAATGCCGGTGTAAGACCGAATAAAGGAAAAGTCGCTTCCACCAAGCTGCCCAGACCTACCAAAAGAGGCCCGGGAATTTCCAAAACCGGCGCTCTTGTGCCAAATATTTTGGAAAAGATAGTGCCCGCTTCTCGCATGGTCAGATTGGCACTGACCAAAACATAACGCTCGCCTGTGCGTCCCTGGTCGAGAGCATTCACGTGTGCATCGACTACATCATTGATATCGGAGAAAGGCACTCCACCTGGCGGCACACCCAGTGCCCAACCTTTGGCCATGGCCCCGAAAATGACATGGTGGTGAGGGTGCGTATCGCCTTCACCAAATATGATACCGGGATTGAGAGTGATAGCAGGCAAGCCCTGTCGAACAAAAGAGTTTACTTCCAGTTCCGCTTCATGCTTGGTGTCACAATAGGAAAGCCCCAGACCATGCAAGTTGTATTCAAAATGCTCATCACCCAACTGACCGGGCTCAGGGATGCCCATGGCAGCGACCGAACTGGTGTGGATGACGCGCTTTATATTGTTGCGCAAGCAAGCATCCATGATGTTTCGCGTTCCCAGTACGTTGACAGCATATTGCCTGTTTAAGTCGCGTTTTTTATAGGAAACAAGCCCAGCTAGATGGTAGACGACATCGCAGCCGGCAACGGCTTCCTGCACATGTTCGGGATTGGTGACATCACCGCGTTTGTGTTCCAGGGCCAAACCTTGAAAAACCTTCGGTATCGAACTGCTGCGTCCCATCGTGCGCACCTGGTGTCCGGCCGCCACCAGCTTCGGCACAAGACTCGTGCCGATGAAACCGGAGGCTCCTGTGACCAGGACTTTTAAGGGCTTAGAATCCATGACCCTACTTTGATGAATAGACCTGAAGAGCAGTACTCAAGGGTACAGGTTTGGCACCTAAGAGCTCTTCAATATGATTGTCAGTGCAGATATTATCGCGCATTGACAGCTTGACTTGATCGCACGAGATTACCGGCACTTCCTGAAAAACCTGACAAATTGCCGCTGCCGCCATAGCCATTGGGTACGGAAGAGTAAGTATTGGCTTTTGCAGTCCACGCACGGCCATGAGCTGCTCGACCAGATCATGCATGGACAAAACCTCAGGTCCGCCCAATTCCAGTGGTTCCTTTGTCACGGTCCCGCCGGCCAACCTGTCTACTGCCGCCACTGCGGCCATGGCCATATCGCCAATGAAAAGCGGTTGCAATTTGTTCACTCCACCATTGACCAGCGGCACCGCCTTTTTCTCGGTCATTACTTTGAGCAAGCGCTCGACCAGCTTGCTGTTGCGACGCCCAACCTGGCGTCCAATCAAAAGCGATGGCCGCAAAATCATGGAAGGAATACCGCTTTTGTGCAAAATTTCTTCAGCCAAATATTTGGTTGCATGATATGTGCTGGGCGCATCGGCGCTGGTACCGAGTGCGGTGACCATCAATGCGCTCTGGGCGCCTCCCGCTTTCGCTTTCTCGATGAATGACTCTGTCATGACATAGTGCAAAAGTTGGTGACTCAATCCTTTTTTGGGCGCAATACTGCCGATCAAGTGAACAGCCACGCGTGCATCCTGAAAGGCCTGGACTACGCCTGTGTCATCACCGATCAATTCGCCCACAAAAATTTTTGCGCCCAGGCTTCTGAGCACATTTATGTCTTCGCCCTTGGCACCCTTATGAACCAGGCAGCGAATCTCGGCGCCTGAAGCGGAAAGCGCCGCCACCAAATGGCTGCCCAAATAGCCGGTGGCACCATCGACGACGATAGCACCGCGTCCTTTGAGGTCAAACCGCGAAGTCAATTCCTTTGGCTGGCTGATTAAGTCGTTCATTTACTACTGCTTCAATTCCTTTTGAGTGCAAACCTTTTTCCAGATATGTTTGATAAGCGTCACCTCGCCGACTTCATTTCCCTGTGCTTTGTGACCGAGATATTGAAGAAAATATCCAGCTGCCGTCAGTGCTGCGCCTGAGGAAAAATGGCCGGTTATGAAAAGAAACATGCCGTAGAATGCGGTCGGCACACCGACAATATGCAAACAGGCATTAACAGGATGTTTGTGCCTGCCGATGTAATCAATGACAAATTCCCTGGCGTTCATCATCAGCGAGCTACCGCCTCCTTTTCCGCCTTTGTATTGCGTTCGGTCTGGAAATATTCAAGCGTTTTAGCCATGCCTACCTGGAAAGGAATGCGGTCTATATAGTGCAATTCTTTTTCCGCCTTTTTCACTGAAAAGCCCTGATTGACTCCCGCCAGGCGAAAGGCAGCCCGGGAAAAACGAGAGAGCGTGCGCTGTTTTTCCACCGGCAAAAATGGTGCAAAAGATGAAATCATTTCGCAAGCAAAGCGAGCCACCGGAACCGGAATTTGTTTTGTCACCCTGGGCAGCCCCAGTCCGTCCGCGATCGCATCGAAAAGCTGTTTCTTGGTGATGCGCTCACCGTCGGTTAAATTGAACACTTGCCCGTAAGCCCTGGCATTGAGCAGAGAATTTTCAATGGCCTGGCTGAGATTGCCCACATAGATAACATTGGTTTCCTTAACACCGCCGCCGATCAGCATCGCTTTGCCGGTGCCGATTGAATTGATCAAGCGCGGCATCCAGGCCTTTTCTCTTGGTCCGTAAATAAAGCCCGGTCGAAGCGCAGTTACCTTCAAAGCTGAGGAAGCTGGTTCGCTCATAGTCAGGCGCTCGGCCTCAACCTTGGAATCAGCATAAGACTCACCGCAAGGTTTAAGCTCTGCAGTTTCATCCACGTCGAACTGATCTCCCTGGCCGGTGATCACCGACAAACTGCTGACGAAAATGAATTGCTGGACGCCTACCTTTCTGGCGGCAGCAAGTGCAGTTCTTGTCCCTTCGACATTGGTTTTAAAAATTGACTGGCGCGAACCATAAGGATCGACTGTGCCGGCTGCATGCACCACCACGTCGCATCCGGAAAAGGCATTCTCCAATGCCGCTTGATCGTTCACATCCACTTGTTTGAGGGTAAGCTTGCCCGGACCAGAAATTGCCGTCAGCGACTTTTCAGTCAAGGCGCTGCGCGACATGGCCACTACCGTGTGACCTCTTTGCACAAGGTGCTCCGCCAGGTGACTGCCTACAAGTCCAGAGGCACCCGTAATCGCCACCTTCACATTTGCTGTCATTGAACTTTCCTTTCTATTGATTGATCGAAATTGTCTAAACTGTAGACTATGGCGTTTGAATCTGGGCCAGTTGTCCGGTAAAGGAACTATGGGCGCTTAGAAGCGGTATTTTCACCTGCGCTTCCGGAGCACCTTGAGATACCCGCTGTTGGCGCAACTTTCTGTAAGTGCCCGAAGGCAATGTGCGCATTACCGGCAGTCCAAGCCGTTTTGTAGCGCGTTTATCTTGATACTCTGGATTTTGATTCTTCAGTGAATCATCGAAGATACGGATGAATTGGTTTTTCACCGAATCAGGAAGTTCGCTGCTCACTTCGGCAAAGGCAACATAGAAGGGTGGATCGCCCAGTTCTACCTCGACTGTGCAATGTTCTACTTCGCTCAATCCAAGCTGAGTTTTGGCCATCGTTAGAGCGACAAGCACTTGCTCTTCGGTCAATTTTTCACCGGTGATGGAGCTCACTCCCATGCCTTTTCTGACAAAGCGAATCACAGGTGTGTTGTCCTTAAAGTCCACGACTTCAATCAAGTCGTTTATGTTATAGCGATAGAGACCGGCTGCAGTCGTAAAATAGATGTAATAACGGCCGCCCAATCTCAATTGATGAGCAAGCAGATATTTGGGACTGTTTTTTTCGTGATCTTCTTCTTCGACGAATTCGAAAAAGTGGCTGGTCAAAGCGAGGACTCCGGCGTTGCCATCGCTGGTGAGAGGAATTGACCCGCGTCCTTCGCTGGCCATATATCCGAAATCCCTGACCGGCATATTGCCGTACATTTCGGGCAATTTGTCCAGGTAGAAAGCCATCGGCCCGCCTTTCCAGCAAACCAGAATTTGCAGATTCGACCAGACGTCGCGCGGCAAAAGCGTGCCTTCCTTTTCGAGAATTTTATCGAGCTGGCGGGCTCGTTCTTTATTGGCAATAAAGAAATTGCCGAAGGCTTGTCCGTAAATTGCCGGCGGGCGATGAGCCTGTCTAACCGTGCCGTCAAAGAGGTCGGCGACCAAATCGCCGGCGTGCTCTTTCATTTGATCGGCAAGCAATAGCAGGCTGGATGGGTTGCAGCAAATGACGGCCGTGACGTCGAGCCCGAGAGCGCAGCGCAACATCAAATAATATTTGGTGTCGACGTTTTTGATTTTGCACAGCTCATAAGGAGTAGCAAAGTGTTTGCGAATCACTTCGGGCTGACGGCGATTCAACATACCGGAGACAGCACCGTAAGGAATATCGGATTCGGTGCGTCCTTCTTCATCGTTGCTGGTGATCAAAAGAAAGCGGCCGAAAGCGGCACCCGGATAATCTTTGATCAAATGATAGTTATGCACTTGAAAGGCATGCGTATAATCGCGAATGTGACTGGCCGTAATCGGCACGAATTTGGGCAGCGCAGTGGTACCACTTGTAGTGGCGAACATGAAAGGATTTTCTCTGGTCAATTGGTTGGTTTGACCCGATCGCACTCTATCGATATAGGGCTGCAAATCTTCGTATTTGCAGGGCGGAACATAGCGCTGGTAGTCCTCGACGGTGCGAATTTTGTCAAAATTGAATGCTTTTCCAAAAGCGCTGTTTTCGTTGGCACGCACATAACTGAGCAATTTTTGCGCCTGCACTGCTTGAGGATTTTTCACCGCATTGAAGAAGCGGCGAATGTGAGTGACTCGCCTGTATGCCTGCCCCAAATGAATCAAGCTGGGTGGTTTGAACTTAGACATGAAGACCTCTCCCTGTTGCCTCGATGGCGGCTGACCCAGGCTGAGGGTTACCGGCAGAGACCTTCACTACCAAACGGCTCAAATTTCTCTCATTGGCTTGCACACCTATGCCATGCCCTTGAGGCCTGTTTCCTTTGCCGCCAAAACCGGCGGTCATGTTTTCCTTTGTCAGATCTTCTTTCAGAAGGAAAAAATTAGCGGCGCCTTCGTAATTTTCAAAAGCAGGATTCGCGCAGGCCAGCACCCGTCCAGCCGCGGTCAAAATTCCGCTTTCACCCACCTGCGCGCCCAGATGAATGCTAATGCCGTTTTTTGCGGCAATGTCGACAATCTTTTGAGCGGCCATCAATCCACCCACTTTGGAAATTCTTATGTTGAAACCACCGCAAGCTTTCATTTTCACAAGGTTTTCGGCTTCCTCAATGGTGCACAAGGATTCATCGACAACAATTTGCGGCTCTAATTCTCTGGTCAGGGCGACAAGCTCATCCAGGTGGTCGAATGGCACTGGTTGTTCTATCGATGCGATCCTGTAGGCTTGCGCCTTTTTGGCAAATTCGACAGTTTGATCGAAATCCCAGGCACAATTGGCATCGACACGAATGACGGTGGAGTCTGCCAAAAGTTCGCGTGCTTTTCTGACTGTAAAAATATCGAAATCAGGATCATCACCGACCTTAAGTTTTACAGTTTTGAAACCGTAAAACTTGTAGAAATAAAGGAGTGCGGCCAGAGTCTTGCGCTTGCCGAAAGGAACGACGCCGCCGTATTTGATTGATGCAGATGGGCTTATGCCGTTTCTTTTGGCCAGCCAGCTGCCGATTGAAATACCTTCCATCTTGGCGGCAGCATCCAAAAGAGCCAGTTCCAGAGCGCAAAATGAAGCTCCCACTCTTCGCCCGTAGACATTTTTAGAAATAGCGATTCGTTCGATAAGCTGGGCTGCCCAGTCGGTAGCTTTCTTTTCGTCAGCCAGGCTTTCGCCAATCAACTGGGGAGCAAAACTGTTTTTGATCTCTAAAACTGCCGATTCACAGGTTTCTCCAGTTACATATTGGCGAGGAACACTTTCACCCAAACCAAATACGGTGGCACCGCTGCTTGTATCTTCGAGCGTCAGGCGCACAATCACGTTTTCGGAATAGCTGCGCGATGCCAGACTATGCTTGAAAGCAAAACGAAATGGCAGCAAAACCGTGGAAACATGAATAGCGGCGATTTTTATCATTGAGCAGGACCTCTTTTCTGGCCATGGGCAATGATCCAGTCCGTCAAATCACCTGCATATTGGCTAAAATGACGTTTGTCGAAATCCATACTGTGGGCGGCTCCCGAATACAATTTCAATTTCTTGTCGGCTGCAGAAATTTGCGCATACCAGGATTCAATGCCGGCGACATCAACGATGGCGTCATTGTCGGACTGCAGTATAAACGTCGGAACATGAATGTTGCCTGCTACTTTGGCAGACTTTAAGGACAAAACCCAACTGGCAAAATAAAAAGCCCGACTGGCAGACTTCAGTCGGCGCGGATCTTTGTCAATGTAACTGAGAAAAACAGGATTGTCCGTGAACATGTCACAGGTCAGAGGAATGGGCAATTCTAGTTTTAAGGCACTGCCGCCGGCTATGAGAGCCCAGCCTATGGAAAGCTTCTGGGCAAAACTCAAATCTGGTTTGGTCTTAATTGCCGGGCAAATGAGAATCAGCCCATTCAGCTGGGGTTTACGCCCAGCGGTCGACCATTTGTGTGAATCTGCTGCAATTAATGCAGCCGCTTTTGCTGCCCAGCAATTGCCAATCAAAAAGAGTGGACTCTGGGGGTGCTTTTCTTCCATCAGTTTGAGAAAAAACTCAATGTCTGAAATGAGCGTGCGCGCGTCCTGGACATGTCCGCGTTCGAAATTATTGAGCCCGGCACCGCGCCTGTCAGGCGCGTAGATAGAGATGCCGGCTTTATTCAAGAGGCTGGCCGTATTGGCAAACCACTGGGAATGCCCTTCGATACCGTGCAGATACAGCGCTACCGGGCCTGAAGCTTGAGAAATGAATTTGCGCAGGTGAATTTCGGCGCCATCAATCTTGACAACCTCGACTGCCCCATCATTTTCTCGCTCAAGTTTTTCACCTGATTTAAGACTCTGTAATGGCAACGAGCCCGTGGAAGAAAAACTCCCTTCTTCCGGTTGCCGCATTTGAGTGGAGTCGACTGAGTGCATGGGACCAGGTTGAGTTTCCTGAGAGTATAAAAAGCGAAATATATATTCTGGACTGAAACCAGGTGATTAGGTTCGTAAAAATCCGTCAATGTGCGCCAGAGCTTGAGTTTTGCACCGCTTGAAATGCTTCTATCCCCCTGATAACGCTGTTTCGCAGACTTTTAGGGGATTTTTGACCGCTGCTTAACATTCATTAGCTAGATTACATAGGACGATCTAGTTTGCGTAGTAAAGTATACGACTGGGGTTTTCGGGGTTATTGGAATCTAATATGTCGCGTAAATCGGGGTGGATGCCAACCCTAATCGAGAGAATAACGATCGGATGCAAAACCAGTCCGTTTAGCGGCGGCATACAAGACGCTACAGTTATTCCTCTGGGAAGCGAAATTTGTTTGAGTCTCTGGCCTTTCATTAGAGAACTGCCGCGCAACATCGCGCTGGTCAGAGATTCTCTGCCGGAAAATATGGATGCCGGCAAAAAATTGTTCAGCCAGTTGGCTGACGACGAGCTGACGTATCAGCAAATGTATGTAAAACAATGCCACCTGGGCGGCATTACCGATGAGCAGCTGAAAACTGATATTTTGAACGAAGCCAGTCATCACCTCTGCCAGGTTATGCGCAGATGGTGCGAGAGCCCAAATTACAAAGACGGCGTTTTGGCTGTAGTAACGGCTGAATTGGCTGCCACTGCGTATGCAAGGCAGACGCTTGAGATTTTTGAAAAGTATTTTGCCGATCATGCCGCCGAGTACTCGAAAGAGGAAGTTGAAGACGGTCTTGAGTGGCTCAGACACCATTCCCGCCCGCACACTCGTCACGCACTCTGGATGAGACGAATGCTGGACGACATTGAAGTGGCTCCCGGCGACAAATTGCCACCGCCAGCAGAGACTGTTCTTAATGCTCTTTACAGACTGTGGAAGTGCCCAATCGAATTGGATGCGCCGCTTCTGGAAGGGGCTCGCTGACTTTTCTTTTAATAGGCTGTCGGACCAGTGCCCGATTCGGATTGGGGAAGTTCAAGCAACTGACCGCAGTTTGCCTGGCTGTAGTTATGCACGGCAACTTTTCCTCAGCGTTTGCGTCCACAGAAAACAGCCATGACCATACTAATAAGCTGATAAGCTCGCTTGCCACTATGAAACCCGAACCTTTATCAACATCTTCAGACGGGAATGCCTTCGTCAAACACATGTTGAGCGCTGCCGCATCACTGGACGGTTATTCCTTCAATTACAAAATGAGTGCGCTCCAAGGCAAAAAGAGACTGGTTGAAAAAGGTGATTTCTATTTCAAGAAACCTCACTTGATGCGTCTTGTTGTTACTGAAGGAAAGAGAAAGGGTTCGGTGGCCGTACTGCAATCCGACGGTCGTGTGCACGGTAAGGCGCCCGGTCTCGGCGTACTGTCCTCATTGATCACACTGGCTCCGGATTCCAAATTTCTCCAATCAGTAAATGGATATCCCATGGTCGATTCAGATTTTTTATCTCTAGCCAAGGCTTTGAAGAAATTTCTAGACCAGGGCGCCTCAGCCAAAATCACCATGCATACAGTGTCAGAGGGTCTCAATCATCAGCCCTCTCACTTGATTGAGGTATATACAGACAAGACACAGACTCAATTGTTCAAACGCGTTTTCGTTGACGCAAACAGCTACCTGCCTGTAGAGTGGTACGACTATGAAGATGGCAAGCTGTCTTCGGAAAGTTCCTGGCAAAATTTCAAAAACGATCCCGCTTTGCCTGCCACTCTATTCTCTTTAAAGGGAGACAACTAAGTGAGTTTCAATTTGCCAACTGTGGTGACCGTCGCATTAGTAGGTATCGCAGCGGTGATCTCGGCACCGGTTCTTGCCAAAGGATTCATTCGTCGTGGCACAGGCGTCAAATACGAGAAAAATTTCCTTATTCAACGCGCACCGCAATTGGCTTCAGTTGCCACTATTGTCGGTCTGGTGCCGTCATTTCTGATTTATTGCGACATCATCAAAATAGACTGGGCACATCCAATTCTCACTTTGGGGCAGGGTGAACCGCAAGGCGCCGCCATGATCGTCTCCTGGCTGGGCGTGGCAATCCTTATAAGCGGATTGATTTTCATGGTCGGTGGTTGGATCTCCCTGGGAGAAGCTTTCACGACCGACGCCGAAGTCTTGCAAGATCACAAAGTAAAATCCGACGGACTGTTGAAATTCGTCATGCATCCCGCTTATTCAGGCATCATTCAATCGCTTCTGGGCGCTTCTCTAGCATCGACCTCAATTCCACTGGCCCTTTTCACGGTCGGTGTGGTGGCTCCTCTCTGGCTGAATCGCGCCAAATACGAAGAAAAGATTCTGCTTGAGAATTTGGGACCCAGCTACAGAGAATATGCAGAGAATATGAAATGGCGCAGACTGGTGCCGAAATTCATTCCCATCGGCGTCTAGCTAAAATTAGCAATCGCTTAGAGTTGTATTTAGATATCAAGCTGCTATCAACAGAACCCTCAAAACAGGGCTTCAGTCAGGCACGTTCAATACATGACAAGCTCATGACTTTCTTTTAGTCTTCACTCCACTTCAATTCCCCAACTTGTCATGATAAGCTTTGCCGATGTGCCGAAAACGCCATTTGGAGCGCTTTCCGCCGATTCCAAAGTGAGAGAAAAGCGCGTGCCAGATACTTACATATTCAGAAGGCAAACAATCGCTGTAGCCATTTTTGCCAGTTGCCTCTTTCTTATTGCCTGCCCGCCCTCTCAAGCAAAAGGCTTGTTCGGCAGCGAAGAAAAAGATTCGCAATCGCAATCGACTTTGCAGGCACAGCTCTATCAAATTCAGCAGCAGCTCACGCAATTGCAGGCGCAAATGACGCAATTGCAATTGCAAATGAACAAACGCACGACTGTTATCGAACAAAAACAAAATTCACTGCACGAAACTCTCACGCAATACGGCACTGCTCTAAAAGGTCTGGCTCGCGAAGAACAGCAAATAGAGCACCAAGTACAAACGGTACAAACCACACACACGCCCGAACCGGTGGCAGTCAAAGCCCCTTTCTCCCATGCTCAGCCTCACGAGCAGACTCTGGAAGAAAGCGCCGATTATGAAGTGTCGCGCGTCAACACAAAAACAGCGCCGGCATACAAATCTCATATTCAAGACGTGGAGACTCCTGAAACATCGGCTGCCGCATCACCGGTAAAGAAGCCGGTCTCAATTGCCGCCAAACCACCAAATGCGGTGGTGGAAAGAAAATCCAGAAAGTCTGAAGAAAAAGCCGAAAAAATAGAAAAACTAGAAAAGGAAGAAAAAACGGAAGCCAAAAG
>CAZHEZ010000013.1:48373-76738 GCA_964531315.1 uncultured Candidatus Obscuribacterales bacterium | reverse complement strand
TTTGTTCATCACGCGTATAAGTTCTTTCGAGCAGGAATTATTAGCGGTCCGTAATAACTCTGGTCGGACTTGTGCCACTCGGCGCTCGGCAATGTCGGCAGGCAAAAGGCGCCTTTCGGCCGGCAAAGGCAAATTGATACCGGGGCTCGGCAAGCTGATCGGCGCTTCTTTCCTGACCATGCGTTTCTGTTTGGCACGCACCCAGTGATCACGAGCCATCAAAGAAAACGTCCCGGTCCGCTCCAAACCAAGCTTTTCAATGGCTTTGACGACATGAGGCTGGTAATCAAATCCTTTTATTGAAATGACGCCGCGCATATTCAGCCGCCTCATGATACCCAGGGTAAAAAGAATGGTTTCTTCGGCAGTATGAGCCCAACCTGGATGAACAGCCAATTCCAGATGGAAATCACCTTCTCTGTGGGCCAGCACTCTTACCGCTGCGGTGAGATTCTTGCGATCGGGATCTTGAGAAACCCAGTACCAGATCTTGCGCTTGATCAGCTTGCGGCTGAGCTTCTCGAAACTCTCAGTAGGCACTTCGCTAACCAGAAAATCGTCCGGAATATACTCATATGTAATCCTCAGATCGGGCGGCAAGCACTCTTGAAACAATTGATACAGCCCCTGCCTGTCCTGGGGAAGGGCCAGGCGAAAACCCGATGAATCCTGAGTCTCGCCTCCGGCCGGCACTTCAAAGTCGACAGGCACTTGATAGTGCGTAACGCGATAGCAACGGCGAAAGCCAGTATTGCCAAGCAGAGAGAGCGCCGCCGCATTTTGATCTGACACTTCCGCTACGAAATGCGCCGCCCCCTGACTGGCAAAAGTAGCAAAAGCGAAACGCAGGAGTTCTTGAGCAATCCCGCGCCCACGATGGTTGGGGTGCACGACCAGATGCTCGATTCGCCAGCAGGCTCTCGATTTGCCCACAGAACTTATTGATATGAGAGCTAAAACGATGCCGTCTTCCTTGGCAATATATGCCATCGGCGCAAAGTGCATATTGCTAGGCAGCCAGTGCTGGAAGAAGGTGAAGCCTCTTAAGGCAAGAGCATCTTCAGCGCAAAAACTCTCAAAAGGCATGGGCTCATTTTGATGCCTCAAAAGCGCACGCGTTTGCGCCGTGTCGATAGCAAAGAGTGGACCGATTTTGATCATGATATTTTGCTTCAGCTGCGCTTTCCGGATATGCAGTGCTTATGGGCACGTCATCCTTAAAATCATAACACCAGATTGCCAAGAGAAAGTTTTCACCGGCTCTCCATCCTTTGAGTCGGAAGTTAAACCGTTAACGGTTTAACTTCTAAAATAAGATCGCTCAGGCGAAAGGTGGTTGAAAAGTGGCTTTAGCCGGTCGCTTATGAAACCTTCTTGCTCACGGATAAGGACAATAGTTGTGAAGACGAGATTTAGCCCCTCTGTCACGTTTAATGCTCTGCTTGCCGAAATGAGCAGATCCGCAGCCTGTCAACGTTTTATACTGAAGGTTTGATTCAATAATTCTTGGACTCAGGCATATATCTCCTTCGGTACTAATGAAAAAGAATGCCGCCGCGCCAGTCGAAAGCGAAGGTAAGCGCGCCGTAAAGGTGATCGCTGACAATCGTCGCGCACGCCATGAGTATGAAATCCTTGAAGTTTTCGAAGCAGGCATCGAATTGCAGGGCACGGAAGTTAAATCGATGCGCAATGGCAAAGCCAATTTAACCGATGCATTTGCCCGCATAGAAGACGGACAAATCTGGCTGCATCATTGCCATATTGCCCCTTACGATCATGGCAATCGTTTCAACCATGAGCCCTTGCGGAAAAGAAGATTACTCATGCACCACATGCAGATAGTCAAACTCAAACACAAGGTGCAGGAAAAGGGACTGACTTTGATACCACTCAAACTTTTTTTCAAAGGAAATTGGGCCAAAGTCGACCTGGCAGTGGTGAGAGGAAAACAGCTCTACGACAAGCGTGAAGCCATCACCAAAAGAGACACCAAACGACAAATCGACAGAGTCGTAAAAGAAATGCGCAACCGAGACTAGTGAGAAAGTAAGTAAGAAAAGAAGAGAAAATCTGCAAAAGGCATTGGCTGGCAGATAATGGAGGTTTCGAAGTGACAGGTAAAAAGGCAGCCGAACACACATTGCACTTGATTGCGCATCCCATTTTAAGATGCCTCTTTGTTTTGAGTGTGTTTTTGCTTCTACAGGCAGCTCCAGCTCTGGCGGCATCTCCCATCGGTGTAGTCAAAAGTGCGCGCAATTCGCAATCGTATCAAGACTTGCATCTGGGCACTTTCGAAGATGACTATGTGCAATTCAGGCGCGCCCTGGAAAATGCCAATGTCAGATTCGATGAATTGACAGACGCCGATTTGGCGGCCGGAACTTCCAAGTTGACCGGCTACAAATTGCTGATCATGCCGCTTTCAGTCGACCTCACCCCGGAAGGATTAAGTGCCGTTACTGAATTCGTGCGCGGCGGCGGCAAGCTCGTAGTTACCGATGCCAACGGCATGCCGCAGGCGGCTGGAGTCGCTCTTGAAGGGCTGGCCGGTGTCACTATCAGCAAGCAGACCAATATGACCGACAAAGAAAAGGTAGAGTGGCCTCGCACACCATATGCGGTATCAGAAGAATTTGCTATCGGCTCGGTCAGATCCGATGTCACTCTTTCTGAAGGCGCCACTCAAGTGGCCCGCTGGTTGGACAGCACGGGCAGAGAGGTTGCCCCCGCCGTTGTTCGCAAGGGCGGATGCATATTCATAAGTTGGGCCCCCGGACTGCAGGGTGAAATTACAGCCAATGCCAACCTGATGTCCATGGCTCTGGAGGAGCTGGTGCCGGGGATTACTCAAACGGCGGCTGTGCAAATCAGTTATGCCGACTATCAAAGCATCTCTCAAGAACTGGACTATCTGACCAAGCGGACTGAAGAGTCGATCAAAACTGCAAAACAGGCGGAATTGGCCGTTCCATTCAAAATGATCCAGCAGTTTTATGATTCGGCCGTTTCGCATGTAAATGCATTCAAGGAAGCTTATTCAGCGCGTAAATTCTTTGAAGCCGATGCCCATCTGTCGCAAGCCCGCCAAGACTTTTCCATGGCGTTTGCACAATCGATGCCGGTTAGACCGGTGGAAGCGCGTTGCATCTGGCTGGATCGCGGCACCATAGTTTCGATGCGCAATGCTCAACAGCTTTCTCAGCTCTTCGACAAGCTCAAAGGCTCCGGCATCAATGTCGTTTATTTCGAATCGAACAATGCCGGATTCACCATCTATCCAAGCAAACTGGTTCAACAAAACCCGGCCATGGTGGGCTGGGATCCACTGGCAGTAGCCGTCAAAGAAGCGCATAAACGAGGCATGGAATTGCACGCCTGGTGCTGGATCTTCAATGTCGGCAATACCAGACACAACCCCATTGTCGGTAAGGATGCCGACTATCCGGGTCCGGTGCTTTCAAGCCGCGACTTCAATCTGGCGCTCGCCTACAAAGACGGGCAGCTTGTGCCGCCCCGGCAAACCGAGTTCTGGCTAGACCCGGCTGTGCCCGAAGCTCGCCAGTATCCGAAAGATTTGATCATGGAAATCGTCACCAATTACAAGGTGGACGGCATCCAGCTTGATTACATTCGCTATCCATTCAATAACAAGCCCAATGAAATGGGCTATGACTGGCAAGGTCGCCAAATTTTCGAAAGAGAAACAGGACTCTCGCTCGACCGGCTGGACGACAACACGCGCCAGATCTGGATAGCCTGGAAAGTGCAAATAATCAACAATTTTGTCAAAGACATTTCCACCACCCTGAGGAAATTCAAGCCGGATATCAGAATTTCGGCAGCCGTCTACGGCTTGCCCAGGCGCCTCAGGCTGGCCGCCATTCAGCAGGAATGGGAAACCTGGGTGGCAAACGGTTGGGTAGACACCCTCAATCCGATGACATACGTCAAAGATCCTAAGGAACTGTCGCTGGCCGCATCTTATGTTCGAGAGTCGACCGCCGACAAGGCGCTGGTTTATCCGGGACTTTCAATCCGCCAGCTCGATACTGCCGGTTTGATCGAACAAATGGACTCGGCTAGAGAAACCGGAACTCTCGGCACGACAATGTTCGCCGTCGCTCATTTGGACGACAAAAAGCAGAACGTACTCAAGGTCGGTCCTTATAGAAAGCAGCCCTTGCTCACTCCTCAAGCCGAACCTCTAAAAGCGGGACGACTGCTGGTAGATGACTTTTCTGCCATGGTCAATCGTTATCTGCAAGATCCGCGCACCCACATCCTCTCCGACCAGGCCTCAACCAATGATGTGCTCTCGCAAATCGACGGCATTCAGCGCTCGCTGCACCAATTGAGCAGTACTCCTTCCTCCGATGAGATTGAATCGGTGCTCAAAGACGTCACCAGCTTGCACACCACGATTAAGAACTGGCTGAGGTTAGAGGCTTTTATTCAACGCGGATTCAGAGCCCAATACATCGCCAGCTACCTCAGTCAGGTGGAAGCAATTCTTTCTTACGCTTCTCACAAGGTAAAATCGCAAATGCCGGCCCCGATTGCCGGTGCGGCTCCGACACCGGCGATCGCTCAATAGTATTGCTGCGGGAAGAAGCAGGCAGGCTTCAAATTTGACGCCGAATTGACTTTTGGCGCCTCTTCCTTGACGGGCATTTGAAAACGGCTTGCTAAGCTGTTTTTCACAGACAACCCTAGCCGCTTTTCAAAAACACAGTAATTACCCTGGCATCGGACCAGGGGCTTATAGCCATGCAGGTTCAGGTCTGAGCCGGTATGAGTGTGGCTCTATTTTAGATAGTCTGAAGAAACAAGATAAAGGATGAAAGCAAAAGAGACCGAACCAAGAGAAGGGCACCATGAATTCACTGAACAGAGATCAATATATAAGTTTTGCAGTCGGCGCACGCGGCGGTAGCGCCAAGCAGCTCGATCACAGTCAACGGTCAGGACGCGGCCTCCACGAAGAGCAAAAGGACCCACTGGTTTTGTGGTGGGTGAGATTGCTCAAAGCAGAGTACTCGGCTGATGGTTCAAAACATCAAAGCTACCGCCGCTCCAGGTGGGGGCAGCGGGCGGCCAGGAAAGATTCCCCTGTCAGCCCGTATTGGGCCATGCACAAAGAAGGACGCTTGCTGACCTACTCTTTATGCGCGGTTTTGATTGGCTTAACTGCTTCACTAAATATGGTGGCACGAGCCGAAACCGCAAAAGCTGTCAATTTGACCCGATCCGTCCCGGCAAATGCTCGTGAAATCCCGTCTGCTGAACGGTTTTCAAAAATGAAGGATTTCGTGGGCAAGCACAATCAATATTTGGATCTCTCTAATCTGAACGAATTCAAATGGAGTGATGAAGGGCCGGTCACCGCTGCCGCCCACACTGCAAAACCCAGGTATAACGGCACTTTCGACCTGCCGACCGGCGATCTGGCAGTGCAACCACAGGCGGTGAATCAAAAAAAGAGCACCGGCGCGACAAAAAGTGAGTCAATGCTAAGAGAAGACTCTCAATATGCGGCAGCGGACAAGGGCCAATCTGAGCTGGGAGCTTGGCTGGAAACGACCAAATAGTCCCAGAGACAACAAAATTCCTGCCAAAAAGAAAGGTCCCTGCGTCAAAGCAGGGACCTTCCAAGAAACGAAAGGAGGAACGTACTGTTGATTTACAAGATTAGCTGTTGAATCCCCAGTCGTTCGTAACCGGTGTTTGGAACGGTTGAACGTATGGAGTTGGTTCGACAGCGGCGGGCTCTTGCACCGGGGGGGCAAAAGAGGTTTGCGGTTGAGCAATCGGAGCTGCCGGAGCTTGAGCTGCTTGTGCTTGAGCAGCGGCTACAGCGGCTTTGATGCTCTCGTCGAGCAAGCCTGCTTTTTCACGAAGCAGATACTCGATGTAGTCGCCGCGGCTCATGCGAGAAGCAGCTACTTGTTCATCAAGCAATCTGTGTGCCATGGGGGTGACACATACTGCAGTTGTAGTCCCTCTGTTCTTTCCGAAGAAGAAGGACTTGGCGCCGCCCTTAGGTCCTGTCTGCTTAGCGGAAGCAGGCAATCTAAGAGGGTTCATGCCAGCGCGCTCACGAATGAGCATTTCGACGTAATCGCCGTTGGACACGCCTGCAGACGCCGCTTGTTCCTTCAACAGTTGACGGCCAAGAGCTGTCAAGTTGAATGAAACCGACCCTGATTCCTTGCCGGGGAAACGGGAACGGCGAGGGGACGTTGTCTTCACAGAAGTGTTTGTTTGCACCGTTGTGTTCATTGACTTTTCGGCAGCAGCAATAACGAAAGCACTATGCTTCACACTAATTGTTCTGCCTTTCCTCCTTTTCTGAGAAAATCGGAACCCGACTGGTATCGCAAGTTCTAGCTTGCTTTTACTTTAAAATGGCAGCTTGCTGTTTATCTAAATGGCAGGGTGCTGCCTTCTATCTAAACGGCAGCTTCGCTGCCTTCTTTCTAAACGGCAGCTTCGCTGCCACTAACGGTAGCTTTTGCTACCTCCCAACGCACTCCGTCGATTACCGCGCATATTAGGGAAGCGCGTTCAACGGACTTCTTGAAAATTTCTCCAGGACCATCGTTCAAAAGAACGCATGACAATCTAGAGGAAATAACCTCCAGCTCCCTCCTCTCAGCGCTTTCCTCGTTTGAGGATTTCTAAGAGTTTTCCTGGCAACCCTTTCCAAGACCTTGATTATAGTGCAACTTTACCGGAATAGAGCAGTAGTCATGTATCACATGTTTTTAATAAAACGTGACCGGTTGGAGTAAAAATTGGCTCGCTCAAATTCGCGGAAACGCGCTCTGGGCCCAGCTATTGAATACTACCGCGATGACCGCTCCCAGGGCTGCACCAACGAATACCTCGACCGGCGTGTGTCCTAGAAATTCCTTAATGCGCTCCGAAGAAAGCTTTGGATGCTCGGAAAACAGCTCCGTCATGATCTGGTTGAGAACCTTGGCCTGCAGGCCGACAGTGCGTCTTACCCCGGCTGCGTCGTACATGACGATGAGGGCCAGACCGAGCGCAATTGAAAATGAAACTGAGTTGAAACCTTCGATCAAACCTACCGAAACCGCCATGCCCACGGTGCAGCAGCTATGGCTGGAAGGCATTCCGCCTGTCTTGGCCAGCAAGCGCAGATCAAGGTGTCCGGTGCGCAGCAGTTTGGTGACTATCTTCGCCAATTGGGCGATACAGCTGCACAAAACAGTGACGAGTATGACTTGCCAGCCGCGCTGGTCGTGCATCGGACTTCCCGATAAGGCAATTTGAGTGCCTGGCGAAGTTTGAGCAAAGAGCGTAGCAAGCCAGGAAAAGGGAACCGACAAAAAATCCATCAATAGTGCATCCGTTAATTCGATCTGTGAATAGCATACTGGAGAAGTGCATTGAGAGCCGGAATTCCCGCTTTGTCCTGAGAGCACTCTTGGACCAGGCGCAATCCTTTCGCTTCCAATTCTTTCAGTTTCTCGCGCGCCCCATCCACCCCAAAGAGGCGCACGAATGTGGCTTTGTCCGTGGCTTCATCCTTACCGGGCGTCTTTCCGAGCGTGGCAGCATCGCCTGTCACATCCAGCAAGTCGTCGGCTATTTGAAAGGCAAGCCCCAGGACCTCTCCGTATGATGCCAAATTATCCAGCTTGTCAAGCGGAGCCCCCACCAGCCGGGCTCCAGACCAGACGGAAAACCTAATCAGAGCACCTGTTTTGGCTCTATGTATCTCTTCCATAACATTGGCGGTGAGAAGCGGCTGGCCACCTGTCTTATCTTGAAATTCTGTTGCAATCTTTCCTCTTTGCAACATATCTTTACCGTCACCAGTGCGATTTCTTCCCGGAACACCGGTATAAATCATATCTGCAACTTGACCACCGACCATGCCCTCAGGACCGGTTGCCTTAGCCAATTCGGAGACAACCGACAGCAAAGTATCCGAATCGACACTGCGCGGAGTTTCCTCTATAAGGATCTGATTGGCCAGCATGAGAAGCGCATCACCTGCCAAGAGGGCCACCGCTTCTCCATAGACTTTATGGTTGGTGGGCTTGCCTCTTCTCAGGTCGTCGTTGTCAAGGGCGGGCAGATCGTCGTGAATCAAGCTCATCGCATGCACCATCTCGATTGCACAAGCACAGGGCAAGGCAATTTCAATGATGTCGGCAATTTCCAGCTGACTGGTCGTCTCGCGCCCCAGTTGATTGCTCAAAGGAGCGCTATTTTGATAGCTTTTCTGGACGCTTGCTTGATTGAGGGCCATTGCTTCGGCAACGGCCAGGCACAAAATTGCCCTCAGGCGTTTGCCTCCTGACAAAACCGAATAACGCATTGAATCCCAGAGCAAACCACCTTTGTCAGGCGTGAGATACCGATCGAGACGTTCCTCTATAAGCAAACGCCGGGCCTTTATATAGGACTCGAAATCAAAAGCTGGTTCGGACTGAACGCCCTTAGACATCTTTGCCTGACCCGCCGTGTTTTGTGACGTCATTGGTTCTCACGCGGTCGGTCCCCGCGCGTATCGCTTTCACGCGCCTTGTATAGGTCCATGGCACTCTTGGCGAATTTCATTCCCAGCATCGCCCAGCGCACCATACTCTTTTCTTTATTGATAAAGAGCATGGCAAATGGTGTGAGATTCTTCAGAAAGTCAGGCAAGATCTCACTTGTTGATGAGTCGTGTTTTTCAACGAATCGATAATTCAAATCGGCAAGTTTGTGATTGACCATGGCCAATTGAACCGTCGCTTCGTCCTGGGCAAAATCAGCGATGTCTTCGGCCAGTCTCAATTTCTCCACTATGTAATTCTGAAATACGCAGATAGAAAGACAGATAGTGCCCACTGCCAGCATAAAATAGAACATCATTACTTTGGCCGCTGATACCAAATTTGGTTGCATGACTACAGGAACTAAAAGAGCGATCACCACCAGAATAGCCAACAATTTATATTTGGCAGGAATCAAATCCAAAGATATCGGCCCATCGTATGCGGCCGCATAAGCAGCCGCAGATTCGCTGCGCTGTGCTTCCGGTACTGGCTGATTGGGCGTTCTGTCCATGCGTTTTTACTGGCTGGGTCTTCTTACAAAAAAACTGCTATTTGAGCAAACTCCTGGCGATAAGCATGCGCTGAATTTGATTGGTGCCTTCGTATATCTGTCCGGCTTTGGCATCTCTAAAGATTCGCTCGATCAAAAGATCCGGCTCCAGCCCCTTTTCTTGAGCCAGAGAGATGGCTTCTGTAGCCACTTTCATGGCCGCATCGGTAGCTTGAATTTTAGCCATTGCCGCCAGTGTGACATCGGATTCCCCGCTGTCTATGCTGCGGGCCGCCTGGTAGGTGAGGGCGCGGGCCGATTCGACCATGAGCACCAGATTGCCAATCAGGTAATCCAACTGACCGCTTCTCTGGCTTTCCTTCTCTTGAGCCGCTACTTTCAAAGCCGCATCAAGAGCGCCTTGCGCCCAACCGGTGGCCTGAGCGGCGATGGTTACACGTCCTTTGGCCAGACTGCCCAGTGCGACCGTGCGTCCGTTACCGGGAGCGCCCAGGATATTTGCTTTGGGAACGCGGCAATCAGTAAAGACAATTTCGCAAGTCGAATAGCCGCGCATGCCGAGCATGTCGAACTTCTGACCAATCTGGAAGCCCGGGAAATCCTTCTCGACGATAAAAGCAGTGATGCCGGGCGACCCTTCTTTGCTGCCGTCTTCGTTGAGAAGGCGGGCCATGACAATGAAATAATCAGCGGAAGCCCCGCTTGTGATGAAGGTTTTAGTGCCGTTGAGAACATACTCTGTGGCGGCTGGCTTGGCAGTCGTGGCGATAGCAGCAGTGTCGGAGCCGGCATTCGGTTCAGTCAATCCAAAAGCGGCCAGATATTTTCCACTGGCAGAAGGCGTCAAATATTTTTTCTTCTGCTCCTCTGTGCCGTGCTTGTAGACAGGCTCCTGGCACAAAACGTGCACGCCTAAAGAACTCATTACCGGAACGCAGCGGCGGGCAAACTCTTCGTTGATCAGGACAAAACTCAAATAGTCGCCACCGGAGCCGCCGTAAGTTGTGGGAAATGGCAACGCTCCCAGGCCTTCTTTGCAGGCAGCCTCAAACAAATCACGCCGGAATGTGTTTTTAGAGTCGGACTCTTTGGTTTCCTCAAGCGAGATCGAATCGGCAAAGGCAACGGCCTTGGCAAGCCACTTTTTCTGTTCGGCAGAGAACAGTGTTAAATACTTTGCAAGGTGTGCGGGAAGACTGTCTGTTTTCAGCATTGTCTGGGTCATAGCGCGTTTTGACTGTGAAATAAGAGTTCTTGAGAATAGAACAAATAACTATAGCTTACAGCGCCGAATCCGTCTCACTTACCGCCGCCAAGGGTGCGATTCGGCAACAAAATTGGCAAGCGAGCAGGTGATATTTCCAACTGCGCTTGGCAACGATAGCGCTCACGTGTAATGCCGCCATTGTCGGCTGAAAACCTGCACCGGAGCGCAACTTATATGTGTTTGAGAAGACAGGGACAATGCTAAAATCTCGCAGTGTTGTAGCCTTCCACGCCAGGTCAGTCGATATGGAGCTTTTCTTGAACCCGCCTGTCTCATCTTCTGTTGCAGAGGCGCGACCTCTGCCCAGGCGGGACCTCATCTTGGGAATTGCCACCGCCCTTATGGTGAGCATCACCGGCAAGAGCGCAGCGGAAGCCAAGTCTGAGGGCAAAGGCAATAAGAAAGGCGCCGAAGGAGAAAACGGCCAGTCTTTGCCAAATCCTCAAAACGGACGGCCAATATCCAGCCCGGAACACGTAGTCAAACCCAGACATCTCGTGAAAGGCGACACCATAGGAATTGTCGCTCCGGCCAGCCCGCTTGAAAATGAAGCGGAGATTGAATACACATATCAATGGCTGAAGAAAGTCGGGCTCAAATACAAAATGGGCAAACATGTATTCGACAGCTACAGCGATTTTGCTGGCAGTGATGAAAATCGCCTGGCCGATTTCAACGCCATGTGGGCCGATCCTGAGGTCAAAGCAGTAATGCCGATGCGAGGCGGCAACGGCGCCGCCCGACTGCTTTCCGGTATCGACTATGACCTGATTGCCAGAAATCCAAAGATCATTGTCGGCTATTCCGACATCACTTCTTTACTGATTGCCATTCATCAAAAAACCGGTCTGGTCACCTTCCACGGTCCGATGATGGGCGGTTTTTTCGAGGGTTCGTACACCTATCACAATTACCTGAAAGCAGTAATGAACAATAAGCCGCTTGGCTTAATCACCGACAAAGACGACAAAGAAATCTGGAATCCGGAAGGTCCGCCGACTCGTTTCATAATCGCCAAAGGCAAAGCCCGCGGTCGTCTAACCGGCGGCTGCCTGACCTTGATCCGCCAATTGATGGGCACACCATATGAGATCGAGACGGAAGGAAAAATTCTCTTTATTGAAGATCTCGATGCCGAGCCGCATGAAATCGACCGCATGCTCTATCAGTTGCAGCTGGCCGGCAAATTGCAAAAGGCAGCCGGCATAGTCGTCGGCGAATGCACCAATTGCGGGCCCGGTGGAAGCGGCAGAAACAATTTCCCGCTCAACTTCAGCCTCGACCGCATTCTTGAGCAGCGTCTCTCAGGACTGGGCATTCCTGTAATTTATGGATTGCGCTTCGGACACAGCAAAGAAAAATGCACCATACCACTAGGGGTGATGGCATCAATTGATGCTACCGATAATGGCGTCAGATTCAAAATCGAAGAGAGCGCCACTTTATGATCAATAGCGAGTTTGCATAATGCCGCAGACAACTGAGATGACGAGGCGAACGCTTTTAAAACACGGCAGCAAGGTGCTGATTTCGGCAACTATTTTTTCAAAGGGAATGAATGAGATGGCGGCAGCAAAACATCGCGCAAAGCAAGAAGCAGATCTCGGATCTACAGCGATTGCCCTCAAACCGGAAAGTAAAAAGGCCCTGAAAGCACCGGCGCTCAAGACCGGAGACAAAGTGGCCTTGCTCTGTCCTGCCGGCCGCCCTCACAATCCGGCCTCGGTCAACAGAGCCATTGCCATTGTTGAAGAAATGGGCTTCAAACCGGTAGTGGGAAAAAACGCGCTCAAGATTTTCGGCACCATGGCCGGTACCGACGACGAACGCCTGTCCGATTTCGAGGCGGCCCTCAGCGATGATTCAATTGCCGGCATCTTCTGTATAACCGGTGGTTATGGTGCTTTGCACCTGGTCGATAAAATCAATTGGCAAAGGCTCAGTGAATCCCCCAAGGCTCTGGTCGGCAGCGACGACAATTGCCACCTTTTGCTAGCCGCATATGCAAAGACAGGCCTGGTCTCATTCCATGCTCCCAACCTGGATCGCATCGTGAGCCAGCAATCGTTCGATTCGCTAAAGAATGCCCTCACATCAAAAGAAACGCTTCCATCTGTGCAATCGAATTACTGGGCAATTGAAAACGCCAACGACGGAACATCTGAAGCGAAAGCACGCCTGCCGGGCGACAAATGGCAGATTGCCTATTCTTACGCCGCTGTCGAAGGCACAGGCGAAGGCCCGCTTCTGGGCGGCAATCTGACTGCTCTCGGTTCGCTTATGGGCACCCCTTATCAGCCCGCCTTTAAGGACGCCGTACTTTTTCTGGAAGACATAAATGAAGATCACGGCGTTTTAGATCGCTGGTTCACAAATCTGTATCTAGCCGGAGCCTTAAGTCAAGTATCCGCAGTGGCAATCGGAGATTTCGAAAATTGCCGCACCATCGACTGTTTCAACATGTACTCGCTCGAAGATCTTTTCGGCGATCGCATGAAACAGCAAAACAAGCCCTGCTGCTTTGGTATGCCGCTCGGTCAATCGGCACGTTCTTTGACGGCTCCCATAGGCGTGAAAGTAAAATTGGATGCCGGCAAAGGCACGATCACTTATTTGGAAACAGCTGTCTCTTAAATCAAGAAGGCGAAAGGAGAGCGTTGGCTCTCCCTTCTCGGCTGTCCCGTATAAAACTTTAGTAAAGGCAAAGCGAAAGGTCGCAGGCTTTTCGCTTTGCCATGGTTTCCGACGAAAGGGCAATTATCCGCTGGGTTACTCTGCCAGCCTCAGCTGACAGAGCTTTGAATTAATTGACTGAATTGAACGAACTAGATAAATTGAATGAACGGAATATGCTGACTATAAAAGACCATTAGTGACAATTTGATGACACGCCCAAAACTTAAAAAGGCTTGAAGACACCTGCCACCATAGTGCCGGTTTTCCCACGCGGGCCGGGAATCAAAATGGCTCCGTAGTGAATGGTGCTGTCGCCTTCATAGGTCATGTTTTTGATCAAATCATCTGCTGATACTGTCGAGCCGGATGCGGAAGGATCTTCACTCGGTCCCCATGGATTGGTGATTCTTGCTTTGGCCTGGGCGCCGGAATCGATTCCATTGAGCAGAACCACATGGGCGCCTGGGCCTTTGCGATCGGATTTGTAATCGCTGGACTTAAATGGAGCCTTGTCGGCATCAACTTGAACGATCACCGATTTGCCCTTGTTCAATGCCAGAGCACTTTCCAGATCAGCGCGTGACGTTACCCAGCAAACTGCCGTTTCTTCACCGGTCAATTGATAGCGCAACTCGGCAATATCTTTCATCGCCAGTCCGTTGAAATCCTTTGCCGCGTGACCTTTTTCTTGATATCGGCCGGTGCCGTCGGCAGTGTTTTTGAATACACCGGGGTAATAACTGACTTGCAGAGCCGCCGACTGAAAGATGCGGCTGGCCAGATCTCTGCCGCTCATATCGGACATCTTGAGATTGCCTTCATCAAAATGCACTGACTTGCCGCCGACCGTCCTATAGGAAGCCGCGGATTTTCCATCTTTGGAAACAGCATCGACAACGAAGGCAACATATTTAGATGGATAATATTTAGCCATCTCCACTTCCAGAACAGCAACATTGCAGGTAGGAGAGCGGCCTTGAACGATTTCTTCCGGGTAAGCTACATGATGCATGAGAGTCGTGCACAAAGCTGTTTTCTCTGACTTGGAAAGACCTTTTGCCGAATCAATTTGCGAAATCTTGTCATAAAACTGATTGAGCTGGTTTTCATCACCGCGAAAGCGACGATGAATTTCGGTCAGATCACGGCGATCGACAACGTCGCCGTGCGACTTGAGAAAAGCATCTTCTCTGGCACTCAGCTTTTCATTTATGGCCTTATCTTCAATATTCTTGCACCATCTGTCGATAGTATTGTCATCGTTCAATTGAGCGCCGCAACCATCCGGATGAATTACTACCGCTCTCTTTTTGCCGCTGTCGCCGTCGGGCCATAAATAAGATTGCTCTCCTGTAATCGTGTTGCCGATCATGACGCCTTTGCCGGAACGCATATCAGTTCGCCCCTGACTCGATTCGACAACCGTGTTGCCGTCGGAATTGGTAATGGACAGGCTGCCCAAATTGCCGTCATAAGCCAGAGGTTGAAAGTGCGCACTGTGGTCATGTTTGATATCGGCCGGCATCGCTAATGCTCTTTCGCTTCCGGTGGCGCGATTGCGCATAAGCAAATATTCTGCATCAGGATCGCTTGTGCCGGATTTGTGAATCGGGTAGTCACCGGCAAGCACCACATCTTCAATCACTTTATTGTGCTTGTCTCTGTGAGTGCCCTGAAAGTGACCGTCTTTGGTTTTGGAAACCACAGTGATGGTGCCGTCACTGTGGTTGATCGTTTCCTTATCGAGATCGCCGTCTTTGTTGTAGTGGGCTGTAAGGCTGCTGCCGTCTGCATAATTACTGGTTTCAGTCCTGCCTCTGGCATCCTTTTGCACTGAATAAAGAACCTTTCCATCTTTGCTATAGCTGCCTTCGTAGGCATCTTTGGAAACATTTTTCTTGGTGACCAGAGTGCCGTCTTCCAATGTCGCAAAGGATGTGTGATTCTTTTCGTTGACGTAATACATATACTCATTGGCCGCCGAGTATCCGATGTAGCCTACCTTCTCGCCTTTGGCATTCAGGTAATCGGCGCGATACTCTTTGCCGTCGAAATGAAACTCAATTGGCTTTCCATCTTTCGGCACGATAGTAATTTTGTAAGGCTCGGACTGACCGCAATTGGTCTCGTCGATGCGCTTATTGCCGTGGGAGTCGGTGCGTTCCTGGCGGGTGCAATCAGTGCTTTCATTTTCGCGAGTAATGGCAGAACATTGATTGGCAGAATGCGCCGGACTGCAGGCTTCAACAATCTGGCAAGTAGGCAATACTGGTGACGGCTTCTCATCTGCCCGGCAAAACAATTTCTGGTCTTTGGAATCGAACGAGAACAAAGGCGCAGGCACACAGGCACCGGCTAAGCTCAATTCATATCCTTCACGACAATCCATGTCTGCCTCGCTTACCGGAATCTTTGAGGGGGCATAGCCGGCGCCAATCACCGCTTTGCAGAGCCTTGCGGTGGGGCGGGCGATATGAAGTTCCGGGAATGACCTGAGATTAGCCCCCCGGTAATGACAATTTGATGACAATCAGCGAAAAACTTGCCTGCCGCTGCCTTTAGGGTCTTTTCCGGCGACCACCTAGCTGCCTTTTGTTTGGGAGGAAACCTCATGTTCATCCGGCTTTTCAGACACCGGGGGCGAACCGGCAATTTCTTCCTTGTACAAAGGTATGCGGAACCAGAACGTGGACCCTTCCGCCAGCTTGCTGGTCACACCGATAGAGCCGTGGTGACATTCGATGATTGCCTTGCAGATGGCCAGGCCCAGCCCTGTTCCTACGCCGCGTTTGTTATCGGTTTTTTCCGCCTGGGCGAATCGTTGGAAAAGAGAATTGACCTTCTCCGGGCTGATCCCCCGTCCAGTGTCGACAATTTGCACTTCCAGTTCGCTTTTCTCACCGTCCTCTTTTCCGTCTTTGCCGACCAACTCGCCTCGAACGGTAACTGTTGACCCGGAGTGCGAAAATTTGATCGCATTGGAAAGCAAATTGACCACAGCCTGCACGAGACGATCCTCGTCGGCATTGATGAAAGTCTCGGACACCTCAGTGACAAGCTTTATTTCATGCACTTCTGCAAAACCGGCAACGGAGCCAATCGATTTTTTTATTACCTCGGCAAGGTCCACGCGTTTGAGATCCTTGACCATCTTGCCGGCTTCCAGTTTTTCAATATCGAGGAGATCGTTTACCAGAGCCAGAAGGCGATTGGTGCTCAAATACATCTTTTGCAATGCTGACTTACCGGCCGCATCCTTTGAATCGTACATGCCGTCTTTGAAAAGCTCAATTGAACCTTGTATTGCCGAAAGTGGCGTGCGCAGATCGTGGCTGACCATGGAAACAAATTCTTGTTTCATGCGCTCAATTTCTTTTGAACCCGAGATATCGTGCACAACGCAGAAAAGCGCGTTCTCCTCTGGCGACCACTGCAAAGACCAGAGAACATCAATTACTTTGCCACCCTTTTGCGTAAGCCGCATTTCCAATTGTGTAGCCGCTTGCTCTCGAATTATGGACTTAAATCTGGCACTGGTTTTCTCTCTGTCTTCGGCTACCACCAGGTCGATGCAACTGGTGCCGATAAGCTCATCGGGTCTGTAGCCTAAAACAGTCTCAGAAGCTGGATTGACAGCCAGAAATTTCAATTGCGCATCGACAGAGAAAATCACATCGACTGCATGCTCGATGATCGCTCTTTCCTTGCGGGCTGATTCAGCCAGCTTCTCGGCCATGCGATGAAAAACATGATCGAGTTCGACTATTTCGTCATACCCGGCTAAGGGTGGATTGAGCTTGGTGCCTTCGGCCAGCTTATTGCTGTTTTCCGTCAAAACAGAAAGGCGTCTGGTGATACCACGCACAAACAATTGGCCGGCCGCTACTGCCAGAGCCACGTTTAAAACCATAATCGCCCAGAGGGCTTGCTCAAGCCTCTCGCGGGACTTTTCTTCAATGGGTGAAACTTCCCGTTCGATTTTCGAATAATAATCGAGAAGACTCTCCGTCAACCGAGCCGCATGAAACATGACATTGGAAAGACGGGCAATGACAATCTTTTCCTGGAGCGAATCTTTCATCTCATACAGTTTTCTTTCTTCCTGAATGGCGTCCACACCCATTCGGCACACACGGTCAAGCTCATCGGCTTTGTAGCGATTGGCCGAGTCATTTTTAAGCAAGCCCTGGATCACGTCCAGTTGCACGGGTACGGCTTCGACAAATTTCTGAAAGGTTTCGTAGTAACGTCTGGAATTGGGCGGGTCTTTATAAAACTGTATTTGCAGAATCAGTCCATTGGTCGCTCTTTCTCTGAGAGTACTCAGACGCTGCAGATTGGAAATAACTGCCTGGGCATCTTGCAAACGATCGATTTGCATTTGTGCGTCATGCAGAAGAAAGCTCAAGCCGGCCAAAAGAAGAAGCTCAAAGCCGAGCAAAAATGCCACGACAAAAAGTCCCTTTTGTCTCAGTGTCAGCTTCCAGTTCACTCGAGGTCCTCGCCGCCAACACAGGCCGCTCGTTAAGCCTTTTCTTTGCCCCGTATTATAGTGCTAAAATGGCGCCGGGTGTGACCAGTGCTGCTTGAGCGTACGACAAGCAAAGATGCTGACAATCTATCTATGGCGCTATGGCGAAAATTCTAGTCGTTGAAGACGACGACCATCTGGCAGAGATTATCGAAAAGGTGCTCACGACCGAGCACCACAATGTTGACGTCGTGGCCACTTTCAAGGACGGAAAGGCCATGATGGAAACTTACACCTACGACGCCATTGTGCTGGATTGGGGATTGCCGGACGGTACCGGTCTGGACTTGATCTCCACCTATCGCACAGGCGGCGGCGCCGCACCGATTTTAATGCTGACCGGACGATCGCAAACGTCAGATAAAGAAGAAGGGCTGGACGGCGGCGCCGACGATTACTTGACCAAGCCCTTTCAACTTCGGGAGCTGACTGCCCGTTTGAGAGCGCTGATGCGCAGACCGTCGGTTCTGGTCAATGAAGTTCTGCGCGGAGGCAATCTCGAACTTGATGTTCTCAAGCATGAGCTCTGGAAAGACGGCGAACCGGTCAAACTGTTTCCACAGGAATTTGCTCTTCTGGAAACACTGATGCGCAAGCCCGGGGTCGTACATACAACAGAAAGCCTGATCAATCATGTCTGGAAATCGGAAGCAGGCGCGTCAGGAGAAACTGTTAGAACATCGGTTTTACGATTGCGCAGAAAAATCGACACCACCGGCGAACCATCCTGGATTGAGAACGTCCACGGCGTCGGCTACAAATTCCGCCAATCTAATTCGTAGCTGCGGCGTTGCACGCCGCCTTGTAGCTGCGGCGTTGCACGCCGCCTTGTAGCTGCGGCGTTGCACGCCGCCTCGTAGCTGCCGCCTTGCAGGCGGCAAAAACGCGCGCGTGCAACGCGCCTCACTACATCGGCTCGAACATTGCTTCCAGGTCGCTGGCCAGCTCGTCTTCAATGCTCAAGATGGCATCGGCAATACAATCGAGGATGTTTCCTGCCGTCACTGAAGCTTCGCCCAATGCATGGGCGGCAACATCTCCGGCCCGGCCATGCAGGTAGACACCGGCAACGGCAGCATCAAACGGCTCCACACCCTGGGCTAGAAGTCCTCCTATTATGCCGGACAAAACATCGCCGCAACCGGCAGTCGACATGCCGGGATTGCCGGTCGGATTGATGAAAACATTGGCGTCGGGATCGGCAATTACTGTGTGCGCTCCTTTTAGCACGACAATGCAACCGAACTCGGCTGCTGCTTTTGTCGCTGAGGCGATGCGATCTTTTTGAATGTCGGAAGTGGACACATCAAGCAAGCGCGCCAATTCTTTTGGATGCGGCGTAATGACGATGTGTCTTGCGTCTTCCGGAAAGACTTTGGTATTTTCGGAAATACAATTAAGTCCGTCTGCATCAATCAAGCAGGGAACTTCGTTCGAGCGATCCATAACTTTGGACATAAACTTTTGCACAAAGGAGACTGTTTCCTCATTGGTGGAAAGCCCCGGTCCAAGCACAACTGCTGTCGCTTTATCGAGATCCTTTTCCAATTCCCAGAGCGCTTTGGGCGCGATCGTAGTCTCATCGGTTTCAGCAATCGGCCGATAAATCACTTCTCTTGCCGGAAGGTGAGGCACCAGGGAAGATGGCGTCGCCAGAATACACAAACCGGTGCCCACCTTAAGCGAACTTTCAGTAGCCAGCATTGTCGCTCCGGACATGCCCAGACTGCCGGCAATCGTGAGCAGATATCCAAAAGAACCTTTGTGAGAATTGGCCGGACGCTTGGGCAGTAGATCCTTCACCAATTCCACCGATGTGAGGTGAACAATCGGTTTTTCCAAGATCGCTTCGGGCAAACCAATATCTATGACTCTAAGTTCTCCTGCGTATTCGGCACCCGGATAATTGATCAATCCTGGTTTGACGTTTCCGAAGGTTATCGTGGCATGGGCTTTTACAGCCGCTCCCATGACTTGACCGGAATCAGAATGGATGCCGGAGGGAAGATCGACTGCGATCACAGTGGCATCGCTGCCGTTGATCATTTCTATGGCATGCAAAAAGACAGCATCGACATCGCGGTCAATACCTGTGCCTAAAAGCGCATCGATGATCACGGTAACGCTGGAGGAAAGAGCCTTGCCGTCCGATGTGTCGAAAAAATTCGAAGAAAGATCGGAGGCAAACGAACGCACTTCCACGCCCAGTTTCTTCAAGATATCGCGATTGGTGCTGCTCTCAACTGTAGACATAGCCTGGTCGGCTTGCGCACCGCGTCCTTTGGTATTGCCGACCACCCAGACATGCACAGGTACTCCCCAGAGGTGAAGATAACGGGCCACAACAAAGCCGTCGCCGCCGTTATTGCCACGCCCGCAAAATATCGCCACCGAACCTTTTTGAGACCCGCTCATAGATTCATTGCGCTCTTGCCAAACTTCAAAGGCAGCTTCAGCTGCTCCCCGTCCGGCCACTTCCATGAGCACCTGGCCCCAATTAGGATCGCATTTGGCTATCCAGTCGGATTCCAAACGGCGAATTTGGGCGGTTGTCGGAATGCGGAAAATGTCTTTGGCGGGCATAAATTTCTTCTCGGGTGCCGGGGATGTTTTCTTCGCCTTGGTTGCGCTCTCGCTTACCATCTCAATGCACCTCTTGTGGTATTAATCGAACATCAGTAGTGGGTCCAGTAACAACGGCGCAGCGAACCATGTGTTGGGGCGCCTTTTCTTCCAGAGCCGGCACTGCCTCGCGGCTCTTCTGCTCAACTAGAAGGCAGCGATCCGCAAATCGACAGCCCTGGGGTAAATCAATCAAGCTGGGCGGCTGGCCCTGTATAGGTGTCAGACGTTTATTGCCCGGCCGCGGCAGCGAATTCATCAGGCCAATAGTGTACGGGTGAAGAGGGTTTTTGAAAAGCTCGTTCACTTCAGCCATTTCCACAACCGATCCGGCATACATGACGGCAACGTGATCGCACATTTCCGCCACCACACCCAGATCGTGCGTGATCAGCAAAATCGACATGCCGTGCTCGCGCTGAATTGTGCGCAAAAGTTCAAGAATCTGTGCCTGCACCGTCACATCCAGCGCCGTGGTCGGCTCATCAGCAATCAAAAGCTTGGGATTGCAGGACAGAGCCATAGCAATCATGACGCGCTGGCGCATGCCGCCGGAAAATTGGTGGGGGTAATCATCAATGCGGGCCGCCGCCTGCGGAATGCGCACTTGATCGAGAACTTCAATGGCTCTTTGCCGCGCTTCTTTTTTGCCGACCTTCTGATGCAGCTCGATCGCTTCCATAATTTGATCGCCGACCGTGTAGACGGGATTGAGCGATGTCATTGGATCCTGCGGAATCAGCGCGATATGGTTGCCCCTCACAGAGCGCATTTGCGCCTCCGACAAGGTCAAGAGGTCGCGCCCTTCGAAAAAAATCTTGCCGGCTTGAATGCGGCCGGGCGGTGGAACCAGGCGAAGGATGGAAAGCGATGTTATTGACTTGCCGCAGCCAGACTCGCCAACGATGCCAAGCACAGAGCCTTTCTGTAAGGAAAAACCCAAATCATCAACAGCTACAGCCAGTCCATTTTCAGTGGGGAAGACAGTCTTGAGCCCCTGGATCTCAAGGAGTGGGCTTTCTACCGCGGTATCGTGAGCGTTGTTCATCCGTTATTCATAAAGAATTCTTGGGCAATCTCAAATAGAGTGTGGCGCTCAAGCGCCGCTTGTACGGCTTGAATGCCTCACTGGCGGCTATGATCGCAGAATTAGATGCACCGGTCAAATGTCAGAGCCTGAAGTGAAGTACTTAGAATAAAGTGCTGTCGCCTTTGTCTGCAGGTGATTTAATAGGAGAAGAGGAAGTGCCGATGATCGAAGATAACCGCACAACAGATATTTCTGTTCTGCAGCTGCTTACGAAGTTGGTCAAGGAAACCGACCGTTTAGTGCGCCTGGCAGACGATATAGACACGCATGCAAGCACGCCGCAAGCGAAAGCAGCCTTTCAGCTGATTGGCGCGGAGGTGGAAAGCATACTGGCGCAAATGCACACCTCACTCGATCCACTTTACCGTCTCTACGACTTAGATCCGGGCATGATGTCCCTCGAGCAAAATCGGCGCAATTCGGTTATCCGCGAGTTCGGACCGTCTGAAGTATCAAATGACACATATGACGAGCAAGCTCTCTGGAGCGACGTCAAAGCAAAAGGCTCAAACGGCACACCCTAGGCTTTTTCTATCTTCCAGTCTGCCTTACTTGAATTGAGACGAGGTCTACAGCGGTTTTTCCGTAATCAGGCTGGAGTCGGATGACTTGCCGGAGGCGCCGGCAATGGTAATGCCTTGCCGCTCTACATAAGTGTATTTGCCTGATGCAAACGCTTGCACGGTCCTTCTCATCGGAATGAGAAAGGGCTTGAAGTGGTGTCCGCGCATCTCACTGTATGCCTGGTCGAATTTCCAGCCGTCGG
Organism: uncultured Candidatus Obscuribacterales bacterium; assembly: GCA_964531315.1. GTDB lineage: Bacteria > Cyanobacteriota > Vampirovibrionia > Obscuribacterales > Obscuribacteraceae > QKMZ01. The sequence goes on along the minus strand of CAZHEZ010000013.1, from coordinate 54,696 downwards.
CAAGAACCCGATTGATTCCCACAATCATGCCAGTGCGGTCGGCACCTTGAAGGCAATGTATATAGACCGGCTGTTTGGCCTGATCGCGAATGATGTCCAGTACGCTGGAAACTTTAGCCAGGTTGGGTTCTGAATATCCCATCGGAACATTGTAGTATTCCAAACCGATTTCTTTAGCGATGCGCTCTTCTTTCTTTGAGGCAGCGCCCTGACCTCTCAAATTGACAATGGTTTTGACACCGGCAGCTTTCAGCTCTTTCAAAGCCTGAAGCGAGGGAGCGCCGCCGCGCATCAATCCAGGTGAAACTTGCTCGAAATTCGACACATGTACGGCAGGCGTCACCTGCACGTCGGAAGCTTGCACCATCTGTGGTGCTAAGCCCGCCGCCAACGCAATTGCCAGAGTGACACACTTACGTTTTAGCGAAAATTCGACTGGAATTACTTGCATGTATTGCACCAGCTGAGAGCTAAAAAATGATAACACGCTAGCTACTTTACATGGGTAAAGTTTCAAACCTGTTCCAGGATTCCGTCTGACAATTAAAATGGGCTAATAATTCGAGCCAGTCAGCTATACTCTTAGGAATCTGACGTGCAAACATTGTGAAAGTTCCAACAAATCAGTGCCTGCGACCTTTACCACAACTGAGCTGATTAAAAAAGCAAAACGCTTCGTGCTCTTCCTAAAGGTTATGTGGAAAGAGTTTCACGGCTTTTTCTATCTTCTGGCCGTCACGTTCGCCATCTCAAATACTCTTCTTTTCCTCTACTATCCGAAAGAAGACCTGCCGCATCACAGCATGTCCTGGATTCAGTCGGCTTATTGCACCTGGCTGATGATGTTTTTCGAGACACCGCTCAACTATCAAGATGACTGGCGAATCGCGCCCCTGTTCTTCTTTCTGCCTTTATTGGGGCTTCTAGTAATCGCCGAAGGCGTCGTGCACTTCGGCAACATATTGATTCAAAGAAAACGATACTCAACGGAGTGGCAAAAAATGCTGGCTGCGAATTTCGAAAACCACGTCATCATCTGCGGACTGGGCAATGTGGGGGTGCGCGTCGTCCAGCACCTGAAACAATTTGACGAGATGATGGTAGTGATTGAGGCTGATAAAGATTCTCGATTTGCCCACGAGGTAGCAGGCAGCGACATTCCAGTTTTATTTGGCGACGCCCGCGACACCCGCCTTTTGGAAAACGCCAATCTGCCCAAAGCAAAAGCCGTCATTTGCGTAACTAACGATGACATGGTCAATTTGGAAACAGCGCTGACGGCACGCGAATACAATCCGGATATCAAAATAATCATCCGCATGTTCGACCAGAAGCTGGCCAAAAAAGTGCAGAAAAGCCTCGGCATTCACGGCGTATATAGTTCGTCGGCGCGTTCCGGCAGATTATTTGCTCAGGCCGCAATCAGCGAGAATATTATCGACTCATTCGAGTTCGGCGGTCTGACAATCAACGCTTATCAGTTGACCGTGGAAGCAAACAGCTCCATGGTTGGAGAAACCATCGACGACATTCGCTACAAGAACGAAGTGACCGTGCTTTTGCATGAAACCGGCGGCGAATTGGATTGGAATCCGTCGCCTTCCAAAGTCCTTTCAGTGGGAGACAAACTCTTGATCATGACCGACAGAGACGGCATCAACAGATTGCAGAGCACAAAGAAAAAACTGGCTCTAAAGAAAGACACCGAATAAGAAGACTAATGAACTTGTCCGGATTGATTGCGGTAATCGCTGGACAGATCACGCCCTGCCATTTTTTCATTCAGCAGTCCGCAGGCTCTGACAAAAGCCTGAGGGGGAGCCCATCTGTGTCCGCCTCTGAATTCCATCCAGGCGACTTGCCATGAATTTTCTTTTAAAAAGTCTGCATTCTGTTTCATTTGCATGTAACGAAAATCATCGGCATTGGTGATCAAAACGGCCAGCTTTCCTTGCGTATAATTGGGCGTGCGCATGCCGTCTCTATGAATAATTCCGCAATTGGCAATCACTGCGCTTATATATTCAGGGCAAATAACGCTCAAATGATGCGCTTCCATGGCCCCGCCTGCATAGCCGGCAGCGACAATGCGAGCCGGGTCAATGGGATAATTTGTCACGGCTGTCTCGATTGTATCTTTCATTGTTTGATCGAGAGCAAGAAACTGCACTGCCCGTCCCCGATTTTCAGGCGCCACTAAAATCCATTGATAGCGGTCGCAGGCAGCTTTCATAAAAGCAAGCGCACGTTCGCCCCGCCCGTTAGGACTAATAGCAATCACGCAGGGGTGTTTAACACGACGGTCCAAGCCGTCAGGAATATAGACCAGAAAAGGTGCTCCTGTTTTTCCGCCTTGGGAGCGGGTGGTTGCTGCATCGGAAGGGGCAGCGGTCAGGCACAAGACAAGAAATAAGAGCAAGGAGGCCAGGATGTTAGTGCGCTTCATGTGATACTACCTCCGGTCTTTGATTTTCTTTTGTCATCTCTTTCTTGCCGAGTTTTTTCAACGACTGGCTGCGGCACAGCTGAGCAAGGGTCGAGCTCGGCTCTTTCGCCAGTACCAGATCACAATCTTCAATAGCCTGGTCGAATTTCTGAAGTTTTTCCAAAAGATAAGCACGATTGAGATGGGCAAGAGTAAAAACAGGACAAATTTCAATTGCTTTGGAATAGTCGCTCAAGGCTTCTTGATCCTTGTGCAGTCTGGCATTGGCAAAACCTCTGTTGTTGTAGGCAACGTCAAAATTAGGGTTCAACTGAATGGCTTGATTGCAGTCTTCAATAACTTTGTCGAACTGCCCCAATTTTTCATATGCATATGAGCGATCGCTGTATGCCAGCCAGAAGCGAGGCTGCAATTTGATTGCTTCACTCAAGTCTTCGGCTGCTTGCTTGAATTGTCCTGTTTTTTCCAGGGCAAAGCCACGATTTCTCAAAGCCGGCGCGCATTTCGGATCGAGACTGAGGCAGTGAGAAGCATTCTCGATTGCTTTATCGAACTGATTCAAGTCCAAATATGCAGAGGCAAGATTATTATATGCCGAGGCAAATTTCGGTTTTAATTCAATTGCTTTCGTGCAGTCGGCAATCGCTTTGTCCGTCTGGTGAAGTTGAATGTATGCCCAGGCGCGATTATTGTAGTATTCGGCAAATTTGGGCTGGCGGCTGATAGCTATCGAGCAGTCGTCTACTGCTTTTTGGTATTCGCCTAGTTGCTCGTAAGCATAACCACGATTACCATAATAAAGTGGAATGGTAGGATCGTAATGAATGGCAAGGTCACTGTCTTCGACCATCTTTTTGAAATTGCCCAGTTGACCGTAGCAGTAGCCGCGATTTTTGTAGGCCGGTGCAAATTTCGGTGCCAGAGCGATGCACTTGTCGAGATCTTCAATTGCTTTTTGATACTCACCAATGCGGCAATATGCGTAGCCGCGATGATTGCGCGAGGACCAGTAATTGGGATCGAACTCAATTGATTTGGATGTCACTTCAATTGATTTCAAATACTGACCGGTATGACCGTAGGCGCATCCGAATTGATTCCAAACCAGAGGGCAATTGGGATTGAGGGCCATAGCCTTTTCACAATCGCTCTCGGCCAGTTTGTGCTTGCCGACTTCGTTGTATCCGTGCGCTCGAATGCATAAAGCTTCCACACAGTTTGCGTCGATTTTAAGCGCTCTGTCGCAGTCGGCAATCAGTTTTTTGTAAAAGAGCAAATCGCCTTCTGCAGCTCCGCGACGAGCATAGGTAAGAGCATCACTACCATCGAGCTGGATGGCGCAATTGAAATCGTCGACCGCCTTTTGCGCTTCCCACATTTTGAAATAGGCATAGCCTCTGGTTTTGTAAGCATCAGCAAATTTCTTGTTGTGCTTGATCACTTGATCGAGAATCGAAACTGCTTCACTGAGATGCCCGTTATCTACGAGACTTTCAGCTTCTTTGACTTGTGCTTTTGCTTTTGAGTTTGCCGCCAGGGCAGCGCCGTCTTTAAAAGAATAATTGAAAAAAACAAAAGCAGATACGAGAAGGAATTTGACTTGAACTTTCATTCCAACACCCCTGTGTATAAAATCGTGTTGCTTACTCGACGTAAGTGCCGCCGTAGCCGATCGAGCCGCCGCAAGAGCCGCCACAAGATCCGCCCACTCCGCCGCAAGAGCCACCACACGAGCCGCCGCAAGAACCGCCGAACGTAGCGGCGCCACCACAAGAGCCACCACAAGAGCCACCGCAGGATCCACCGATTGCGATGCCTCCACAAGATCCACCCAGGCTGATGCCGCCGCATGAGCCACCACACGATCCGCCGATGTAAGAAGAACCGTCAGGCGGCATTCCTGTACCTACAGGATCGATGCCCATGCCTACTCCCTGAGGGAAGTCTCTTGAAGGCACATTGTCGACTGTGTCGATGTCCACTGAGCTGGTCGACACGGGCGGCAAATTATTCGAGCTGATTTTGATGCCCTGGGCGGACGCTTGCGGATTGGTGTCAAAACCAAGACTGAAAGAGCCGGAAGGAATGGGAGTCATATCAAAGCTATTTTGGCCCAGTGTAGGAGTGTAAGTAGGCAGCATTCCGTTGTTTTGGTAAGCACCCGGTCGCAAAATTTGCCGCCCGTAGTCGACATTGCGCGGACTGTTGGAATACTGCTGTTGCGAGGTGCCCGGGCGTCCATAGAGCGTGCGTCCCGCGCCGGATGCATTGGCGCCGAACCCGCTTGATCCCTGGCCGGTCGGCCGGTTGGCATGCGCAAATCCCATCTGTCCTGAGTTGCCGAAGGCAAGGCTGGGAGCACTGCCAAATGAGACATCGAATAGGAGAGACAGAGCAATCAATCTAAGATGTTGTTTTTTCATGGCTTTAGGAAGAATTGTCTTTATAGAGGGGGAAGGCCGAAGGCGCGCCGCCATTCAGCTTGGTCTCATCATCTGACCTGGCGGTGTCAAAACGGAGTCACAAGGAAAAACCGGCTCAACGGTTTCCTTTATAAAGGATCAAATCCACAGAAGCAGGCCAGCTTTCTGAGGCCGACGTGTTCTCTGTCAAATGCTTGAGTCTGTAATTAGGTTCTGGGTTTTGTCAAAATCACACGCACAGTCTGAAGCCCTATATTGTTGGCCAGATCATCATCGTCGATTCTCAAATAGAAAGTGCCAAAGCCGGGCGGCTTAAAATTGGTGCGCAATTTGCCCAGAGTAAATGGAGTGCCTGATGGACCCATTCGTCCCAACATGGCGCCGAATGATTTGGTGGCCGTGCCATTACCATTGTCTGTCCAACCGGTCAGTCCGTGATCAATGACATATTGCATGCTAACAGTTTGCGAGCGCCCGTCCGCATCGAAAGGAGCCGCTCCGGGGCTGTCCGACCACAATCCTTCCGAGCGCATATCAATCCATAGACTCTCGCCGGCTGTAGCATTGAGAGAAGTCATCACCCAATCAGATATAGCCGGAACCTGAAGAACATCCTCGTCGACTACTTCCTGCCCTGCCTCATAGATTTTCTGGTAGATTTGGGGATAATTCCAGTCTCCCAGGACGACAGGAGGGTCACTGCCTCCTGCTCCGCTGCTGAGTGGGTTGGGCGCGGTGGTCTGATGGCTGCCGCTGGTCAATGCCAGGGCGCCGGCCGCCTCGCCGGCAACGCCGTCTGCGTAATCAGCGGTTCTGTGAGAACTGACATTGATGCGAGCCGGAGCGCCCAGACCAGGCACATATGAGAAAAACGGTAAAGATCCCATCGAGAGAAGCGGTCCGACATCAAAGCAACTCTGCACGCGATATTCATAAACCGTCGTGGCCGGATCGACTTGCGCCCGTGGCACCGGCACATTGGGACCATAGGTAGTGACCCGGCCTGTTGCTACTTCTGTAGCATCGACATAGAGATCTGCACCGGAAGAGATCAGACCACCGACCGGAACCATTTTGGCAAATTTGCACAGGGCGCTGTTCAACAGCCCGAGACTGGTGTTCTGCACTGCATCGCGGGCTTGCTCATAAACTCTTTGACTGCAAGCGGCAGTCGAGCATTGATGAACTGTATAGAGAGCAGTCGAATAGCCAATCGCCAGACCGATCAAGTCAATGACCGGCAGAGCAATGAAAATAATCAGAATCCAGATTGATAGAACAAACTCAATGCTGTTTCCGCGTCTGTTTCTCATGAAATACAGTCCGATTACAGGTTGAGGCAAAGTGAAGACCAGGGCACTGCTCCCAATTTTATACCCGGCTGGGCAGAAATTTCCCAGATTTGAGGGGTATAAGCAATAGAGAAAGAAATTTACTTTGATCAAGGTTATTTT
>CAZHEZ010000013.1:0-48363 GCA_964531315.1 uncultured Candidatus Obscuribacterales bacterium | reverse complement strand
CTTCTCAGCCGTCCCAATCATTGCACGCAGAAAAACGCCCGAAAAATGAGACGAGCCGCAGGCAACACTCTCATTTTGACTGTGGCGGTCTTGATTGGCATTTTGATGACCATCCTCACTTTCGGGCTCTGGTATACGCAAATGCTCGGCCGCACACCCGAGCAAAAAACAGCAATAGAAGCAGCTGCGCTTGCGGCCGCAAGAGCTTTGAGCAAAGTAGTAGTGGAGACAGACGAAATTGGTTTTGTCTCTCTGTCCGATTATGGGCCAGTCGGCAAAGGCACCGCTGCCGATGACGGATATTCACTGCCTGTAATCGGCATCAATACTTTGCTAGCCACAGTTCGCCTGGACATGATCATCGCCGATAAGCTGGACGATAAAATAATGCGTCAGATGGCCAAGAACGACTATCAAAGGGCCATGAAAGTAAAAGATCAGCTTGTCACCGTCCTCAAAAGCGCTATAGAACCAGGCGCACAATGCAAAGATCTGGACGGCAATCCTGTAGAAGTCGTAGAAGAAGCAATCAGCGCTTATAAGTCCAATCAAGTGCGGCTGCAACGAGGGGGCACAGTCGCACCTTTGACGCTCAAGATCGATCTGGGCTGCGCCAAAAACACATCCACTAATACACCCGTGCCCAACCCAACCGGCGATGGACTGGTCAATGACACACAGCAGATGTTCGGCTGTTACAAAGCCTATGTTGACGTGCCCTACAACAATTCAAGTTTTGTCTTTGCCGCCACGTCTTCGTCAGTCACACTGATAGATCCAAAACTCTATGAAGAATCACCGGGGACACCATATTTTATTCCTTCGATCGTGCGTTGCCAGGCCGATCATCAATACACGATCAAGAATAGTGTCGGCGTAGATACCCAGGTGCGCATCCACGACATGGCATGCGCGCAAGCCGCCAATAATCTCGATCCACGCCCATCATCCGGCGCGCTCACATTCAGCTTTCCGGACGGCATGGTGGACGGTTTGGTTGCACCTGCGTCTATCTTCCAGGCTGCCAATTTGCTTACCTCTCCTGTCGACACATTGGAATCGCCTCTGACCGGTGATTATCCTCAAGTCGATCTCACCGATACCAAACTCTATCCTCCTTTAAGCGATGACCATCCCAAAGCCGTCGATATCGGCCGAGTCGCTTTGTACGACTGGATTCGCAGAGCCGGCACCAACCCCAATGTGCGCATCCTCATAACCATGCTCAATACGCCATTCGATCAATCGCTGGGCGGTCAGGGACAGATTCATATATATGAGATCGACAAAACAGGAAAGATCAATTATTCCATTCGAGGTACAGGTATTCAGTCGACGACAAGAACAGTCAGTCACAAGCAGTGGCGGGCCGTCTCCGGAATTTTTGTACACGACGGCGCCAACAGATATTTTGATCTTATAGTCAAGGACGATGTCCATCTAAGCGGGCGAAAGCTGGGTGGTCAGCATGGCGGCGAGCCACTATACGGGCAGATACCGGCGTCTGCACCGCTGAAATCAACGGTCTTGAGCCACTGGGATACATTTCTCATGCCGCCAGCCCTGGCAAAGGCTGTGGTCAGAAACGGTCAGGAAATAGACGAGCATGCCGGCGACAGCGTTTATATGATCCCACCAACCGGCAGCGGCAAAAGACCGACATATGATAAGACCAGTGCGGCCGTCGATTTCAAATTCAGGCTGCACAGTTTTAAATAACTCCGTTTGGACTTCGATTTGACTCCGTTTTGACACCGCTCACTCGGATAATTCAGTCATCCCTCCACCAGTACTCATTGCGTTCAAGCGACGGACTGAAAACAATCCCTCGATCACGCCGTCACACCTGGTGGCACCGTAATTCATCTCATGACGGAGATTACATCGATGCTGCAAGACTATTACAACGCCCTCATTCTGGTCAAAGCCGGACTATTGCCAAAAGAGCAGCTCGAAGCTGCCGCTTCTCTGGAAAAACGCAACAACATGAATTTGAGATTTTTGCTCACCGAATTTCACAATCTCACCGATCATCATTTTCAAGTTGCCGCCGAGGCCAGACGCGCCATTGCCGGCGGCAGACTGGACAATCAAACTATTTTCGAGTCAGTCAAACTGGCCTGCAAAAAAAATATTGAATTTGCAGTGGCATTGGCCAGACTTGCTTATGCACCAGGGGCGAATTGCCAGGAAACAAGGCTGGAATGGCTTTTGAAAAACAACAATTTCGTCGATGACAATCGTATGGAATCAATCACCATGCAGTCTGCAAAATTGGGAATTTCCATTTCGCGAATGCTGGAATTGGACGGACGAATCGACAGTTGTGTAGTTGCAGCAGCGCTGGCAACTGTGGAAGAGAGTCTGGCCAGGCATATGACTTACAACGATTTGCAAAATGCATTTTTGGCCAGACTGAAACAAATCAAGCATGCAGCATCATGCCAAACACAGCCCATTCAAACTGCATTTGCCGCCCCTTCTCAATTCCATCAATATCAAGGCTTTCAAAATGTTGCCCCGGGAGTATTTGCACTTGTCGGTTGATCAGATTTAGTTTTCGCCAGAGAGGGATGCTGGATGCGAGCTCAGTTGTTTCTGGGCTCGTCTCCCGCCTTTGTAGTTTTTTCTTTCGGCAAAGTCAGAACAATTGTGGTGCCTTTTGGCTGACGCGACTGAGCCCAGATTCTTCCGCCATGCAATTCCACCAGTGATTTGCAGATTGCAAGCCCAAGGCCGCTGCCGCCTTTCGCTCCACCGCTGCCGGACTTAGCCTGGGTGAAGCGCTCAAACAAAACCGGCTGCAGGTCGGCAGGAATGCCCGGACCTTCGTCACTGACTGTGACCGATATTTCTCTTTCACCTTGCTCTGCTTCTAGAAGAATCTTTCCGCCCGAGGGAGAAAACTTGAGCGCATTGGCGACAAGATTGACGAGCACCTGCACAATTCTGTCGTGATCGATGAAGGCAATCGGCTGATCGTCAGCCGCTTCCAGCTCAACACCTACAGTCTTAGCCCAGGGAGAAAGTGAAAGCACTACTTCTTCAAACACTTCCGAAAGATCGACATTCTTTTGTTCGATCTCCAGCATGCCCGATTTGATTTTTTCAATATCAAGTAAATCGTCAACCAGAGTCTTCATTCTGTCAATGCTGACCTGAGCGTTGTTTAAATGCTTCTCCATGCCCTCAGGCACAGTCCCCATTTTCAACAAATAAATTGATGCCGTAATTGCCATGATCGGGCTGCGCAAATCATGGCTGACCATCTGCACTATTTCTTGCTTCAACTGTTCGACTTTTTTCTTCTCGGTAATGTCTTGAGCAACGCAAAAAAGTGCCTTCTCGCTTTGCGACCACTGTGCGCTCCAGAGGATATCGACTATCTTGCCGTTCGGTTTGACAATCTGATTCTCAAACTCCACGGCCGCCGGCGCTGCGCAAGCGTCTATCACAATTTGATTGACTGTCTCTTTGAATTCATCTGTGACTATGTCACGAATTAGCATCGCCTTCAGGCGCTCTTCGCTGTACCCAAAAACTGAGAGGCAAGCCGGATTTACTTGCAAAAACTCACCACCAGCTGAAAGCGAACAGATTACCGCAGTAGCATTCTTGATGATCGCTCTTTCTTTGCGCGCCGCCTCATCCACAGCTTTTGCCATGTCATGAAAGCCGCGATCGAGATTGGCAATCTCGTCTTCTCCTCTGTCCGGAGCCATCAAACTTTCGCCGCGGGCAAAGCGCACGGAATTATCGTCAATGACTTTCAAACGCTTCACTACATTTCTTTGAAAGAAGACAATCAAGAAGACCCCGGTGCCCACAGAAAAGATCGCCAGTGCATTGATGAGCCAGGAGGCAGCTCCACGCAATTGCGGCAGATCCGCCTGCGATACTCTAAACTTGGACTTTTGCGCGGCAATAATTTCATGGCGGATGTTTGCAAAATTCGTATTCAGCAAAGTATTTCGCTTTTCTGTATCCGGCTCAGCAGAGAGAAGCTTTTCACTCACTGCTTTCATTTCTTCGAGGCGCTTTTGCTGGCTCTCGTCTCCTTGCAAAATAGTCGCCAATTCGCCCACGGACTTGAGAGCAGCGCTTTGATAATCCTTCAATTTATTGTCGTTGCCGGCTGAAGATTTAGGCTCGTTCAAAATCAAAAGTCCGGATGCGAGGACAAAGCCAATCCAATTTAAATGCCCGGTCACCGCTCTGGAATCGCTCTGATACGCAAAGACGTCTTCCAGTCTGTGTAAAATCGAGCCATAGGACATGACCAGCGCCACTTGCATAAGGCAGGGCAAAGCCACAACTGCAATTGCCTTAGTGGTTAATGTTTTCCCTAAGCGCATGCACCCTACCGTCTTTTTGCGTTATTTGGAACGCAGCTTGTATCCTACCTTTGGGATGTTCTCTATGTACGAGTCGTCTTCTTCGCCGCCATCGATTGCCTGCCTCAGTCGTTTTACAGAAGATCTAACCGCATATTTTCCAGAATCGCTGTCGGATTGCCAGATGCGCTGCAGCAATTCGTCGACACTAAATATACGGTCGGGATTGCGCATGAAAAGCTCCAGTAGTTGAAATTCACGAGGCAGCAAATGCAGCGGCGTAGAATTTCTTTCAGCCGTGCGCCGGTCTATATCGAGGACCAGGTCGCGTACTTTGATGGCATTGCTGGAAAGCGCTTGCTCCGGTCGTCTGAGCAATGCCCTGATTCTGGCCATCAGCTCGACTACGTGAAACGGCTTGACGACATAGTCATCGGCACCTGAATCAAGACCCTGCACGCGGTCGCCCACTTCAGTCTTGCCGGTGAGCATGATAATCGGCGTATTGCCACCTTTCTGGCGATACTTTTGGCAGACCAGAAAACCGCTCAAATCAGGCAAGTTGAGGTCCAGGATCACCACGTCGTAGCGGCTGATCAACATGCGCTCCAGTGCATCTTCGCCGGAAAGAGTCACTTCAACGACATATGCTTCTTTGCGCAGTGATTCGGACACTGAATCCAGTATCTGCTGATCGTCGTCGACAATGAGGATTTTTGCCATTTTCCGTATTGCGCGAAATAAGCTGTGACTCGCCCAAATCAAGTACCTTCAGATTCTAGCGTAACCACAGGCTCACTTCAGCCGGGAAGGTTGTCAGCGGATCGATTTAAATTATCGAATTGCATTAATAGCGAGAAATCAAAATATCAATGCGGCGCAACAACCAACCGACGCTGATGGACGGCCAGGTCACCACCGTGCGGATTCGATCTTTAGTCAGACTAAACTCTAATGAGCGCATTGGCACAGTTTGCGATTTCTGAGATGGGTAATGACCAAAACCAGGTTACCTGTCGTGATAAAAGGCAGCTCGTATTTTTCGCCGAATATCGGTCCGGCAATCAACAAAGCGCCCGCCACCAGAGTAAGCCCGAAAACCGTGGCGTATAGAACCTGTTTCTTGCGATGCTGGAGATAGCCGGGTCCAATTGCAAAAATGGCAAAGCCAAAAACGAAAAATGCGATCACGCGATGCGCCAATTCGCCTTCGAGAAATTGCAGTCCCATGAAGGGCAGGAATGCAATCAGAAACGGCATGGCCATGCAGTGAATAAGACAAAGAGTAGAGGCGGCAATGCCGAGGTTATCGAGCAAAAGAGTTCTTTCGACCTTCTTATGATGCTCTTGATGAGCGATGCTCTCTTCAGCGCTGACGAGGACCTCGTCTCCAAGAACCGCGGAGAAAACGCTAGTCGCGCCTGGGAGCGGTTTGCGTTCGTCATGGTCGTGGTTGTGGTCGTGGTCGTGGTTGTGGTCGTGGTTGTGCTTATGCTTGTGCCCGTGCTTCTTGTCGCAGCATGATGAAGTCTTGGCCGCAGGTGCCGGAGAGGGCGCCGGCGAATGATCGTGTGTCAAGTGTGATTCTTCCTTGTCGCCACAGCAGTCTCCGCCGGAGTGTATTTCTACAACCAGCTCTGGGGCCTCGAGGCCTGTTTTCTCGCGCTGTGCCGGATCCGTGATTTTCAGTTTCCCTTTTTTTAGGCCGCAAGTCTGCGGTTTGCGCCGCAAGTCTGCGGTATGCGCCGCACGTCTGCGGATTGGGCTGCAGTTCTGCCAATTGAGCATTTTGCCAGATTGAAAACGATATTCATTTGTATTTTTGTATTTCTATCATATCATCAGGTTTTTAGACTTGCCAGGAGGCACCACAAAGTAGCCGAAACGGTAACAGGAACCGGGTTCCCTGAAACGGGCTGCCTAGATTGGTGGGTTTGCGTTCGTTAAGCATGTTATCGATGCGAACGTCAAAACTGGACGGTATCAGACGATTTACCCGCAGTTTCTTGGGCGTGTTGTAGCCGCTGCTCAGTCCCAAAAGGGTAATACGCGGCGTCCGTGGCGGTTGGGGTCCAAAGATTTCCGGAGCCAGGCGATTGGGCAAACCGGACAAGGTCTGTACGTCGGCTAAAAACCACCAGCCTTGCCGGGACCTGTACCCATAAGCAGCTGTCATTGAATAGCGACGATCATGATCGGGATATCTATTGCGCGGTCCTGGGTCGAATTCATAGATTCCACCGGTGGTTTGACCGCTTCCTCTCAAATACGCCACCTGGACTGTATTGGATACGAAACCGTTAAAGCCATATCCATCGCGAGCCGGCTTGAGCTCGAGGCGAGTTTCCACGCCGTATGCTTCCTGGCCGGAGAGCTCAAGGCGATTGTATAGCGGAGTATTGGGGATGACACCGGAGTCGCCGAAATTGGTCAGTTGCTTGTAAAACAGATTGGTGCGCGTCACCACCCGGGGCCCGAATTGATTCTCCAAACTGACATCGACGAGTTTGCCGCGCGTGGCCCGCATCGGCCTGATCGTGCCGGGGTAAATTCCGCTGATAGGCCCACTGGAAACCAGAGGAGCAGTGACGAAAATATCCACTGGAGGAGGTTCGAAAATATTGGAGAAAGAACCACGTAATACCGCATTTGGTGTAATCACATAAGAAGCACCGAAACGGCCGCTGGCTTGAGCATTAGTGATGCTTTGTTGTTTAAACGGCGTCAGATCAAACGGCTCTACACCTGGCACGCTTAGAAGGGTTTGCGCAACCTTCATGGTATTGCCAAAAATACCAGTATAAACGTCGGCTCTGACTCCGGCATTGACTGTCAATCTTTTTAGAGCGCCTTCCTTTGGTTTCCAGGCATCTTGGACCCAGGCACTTTGCAAATAGCGAAATCCATGAAATTTGGTGGTATTGCCGGTGATATTGGGTCCGCCAACTTGAAATGTAAATGGATTGATAATCGCACCGTAGGGAATTGACCCTCCCGAGTCCGCGGTGGTCAGCAGGTTCGCATTTCGATAGATTGCTCCGAAAGATGTGGTGACAGGACGAATCTCGGAGTAGAAGCCTGTTTCAAGATGGTGTGTCTTGATTTGCTTTTTCACATTGCCCTGCGCGGAAAAAACATAATTGAAGCGCCTCGCTGTGGGCTGAACACTGTTAATCTGCGGATCATCGCCATTTACCACCGGCAATGGATCGAAGGCCAGCCCACGACTGGAAAAGGTCTCTCGATAAAAAGCATTGGTAAGCGCGATATTGGCCTCGTCGTAAAAGCGACCACCGGTGCGGCGAAAAGCAGCAATAATGAAATTCTGCATGTCTGATTGCTTCTGCCTGACGCCAACAGCCGCCGACGTCTGCGGCAATGGAACTCGCATAAAACTCTGATTTAGTCCGGCAGTCAAACGAAATGTATCGCGCTCGTTGGGCTTGTACTCAAGCTTTGAAAGAGTATTGATGTCAAAACCCTGGTTGAAAGAATATTTCTTTGTATAAGGAACCAGGCGATATGATGTGCCGATAAATTGACCGGAAGACTCCCAGCGCAGACGGTGCAATTTACTGCGCGGATCGGAGCTGAAGGCGCCCGTTGTGTCGTAGTAAATGTTTCCCGCCATGGGACCACCAATCTGACCGCCCACAAGCAGCTTCGGCTTGGCCTCGATATTGCGCGATTTCATGCGCACGATCGCTCCCAATGGTCCGCCGCCGTCATGTGCCTCATAGCCGCCAATATCAACTTGCATTGACTGAAGGGAACGCGGCGTCGCCGGTTGAGATTGTTGCAGCACCCCTGCCGCCTCTGGAAGAACGACACCGTCAAGCTCATAGTTGACGGCATTATGTTCGCCGCGAGTAATGATGTTGCCGTAAGTGTCGGCAATCACACCGGGAGTGCTTTCCACAAGCTGGCGCAGATCATTTCCAGAGCGATATTCTTCTAAGACCCGACGCGGAATTGTAGTGGAGCTGCCGATTTTCTCCGGGTGTATGAGCGTGCGTTTGCCCGTCACCCGCATGACGTCAACCGGCTCCAAGTCCTCGAGTACAACATTGACTGCTTTTGATTGATCGGCTGCGACTACAAGCTCTTCGGTTTGCGAAAGCATGTCGTTGTGCGAAAAGGTGATGCTCCAATCACCTGGGTCAATGTCCTTGAAGGCGAAAGTGCCGTCCGCGCCTGTTTCCAGATGCAGGCGTTTATGCTCTTCATCTTTTTTCGACAAAACAATGCGTGCGCTGGCAAGCGGCTTGCGAGTAGCGTCATCTTTCACTACACCATATACGGTGGCTTTGCCCTTGGCCGGCGGTTCTGGTGCAGCATCAGCCGAAGGATGTGCCGGAGAAATTACGGACGATGGAGTCGACGGTGCTGGTGTCGCCGTTGCTTGAGTCGCCGGTGATGAGCTCGCCGGTGATGAGGTCGCCGGGACCGAAGGCGAAACAGGCGTGGCAAGGGGAGCCTTAGGCGAAGGAACTTCACCTGCAGAATCCTGTGAAGGATTCTGCGCTCCGGCAAACAAGTTTATAGTTGCAAACGCGCCAATACTCAGTGCAAAAATGCGCGCGCCTACAGGAAATGCAGTCATAGACCTGCATCCTTTCTCGATTTACGGTGATAGGAAATACTTGCTGTTCTTGCCGCAAAACAGCATGAGCTTTGTGCGGATACAAATCAGAGTTTGACAAACAAACTCTCTCGGCTTTGCGCCCTCATATATTGAACGCTAACCGGTCTGTTTTGTAAATGGAAATCGTTTCCATTTTCAATTAGATGCAGATAATAAAACAGCAAGAGCCCAACAGGATTGGGTTCCCGTCCTATAAATGTTCTCGCCTCAAACTCTATTTCTTACCCGCAGGCGCCATTGCTTGCTGGCATTGCTCGCAAAGGCCGAAGATTTCCAGTATGTGACCACGCACTTCGAATTTGTATTTGGCTTGAATGGACTCTTCCAATTGCTGAACCAGGCATTGATCAAGATGCACGCTGTTCCTGCACTTTTCGCAAACAAGATGATGATGGTGCTCGCCCGGTTTCACCATCTCGTATCGCCGCTCACCATCACCGAAGTCCACAGCTTGCACAAGGCCGAGCTGGACAAGCGATTCTAATGATCTATACACAGTAGTGAGACCAGGAGGGCTCTCCTCCTCGTTGCGCAACGCACTGTGTATGTCTTGAGCGCTGCTTAGCTCGTCCGTGCGTTCAAGCACTTCGAGAACTTTCTTCGCTCCCTTTGTCAGCCTTAGACTTTGCGGACTTTTACTGTGGCTGTGTCCGTGCGAACCTTGAACGCTCATTCAACCTCGAACTCGACTTTGATTTTCCTAACCGACTGAACTGGCTTGCCATTTAGCATAGCAGGCTTGAACTTCCAGCGGCGCAAAGTTTGGAGCGCGATTTCGTCAACCTCGTCGGAGCCCGACGATGAGATGAGTGTGACTTGATGTTTTCCTTCGCAGGTAATGCAAAAACGAGCCAGGCAACAGGATTTGTAGCATTCTTCATGCAGGCTGGCCGGAATTTCCGGCTGCGGACACTCGACAGCCATTGCATCTGCGTACTTCGCATCTTCCGCAGTGCCGATCTTAAAAAGCTGAGAAGCCAATACAGGCCGAACCGTGGAGAGCGAAATAAAGACCAAAAGATATGCGATCGATAGCAAATAGACAGCTTTTAGATACCGATCGGACATATTTTCAACCTCCTTCTTCTCGGGTGAATTTTGATCTGGAAGTTAAACCGTTAACGGTCTAACTTCCAAATTAGGTTAAGGCGCCGAGAACCAGGAAGACGCAAAACCTAAGCCAAATAATGCTTTTCAGTTTTCCCCACCACCAGGCAAATGAAAACCGTTTTCACTACTAAAATCTTGCCATGCAAAAGCGACGACGTCAAGGTAAGGGAACGTCGTCGCTTAAGTTCAGTTAGATTTGAGCTTATAGGCTCAACAACTGCACAATTTGAGGGGCGAGATTGTGGTCGGAGTAGTCCGTCAACCAGCGCACGGTAATGAGCGTGAAGGTTGGCGAGTTATATCCAACTTCAAGCAATCCTTTAAGTGCGGAACCGATGTGCTCCGACCCTTCGTGCTTGTTTACCCAATTGAAGCCGGCGAGCAAAACCTGGTCATCATCAGGGTTAGCTAATACCCAGTTGCGAATAAATTCGCTGGCTTTGAAGAGGTGATTAGCTTGGGCTGTTGCTTGCATTTGGTCGAGTGTTTGCATATTCCTAGCCGGTGTTGGGGTGGGAGCTGGGGTGACCTTGGGTGTAGGAGCTGCGGCAACGGGTGCCGGAGTGACTATGGCCGCCGGAACTACAGCAGGGGCTGGAGTCGGAGTCGGAGCCGGAGTCGGGGCGAGTGCAGGGGCAGGAGAGGGAGCGGGGGCTGCGAAAGCAGACGTAGGAGCAGGTGTGGGTGCTGCAAGGGTGGGAGAGGGAGCAGGCGTTTGAGCGAGGACGGCTGAGAAAGCCGGTGCGGTCGCGGGTGCAGGTGCCGGGGTTATAACCGGTAACGGAGCGCTAGCCACTGGCGCCAGTCCAGGTGCTGGAGCGGCTTGAGGAACAACAGGAGCCGGTGCTGCTGTTTCCGGAGTGATAAGTGCTGCCAGGTTGTTTGATTTGTACATGCCTTCTGCCGGCGGATATCCAGGAGCTGGATCAAGTCCCGGGTCCATTACTGCAGCAGCAGAATTGCCATAGTTAATGGGCTCTGCGCCCAAAGTGTCGAATTCCGGTTCGTCGTAATTGCCTTCTGGTGCTTCTTCAAAAGCATTCTCATAAGAAACTTCGCCAGCTGCTTGTGCCTGAGCTTGTGCAGCTTCAGTAGATTCTCTGATCAGCATAGAAAGCGCAGTGCCGACTTCGTCGGAATTCGTTTCCATTTCCTGATCTTGGTCGGGATCGGCAGTCATAGTCGCTGTCCCTCCAGAGCTCGATTCGCCGTTCGTGCTCATTTCGAAATCGTCGTAATCAAAATTCTCGTTACTCATGTTGTTTACCTTAGCTTCCAGCCAGCCGGAAGTCCCCATAGGATGTGCGTGAGCCGATACCATATCCCCGCGCGTCGAGCACGTGACGATGGGTTTTTAGAATCCGGACATAAGGTCCCGCCCTACTAATGTGCCCCGAATCCAAGAGTTTTTATCCGAAGGCGCATTAAACCACTACTTGACAACACTAAATGGCGACAAACGCATCTATTTATAAGATGCGGAGCCCGGCAGATCAGCAGATACCTTTTGCACAGGTCATATTTGTGTGTCGTGTGTTGATGATTAGTTATCACTTGTTTCTCATTGGCGGCAAAGCAGACCTATCGAGCGCTGGCGACGATATGCTTGAGAGCGAATTTATTCGTATTGCGGTTCACATGTATTTTCTTGTCACCACAAGTGGTGCCTTCACTGGGTGGACCTCGAGACAACCAGGCGACTCAAGGCGAATCCCTGCCCAATTCCGATCTCCGATTTCCCAAACCCTGAAAATGGTTGTAAGCCGGAAAAATCAGCGAAGGGTAGCTCTGGGGAGGCGGTTTTTCTTCATTCGATGAAACAACCAGCCCACAACCGCGCCTCTTGATAAAGTCCCATGCTAAACTACCAACCGCAAGGGCGGTTAGCTCAATGGTGGAGCACCTCGTTTACACCGAGGGGGTTAGGAGTTCGAGTCTCTTACCGCCCAATACTTTTCAGTCGCGGAAAATCTCCGCCCCTACACTCCCCCTACAAATTTGATCAACGAAGGCCCAAGTTAGGCTTCTTGCATCAATCAGATTTTTCTATTTTTGGGGAGTAAATCTCAAAAATTTTGCGGAATCACTCGGAAGCATTTATCGATCTCCTTAGAAATGGATTAGCCTGCGGCAACTGCTGATGCGAAATTCAGAACGATCTTGAGAAGTAAGAGACGGGAGAAAATCCGTGTCAAGGGAAAAAAAGAAAGTCCGCATACCGTTGCCTCCAGATGTTGACGCAGAGGTCTTGTTTCAGAGCGATCACGTTTGCTGTAAGTGCAGAGAGTATGGAAGACCGTGCAGATTCATCACATCGATGAGAATCCGGCCAACAATTCCGTCGAAATTCTCGCTGTGTTATGTCTGTTGTGCCATAACGATACGATGGCTACGGGCGGCTTTGGCAAAAAGCTAAAAGAACCGGAGGTAATCAAATACAGGGATGACTGGGTCACAAGAGTAAGGAACCGTCGTGACGAAGCGGACAAGATTGCGATTCAAGTCATGGCTCTGACTTCAATCTCTTCACTTGAAGATTCAGATCAAGAGCTAACGGAAATTACACTTCGCGGACCGGATGAATTAGTCGCCTATGTTCAAAGGGTTCCCCTTATCTTAAAAGCCGGGTACATAGCAGTACAGCCGCTAATGGGAGAAAATCAAGAAGTCCTCGATGCCTGGAAACAAGAATGGAACGCAGCTAAGCAATTTTGAAAGGAATGCATGAAGGCATACTCGAAAAGCACAAGTACAGATGCTCGGCAGCCAGTGACTCAAGTGCCTCTTAATCCCCGTAAGTTTAAAGGCGAAATGTGGTGAATGGTGTTTGTGTTCCAAGTGCCAATAACCTTCAATTTAGTTTCATCAAAGCCAATTATTCATCGCTGCCATACAAGCATAAAGCGACGCATGAGCCTGAAAACACAACTGCACTGCACCAACAATCAAAATACGCCACCACTACTTACGCCGCAGCAACATGATGATTATGGAAAAGAGCTGAATGAAGATCAGGCTCTGAATTGAACGCACTGTGCATTCCCTCTTTTCGAGGCGTCTACCCGGGCTTCCAAATCAAAAGATAACTCTCCCCGATTATTGGAACTTAGCCAATATTCGGGGATGTCATTTGCAGCTAATTACTCCTGCTGTAAACGTCTGATTATCTCGTCGTGGTTCGGCATAGTCTCAGGTATTTGCCTACCCCATTCTGCAGCCGTGAATAAGAAAGCCTCTGTGCTTCGCTCAACCTGCCATTGAAACTGCTTGCGCTAAATTTGAATGAATGTGGTTTTAAGAGGCTGTGACAAAGATGAAGGAACGACCGTGAATCAACAAAAATTTTTGGGTTCAATCCCACCAAAAGTACCAGCTCCGGCCGTTAATGAGTTGCGAGGCCAAGGTGGAAGTCTTACCCGTTCCGTGATTGACGATGTCGGGCGCATAGACAAATTGCTGTTGTGCAAGAGTTTGTGCTTCCTCGGGAGATTGCGGCGGGCGCGAAACAATCATCTCTACCGTGTCATTTGTGGATGTGATGATTTCTGCTCCGTAATTTTCGTTCCAGAATTTGTGAATCGCAAAGTGTTCATGTGGCTCGTGCAATTGGTTGCCGTAGCCGATGTTGAGATAGGCTGCCACCTCCCACGGTGTCTTAGTAGGCACCAACAGCATCACAATTTTATCGTACGGCTGGTTTGTGAGAATGTTCTTGTAACCGATGAGGTCATCTTCAGTAGTCGGTTTGACTGGGAACTCGGGGCAATGCAAACAAGTGTATTCACCACCGAGCCATCCATCCGGGTTAACACCCAGATTCTTCGCCGTCTCCTCGAATTTGTGTAATCCTGCTTCTGAAATGTTGTTCGAGTATTTTTCTAGCGCGGCATGCATTGCAATTCCGGTTTCGGAATCGACTACTTGCTCTCGAAAGTCTATCTTCGAAATAGCTTTATTCAGCCAATCGTTGATGCTCATTTCCTGACCGCGCTGAATAAATTCTGGTATGTCGTGCAGTTTGTCTAGCAGCAATTGCAAGTCCCGTGCTTTGAACTCAGCAGGACTGCCTGCTATGACCGGCCAGTAGGCTGTTTCATTTGCGGCACTCTTCAGCTTCTTCCAGGCGCTCAAAGCCTCGGACCCGGGCACCATTAAGGTGTAGATTCTGAGCGCTGACCCAGTGGGCGAGATATTCTTCATGGTAGAAAGATCTAACCCACTAGTAGCGCCGAAACGCTCCAAATCTGTGACTGTCATGATAGTTCCCTCCTGAAAAAACTTGCCGCCAATACTATACGTTTTGGAAAGTGGTTGTTTCCTTCTGCAGGCGCGTTTCGGTTGCTTTTCTGTCAAGAAGTTCCCCGTTGCGCCAATAGGCAAACGTCAGGACTATAAATACTGAATCCACCCAGTACTCCTTTCTGGCTGCTCGCTTTTACTGCTGGGTCAGCGTGAACATTTTTTCGACGCCGAAGTAAATGGGCGCAATTTAGCAAATTCGACCTGGCTGCTATGTCGGAAACAGAGGACTATACGGGATATCATCTGGCGAACACGTGACATTAAAAACCGTCTAAAGCTACTTGCGCGGTCCAAACCTATTTGCTACAAATTTCTATATGGGAAGCAATTCCCCGCTAAGCCCAGTTCGATGTTAAATGTTCCAGAGATTCTATTAAGTACGTAAATTTGTTAGATGCACTTTTGTTAGATGCGGCGTAAATTCATAATCGCCCTTTGTTCAATTTCCGTTTGTTCATTGTTCGAACTGAGCGATAGCATCAAAACGAGGAAAGATTTTAAGGGAGGGTTCACTTACCGCCTTAAAAATCGAAATCTGATTCAATGAATGAAAGGTAGTCCAAAAAGACTCCATCATAAAAGCAGATTGGGAGGCAGAGCAACGGTGCTGCCTCTTTTTGTCTGATGGTTTTCTAAATTGTCTCAAAAACAAGGTCAAGCGGTTCCTGCTATGCTGCTTTCAAAAGCTAAAATGAGTTGATTTGCCTATGGTTTCCTTTGTTGTTGCGTTCGTCCTCGCTTACAGTTGGGGTGTGCTGGGTATTTCACTTGGTTATCACCGGGGTTTGTCGCATCGATCATTTAAAGTGCCGCGCTCTCTGGAATATTTTTTTGTAATCGGCGCCTATCTTGTTTTCGAGGGCGGACCCATCTTCTGGGTCGCGTCCCATCGATTGCACCACCGTTATTCAGACCAACCTGGCGATCCTCATTCGCCGAGGGATGGAACATGGCATTCGATTCTCGGTTGGATGTCGAAGCCGGTCGTTAAAATTGGCGAAGAGCAATACAAAACGATTTGTCCAGACCTCTATAAAGATCCCCTCTACCTATGGCTTCATGCCGGCGGCAATGGACGCGACGGCTATCTCTGTCTGACGATAAACGTTGCCTACAGAGTCCTTCTGCTATTTTTGTTTGGACCATATTTTCTAATTGGTAATTTATTGGGTTCAGTTGGCGCATTCATTGCACCGCTCATGGTCAACTCGATTTGCCATATGCCGCGCTTCGGCTATCAAAACTTTACCACCACCGACCTGAGCCAGAACGTCTGGCTTGTTGCGCTGGCATCATTTGGCGAAGGCTGGCACAATAATCATCACGAGTTTCCGCAGTCAGCCAGACACGGCTTGAAACCGTGGGAGTTCGATTTTTCGTACTTGATTCTCAGAATCTTGAAAGCATTTGGTATTGCCCGCGATATCAGGTTGCCGAAAACAGCTGTTGGCGCACCAACGCTCTATCAATTGACGCCAGGCTCCAAAGGTCTTGCGAATGCAGAGATACTTCAACAGGATTGCATTATTGGTGGCTCGAATGGAAATTGTCAGTGATTTCGGGACAGATACCACTTATGAACGACCGGTTGTTATCCTTGCCTCTGATGTATAAGGACGCGGGCCGGCAACAAAAAGTTCATAGGGTTCTCTAGGTTCTACAAAATGTCTACAAGCTGGCTCGTCTATTCGCCTTCCCTGCGCAAGGGCTTTGTTCCAAGCTCCAATATTTTCAGATAGGCATCGTATACAAAAACGCGACCGCGCTGTTTGCCGGTTACCTCTCTGACAATTCCAATGCGCTCAAGATTTTGAAGCGCGGCAGTGACAGTGGGTGTTGTAAGCCCCAACGCCTTTACCATCTCTGGTATCACTGCTAGTGGCTTCTTCTCTAGATACCGATGAGCCTGTAATGCTGATCCGGCTCCGCGACCAATTTCGGCTATCTTCGCTCGATCGGTCTGCATCACGCCAAGAATCTCTCGCGCTGCATCAGTGGCCTGCAATGCAATATCGTGTACTCCATCGAGGAAGAACTTTAGCCAGCTTTCCCAATCGCCTGTCTCCCGCACCTGCTGAAGGTGAGCATAATACTCCTGTCGATGGGTCTTGAAGTAAAGGCTGAGATAAAGAATTGGTTCTGAGAGAACTCGTTCTGTACACAATAAGAGCGTGATTAAGAGCCGACCGAGTCTGTCATTTCCGTCGAGAAATGGGTGAATCGTTTCAAATTGGTGATGTACAAGTGCTGCTCTAATCAGCCGGGGCAGTTTGTCGTCTTTGTCATGGAGATATTTCTCCAGATCGCTCATACAGCCAACAACTCGATCTGGTGGCGGCGGCACATATGTGGCATTGCCCGGTCTTGTTTCGCCAACCCAATTTTGAGTGCGTCTGAACTCTCCGGGCGCCTTTTTTCCGCCACCGCTTCTTTGCGCACAAACATATATATGAAAAGCTGCGTATCCGGCAGCACGGTGGCTAGTCCATCCAGACGCCCCACGGACTGGCTTGCCTTCTCGACAAGGCTCTGTAGGTCATCCATCCGCAGCCCTGGCGGCGGCAACGCGCGTGGGACTAGAGCCCATCATCGCTGCTTGCCGAACAGCGGACTCGCTCTCCCAGTCTGTCTTTGTGGTCAAATTCCATGCTTATTAAAGGTCCCTTTAATAAGGAAAATCCTTATTAAAGGATACAGCACTTTCCTTTAATAAGCCGATCGCTAGTTAAAGCGAACTTGAATAACACGCCTTGACTACTACACGGATTCCTGTTTCTTGCCGGGATGGTCTTTTTAATGTTATGGACCCTATTTGACACGCTTGAGTCCCGGTTTTCTCTTTTTCTTGAATAACCCCGACGGAAGAATGTCGGCGCAATTGGCCATCGAAGCTTGCGCGGCTTCCATCGCTTGCTTCAAGGGATCGAAAGCCATACGGGAGTAGATATGGGTTGCGGTCGGCAACTTGTGCCCGAGCACCTTGCCGATGATTTGCAATGATTGATTATTCATCGCCATGTAACTGCCAAGCGTGCGCCGCAGATCGTGCATGCGCAGATCTTCCAACTTGGTGCGCTCCAAGAATCTCGCCCAGGCGTTTTTTGGTTCGACGACGTGTCCGACGGCGCTGTCACTGGGGAATACCCACTCATCTGATTTTCGGTGTTCATATCGATCTTCAAGCACCTGCATTGCAAGATCTGTTAACGGCACCGTCTGAAATTCTTTGTTCTTTGTGATTGGAATGTGCCAAAGCCCCAGGTCATGCAATGGTGCTTTGCATATTCATCTATGTAGTGCTCAATCAACTCGCCTAAATCGAGCCCTGAAGGATTGGAAACACGTCTCGATACAACAGGCGCTCCAGTTGCTGTGGTGCCGAGCATTTGTATAGCGGACTTGCGCGCTTGTTCTACGGTCATGTCAGGGAAATTCCCGAGCTTAGGCTTAATTGGCTTGCCGCCTACAAATTTATAGATATGAAAGGTCTTGCTGTTTGTGTAGACAAATAGCATAAGCCCCTTCACCACTGTGTCGTGATAAACAACAGAGCCCTTTTCAGGGTGCTCAGGCAAACCCGATTTCGCTCTGCATCTTTTAGAAGTTTTCTCCGAACAATTTTCAGAGGACATGAGTGAACGCATAAAGGAAGTTGTTAATCGCGTAAATTAAGGTCATGGACAAACAACAAATTATTGCTGCATTCACAAAAAAGCCTCAATTTTGCGTCAGCTGCTTCAAAGTAAATTCTGTTGCATCCGGATTGACAGAACGAAGATCGGCAGCGCCCAGTCCTTTACTTGCCACCAGCACACCAAGCGCCGCTGCAGCGTCTAGCAAGGCCTTGTGCTGGTAAGGCGATCGTGGTTCTGCCTCTAGTCCATACAGGTGAACCCAAGCACCACGGTTATCACGCGCCAGCTTGTCTTCTAGAAACAGCTTGAACTGAACTCCAGCAAGCTTTGACTTCAGGGTGAGCCGTCTTTTCATGTTCTCTTGGGTTGGCACTATTTTCGCGGTCGTAGTTGTTAGTACACTTCTTACCTTCGCATTAATCTCGTTCTGGTTTGAACACCAGGCTCGATTGAAGTCCTCACCCACAGCCAATAATGCGGGGCCTCCTTTGTCTACGTTTTTGAAGAATCTGTCGGCAATGCTTCGCAGTTGCTCTCCAAACTGGTTACATTGGATCTGATGGGCATTCGTTCGCTGCACGTATACTGTCACGCTCTCTTTAGTTACTGTCTCCCGGCGGGTCGGATGCGAGAACTGAAGAAAGAGGCCATCTTCTTTGTCCTTCAAGCGCAGTTTGTAGGGAGTAGAAAGATGCGCAAGAACAAATGACTTTCCATCAAAGGCGTCGAGGTAATAGTCGGTCCTTTCCGTCTCGTTCTTCCAGTCGAGACCTCGCTTTAGTTTGTCGTAGCCTGACTTCGTAAAATTGATTCCGATCTCGTCTTCTTCAGAAGATTCTAGAGTCGGTGCTTCCTTTGCGGTTGCGAAGGCGCTACACGCAATGATTAGGAGGGAAGCAACAATGGATGGTCGGATGCGATTGGTTATAAATTTCATGATGAACAATGGTTCTGATCGAAAGTAGCTGGCAAACAGATATTACACCTCGATTTAAGGTTAACAAAAGCAAATTTGAAGTATAATTCCCGCCACGCATTAAACGTCAGCTCACGGGCCCGCGGAAGAAGACCGACTTTCGCATCTCTGGAGCGTTTGTGGCCACTCCCCCAGTGGCCATGGTCACGTTGATTCTATTCAAATTGTTTGGTCGGTAGAAGTTCATAGGTCAGGGAAGCTGAAATGAAGTTGTCCGATACTTCGCGAAGCCGAAATCCTATGCTGGTGGCTGTTGCGAGTAAGCAACCCAACGGGAGCGACAATTATGGGTAACCAATCCACACTGTTGGACATCACCTGGTTTGGACCTGGCAATGAGGAGCGTCGCCGCCTAAATTATCCTCCTGAGCAAGGGCCGGAGGTTGTTTCTAACACTAATATTTTCGCCGATAGCGATTCCGGCACCTCGGGTCGGAGCAATGCTCCATCGGAACAAGAGGAGGAACAAGACTCCAATCCGCAGGACAAATCGAAGAAACAGAAAGACACGTCCATTTCGCTCGGAGAACAGCTTTTGCGCGATAGGGTGATCACTGCCGGACAGCTAGAGCAGTCGCATGCGCAGCAACGTCGTACCGGCGAAAGCCTGATTCGCATCCTTGTGCGGAGCCGTTGCCTGCGACTATCGCAACTGGGACCATATGTCAAAATCGGAGATTTGCGCAAGTTTGCCGTGCTGGATCTGGAGAACGATTACTATCAAGGGACCCTGCACATCATGCTCATCCACCGGCGTAATTTCCGGCTTTTCCTTGGGGTCTGCGCGCTGACCATGCTAGCTGCAGTATGGTTTCATGACCAGATACAGGCGTTCGGTTACCTCTGCGCTCTCGCTGCCCTGGCGACGGTCTATCACCGCATTCAGCGGAGGTACTACGACCTTCAGTCATTTTTCAGACAGACTCGCGCCTCCGTTTTAAACGCCCTGGATTCCTGCACCACAGTGGGTGAACTTTCAATGGTCAGAGACAATGCTCGTGCCGGTTTTGCGACGGCCGTGCCATT
The DNA here is from genome assembly GCA_964531315.1 of uncultured Candidatus Obscuribacterales bacterium. Taxonomy (GTDB): domain Bacteria; phylum Cyanobacteriota; class Vampirovibrionia; order Obscuribacterales; family Obscuribacteraceae; genus QKMZ01. Next base: position 28,335 of record CAZHEZ010000013.1, on the reverse strand, counting down.
GGACTACCAGGTTGACTCCACCGGAACTGTTAGACGGCGTCCGCTCAGTTTAGTTGGCCCGGCTCTCGTGGTTGTCTTCTTCGCCCTTCTGTTGCTGGGAGCTATAAAAACACATGCAGGACTGAATTTACCGGGACCGGCTCAAGATATGATGCAAGGGCAATCCATGTCTGTTAAGCGATTGACCTCCCCCAGCCTTGGCCGACAGTGATTTGCAGTTTCGCCTGTCCGGAAAGAATGGCAAAGGCAAGTGATTCGAAGCCCAACTGCCACAACAACTATTTCTTTTCCGGAGTGCTATTCAGTCCATCAATTGAGCCTTTGATTGAATTGAACTGCGACTGAACAATAGCAAAGGCTTTTGCTTGGCCCGCGTCTATGAACTTCGAAACTTCTGCCTTCTTGGATTCCAACTTCGGCAATAGCGCGTTGGCCTTTTCTATGTAGGCTGCAGCTGCCTTCTTGTCACTCAGCATGCACCAGCTAGCCAGAGTCAAATACGCTTGATATTCGGCGGGAGAGTCCTGACCACAAATTGCCAGCGCAGCATGAAGTTTCCACCTCAAAGCGCTATCAATAGAAGTTTTCGTTGCACTGCTTGCATCCGGTGCTACAACAGTCAATGAATTGCCGACAGCCATCAAATCAACAAATGCATCATTAGTGCAAGAAACTTTGGCTGCTTCTGCCCCCTGAATTGCCTCAACGTACAAATTAGCCGCCCGAGCAGCATCTCTCTTTGAGATGAGCTGCTCGCACTCTTTAAGTGACTGTTGCCAATCTGCTGCCGCTTTCTCGGCTGGCTTGTCGACCGCATTCGAGTCAGTTGTCTTGGATATTGCTGATGGAGCAGCAACAATGCTCATCGACATACTCAGGCAAATCACCAACTTCTTAAACATAATCCTTACCTGCAACAGGGGTAAGAAATGATACTCTTCGGTTCCCACTCATTGTCAACTGTCAGAACAGCAGAACAACGAATTAAGTATAGAAAATTAGCGCTAATGCTGGCACCATTCACAGTCGGCGACTTTGAAGGTTCGTATAAAACTGTGCCTGGAGAATCATGCTTCCGATTCAGCAGACCATTTTCATATTCATCTAACAAACGCATATCCACAGGATTGAGTGGCTTCGAATCGCCTGATAAATGCAAACCACAATCGCAACTCACGCAAGAACACCGAAGCTATTCATGCCTACAAATTACTGGCGAACAGCCTTAAAAGTCTGGTGATCCTGATGCAATAGAAGATGGCTCACCTCGTCCTGGTCATTTCTAAAGAACGCGATCTCTACGCCTGCTCGCTCCCTGGAAAAAAACCTGCAGGTACTCTCCGCTGAGATCCAATAGTCATACTGCACGGGTGACGATTGCTCAGCAGGAATTTTAGTCCGTGCCATCAGTTTCTGAGCAAGCGGAGTTATTTCGAGAATCTGACCATTTTCCAATTTGTATTCGCCAACATAAGCCGAAAGGATCTCCTGCGGCACTTCCACTTCTTTTCTCTGCCGAGGCAAGATAATCTTTTCACCACGTGCTATTGCTGCCACCATTCGGGCAATTTCAAAAGTCGCTGAGCCATGTTCATTGTTGCTCAACACCACAACAATCATCTGATCAGAGGGATAGTAGGACAAGACGCCTTTGAAACCAGGATTTTTCCCTTTATGTCTAATTACTTTCCTGCCTTCCTCAGGAATCACGGTCAACCCAAAAGCAAAGTTTTCCTTATACGGAGTCATCATTTTCTGTAGCGATGAGGCGCTCAAAAGTTTGCCGCCAAAAAGGCCCTTTCCCCACTTGAGCAGGTCTTCCACAGTGGAGTAAAGGGCTCCTGCCGCAAACACCACCGAAACATCCATGTAGTCGGCGTTAAACAGTTTTCCATTATGCACGTCATAACCGGAAGCACGATACTTCATGATTTCGTCATGTGAATCGTAGCCGGAATCTTCCATGCCCAGTGGTTTAAATATATTCTCGTCAACGAATTTAGCGTAGCTCTGCCCGCTGATGCTTTCGATGATTCTTCCCAGAACAACATATCCTGAGTTGGAATAAGCAATTTTCTCCCCCGGTTCAAACTCAAGTGGCTTGCTTGAGAACAATTCCATGACATTTTTCGGAGTGCAGGCAAGGTTTCTTATGGGCGTAAAATAGTCGAGGACGTCAGTGTCAGTGTAATTGCGAATGCCGGCTGTGTGTGTAAGCAGATGGAATATTGTCACCTTGTCCCAGGAAGCCGGTGAGTCAGGCAAATGCTTCTTCACCAGATCATCAATGTTCAGCTTGCCGCGCTCTTGCAGGAGAAGAATAGCGGCTGCCGTAAATTGCTTGGTGATAGACCCAATTTGAAACTTGGTTCTGGGTGAGTTGGGAATCTCCCACTCCAAATTTGCAAATCCGTAGCCCTCCTTTAGCAAGAGCTTATCGTCCTTCGAAATCAAAACGCAACCCATGAACATCTGCTCGGCTACAAACTCTTTTATCATCAGGTCCATAGCAGAATTTGTTGCTTTGATAATCGGATCGTTCATGATTTCACAGATATTGTTCGGGAGACACAACTCAACTCTCCGCATTAAGATTTGGTGCGCGCAGGAGTTATGTTTCTCAGGCACTCCGCTGACTGCTCAAAGCAAATCTGGTCAAACTAAATCAAATCCTGAATGCGCTCACTTGCAGCACGAAGTGCTTTGACGCTGGATTTGAGAGCGCTGGCAGCCTTCTTCACCACAGCACTGTCCGGCTGATCGTTTGGGAGCTGATCCATCAATTGATCGAGGGCTGCATGAAACGCGGCGGCAGAAGTCTTCCATTGCGCACCAATGGTGTCAGCATCAGAAACAGACACGTTGCTAGCACCACTGGCGCCACCAGCATTAGCTTTAGCATTGTCAATCGCACCATTCACTGGACGAAGTTCGTACTGCAAGAGTTCAAGATCTGTGCAAGTAGAAAGCAGCAGTTCTCGTGTTCCACCAATCCAGCCATCGCCCTGGGCCACGTCGCTCGGTATTTGGTCGGAGAGAATGTCCATCTTTGTAATAACGTGATCGATGTCTTTGCACGTAGCAGCATCGATTCGTCGGTTCGGTGAAGCTTGCAGTGCCCCCAAACCAGAATCAGCCGATAGAGAATCCATAATCAAAGACTTGGACTCGCCATCACTTGAGAAAGTAAACAAATCGTCAGACAAATCATTGCGCTCTTGAATGTTATTAAGCTGAAGCGCCGAGAAGAGCTTATTACTGTTGAATATATTCCATTCCGAAGGCAGCTTAGCCCGCGAATCAACTGCAATGCGGTCTTCGACATCACCATCGCTTTCCAAAAGTTCGACTACAGCCGGACGACCAGAGCCCGGTCCTAAGGCCAAACATTTGAGATCACCCTTAGCTTTCTTCGCCACACTGCTCAATAGGCTGTCGAGATCTGATTGCACAACGCTGAAGCCATTTGCAGACTTGAGTATTTTCGAATCCGGTGAAAGCGTAACTTTTATGCCACTAAAGATTCCGCCCATATGCCCGCGAATTTTGCCGTCCGACTGCTTCACCACCACAGCTCCGCTGTGCGAGCCGCCTTTAATAACTTCAAAGCGCACTAAATTCGGGCTTTTGAAATAGAGTTTGCCGACTTCGACAATTTTTTTCTCTCCAAGGTAGGTGGTGAGAACGCTGTCATAGCAATAACCCTTAAACCTATGCACGCGGTCTAGCATAGACTGCAATTCATCACGTCCGTCATTGCCGGAGTTAGCACAAAGGCTCTGAGGTGCAAGCAAGAATTCATCAACGGCTGCTCCCGCCCAACTTGGCGCCACGGCTAGAAGCATAAATGCAACAGACAATGAGATACTTTGGCAGCCGAGTAATCTAGACCTGTTGCCACTACAGCGCATAATCTCCTCCATTATCTACGCAAGGACTTCGCTTTAATCTCTGTACCAAAACAAGAGTGACCGGTGCCATCAGCCTGAGTCAGACAAGCAGAAGTCGACATTATAGTACTCAATTGGCTTGCCCCCAGTTTTTGAAGAAAGTCTTGCTAATACAGCCTCAACACGCCAGGCATAGTAAGATCTTCTTCCTTCAATACAGGAGCAGGAACATGACAGCTGTCGACTCGGTTAGCAAGAAAAGCGCCCACGTGGAAACCAGTTACCGCATCGAGAATGTCAAATTGCTTGAGTGGGTCGCCGCTGCTGAAGTTCTTTGCCAACCTGATCGCATTTATTGGTGTGATGGCAGCGAAGAAGAATACAACCGCCTCTGCCAGGAAATGGTAGATGCGGGCACCTTCATCCGCCTGGATGAGACAAAACGCCCCAATAGCTACCTTGCCCGCTCCGCGCCGTCTGATGTAGCTCGCGTGGAAGACCGCACCTTCGTCTGCACTAGCCGTAAGGAAGACTCGGGACCGAACAATAATTGGATGGAGCCCGAAACGGCCAAGATTATTTTGAAGGACTTCTTCAAGAATTCGATGCGCGGGCGCACGATGTACGTCGTGCCGTTCAGCATGGGACCTCTTGGATCGCCTCTTGCGCAAATCGGTGTGGAAATAACTGATTCACCTTATGTCGTTGTCAACATGAAGCATATGACACGCATGGGCAAAGAGGTTGTCGAGCTCTTGGGGACTGATGGTCCTTTTGTCCCCTGCATGCACAGCGTCGGTCACCCGCTCGACCCGGGCGAGAAAGACGTAGCCTGGCCATGCAATCCAGAACACAAGTACATCTGTCATTTCCCTGAAACCAAAGAAATCTGGTCCTACGGATCAGGCTATGGCGGCAATGCCCTGCTCGGCAAAAAGTGCCTGGCTTTGCGAATCGCCTCATCCATCGGTAAGAAAGAAGGATGGCTGGCAGAGCACATGCTTATTTTGGGCGTCAAATCACCAGCCGGCGAGAAATGCTACGTAGCCGCAGCCTTCCCCAGCGCTTGTGGCAAGACGAACTTCGCCATGCTCATCCCTCCGAGCAGTTTCAAAGGGTGGGAAGTGACTACCGTCGGTGATGATATCGCCTGGATCAGACCGGGCAAAGATGGCAAGTTTTATGCCATCAATCCGGAAGCAGGATTTTTTGGCGTGGCACCCGGTACCTCTGCGAAGACCAATCCGAACGCCATTGCCACTCTGAGCAAGAATTGCATCTTTACAAATGTCGCCCTCACGCCGGACGGCGACGTCTGGTGGGAGGGACTTACCGATGAGGCGCCACCCGAGTTAATCGACTGGCAGGGCAGGAATTGGACTCCGGACTGCGGTCGAAAAGCAGCCCACCCCAACAGTCGGTTCACAGTAGCAATTGACCAATGTCCATCACTGGATGATCAGTGGGATAACCTGGAAGGAGTGCCAATCAGTGCCTTTGTCTTCGGAGGACGGCGGCCGTCTGTCATTCCCCTGACCTTCCAGTCGATCAACTGGGATTTCGGCGTCTATATGGCAGCGACGATGGGTTCCGAAACCACCGCGGCGGCCGTCGGCAAAGTAGGCGAGGTGCGCCGCGACCCCATGGCCATGCTGCCCTTCTGTGGCTATCATATGGGAGATTATTTTGATCATTGGCTGCAAATGGGACACATGGTCCAAAATCCGCCGCGCGTCTTTTGCGTAAATTGGTTCCGCACTGATCACAGGGGCAAAATCATCTGGCCCGGGTTTGGTGAAAACATGCGTGTTCTGAAATGGATATCTGATCGCGTACATGGCAAAGCGGGAGCAGCACAGACATTTCTTGGATTTATGCCCCGTCATAAGGATATCGACTGGACTGGAATTCAGAATTTCAGCCAGGATCAATTTGACGAGCTGATGCACATCGACAAAGAATTGTGGCATCGCGAGTTGGAGTCTCACAACGAATTATTTGATCGTCTGAATGAACGAATGCCGCGAGAGCTGCTGCTGATAAGAGAGATGCTCAACTTGAGCCTTTCCCGAGACATGAGCGACCAGTCGTAGGCTATTGCGACTTACACCCATACTTGCACGACGTATCGATGCCCTAGATTCTTCGGCGTCATTTGGAGGGATAGATTGTGTCTGATGAAACACTGACGATTACGGACAATCGTACGGGAAAAAAATACGAGCTACCGATTACTGACAACACTATTCGGGCGAATGACCTCAGACAAATCAAAGTCAGTGACGACGATTTTGGTCTAATGCCTTACGATCCTGCATTCATGAGTACTGCCGCCTGCCGCAGCGCTATCACATTTATCGATGGCGAGAAAGGCATTTTGCGCTATCGAGGTTATCCGATTGAGCAGCTGGCTGAAAAGTCTACCTTTCTTGAAATTGCCTATCTGCTCAATAAAGGGGAGCTGCCAGATCAAGACCAGCTCGATCAATGGACCGAGCTGATCAAGTACCACACCTATGTTCATACCAACATCACCAAGTTCCTCGAAGGCTTCCGTTACGACGCACACCCGATGGGCATGTTACTCGGTGCCGTTAGTGCTCTTTCCACCTTCTATCCCGAAGCGAAGAATATTCAGGATCCAGACAATCGCTATTTGCAACGGGTACGCCTCCTGGCAAAGGCTCCTACGATTGCAGCATTTGCGTTTCGCCATTCACGCGGACTTCCATTCGTTTTTCCCGACAACGATCTTGACTATGTAGGCAATTTCGTCAACATGACTTTCAGTATTGGCGGGCAGCACAAACCGAATAAAGTGCTGCAACGGGCCCTCGAGGTTCTGCTCATACTGCATGCCGATCACGAACAGAACTGTTCTACCAGTGCGGTGCGCGGTGTCGGTTCCTCGCGTGTAGATCTGTTCTCCTCTGTTTCTGCTGGCATTGCGGCGCTCTATGGTCCTCTGCACGGAGGCGCCAATGAAGCGGTATTAAAAATGCTGGATGAAATCGGCTCATTGAAGAATATTCCTGAATTCCTTAAGGGCGTCAAAGAAGGAAAGAAACGCCTAATGGGCTTCGGGCATCGAGTCTACAAATCGTACGACCCACGCGCAAAGTTGATCAAAAAAGTCGCGTATGAAGTGTTCGAGCAAACCGGTCTCAATCCGAAGCTCGAAATTGCGCTTGAATTGGAACGCATTGCCCTGGAAGAAGACTATTTTATTTCGCGCAAGTTGTACCCCAACGTCGATTTCTATTCCGGATTGATCTATCAGGCAATGGGCTATCCAACCGATTACTTCACCGTGCTCTTTGCACTGGGCCGCATGCCAGGCTGGCTAGCACAGTGGGAAGAAATGGTGCTTGATGAGAGTCAGAAGATCGCGCGCCCGAGACAGATCTACATCGGTCCCGAAGAGCGTCCCTACGTGCCGATCGAGAATCGCAAACCTTCCGTCACTGCGTAGAAATTGTGCTGCCGGATTCAAATTCTCCTGTCGGCTAGGCTTTTCGGGACTCTTTGATTTCACTCCGGGCCCCTTTTGGGCCCCCTCAGAAGTCAAAGGGTGTCAATTGAAATGTAGATGTAGCAATGCACCATATTTAGTGCTCCGTCGGTCTACAAACATCAAATATTTCAGCTCAACGTCAAAGTCTCGTCCGGCTCAGACGCGTGGATTATCATGTTGCTTGGACTAATTACGCGTAGCAGGCGGCTGGAGCTGCTGCCTCTAGATACCGATCCACAATATTCCGCAAAGCCAGCGGGTCGAATGGTTTTGAGACCACTGCTACGTGAGAGACGCCAACCGACATTGCAATATGGTCAATGACAGTGGAGACGAAAATAGTAGGTATGGAATGCTTGGCTGAGATCAGCCTTGACGTTGTAATGCCGTCAAGGTGTGGCATCTCAACGTCCATTACGATTAAATCTGGACGTTCCATCATAGTTTCGATGAGTGACAGCGCCTCTAACCCATCGCTAGCTAGAGTTACCTCGTGACCTTCGAAGGTGACTCGAGTAAGGTACGTATTGAATAGTCATCTTCAACAACAAGAACTTTTGCCATGATTTCGACTTTGACCTGCAATGTCTTATTTGTGTTGCCGTTATCGACTCATCATAGCGATTCCGTCGGGGGGAAACCATCACCGGCGTGGGGTTTGGGCCCTGACCTAAGAGGCGGATTGGTTTCTACCACTCTAAGAGTGTCGATCACCCAAAAGGTTGAGTCGTTTGGCAAGCCCGACTGCGGCAATTTTGCCCGGTGCACATGATAAGACTTGTAATTCGCTGTATCCATTTGGTACCAACGTCTCTCTAGGTTCGACCGCTCAGCTTCCGGGTTAAGTAAGGATAATAGCTGCTATTATGAAATTAGAAGTTTGTAGAAGCGCGCTTCAGGTTGGTTAAGCCCCTGGTGAATTGCCGCTTTCCGCTTGCACTGATGTACTGAAGGAGAGATTGTCTCGTTCAGTATCACGACGTTTTAGAGCATCAAATCAGATCTGACCACAAGCAATTGCGGGATGTTTGGTATTGCACTAAAAACAAAACGCAAGCACTCTACATGCTGATGATATGTAGCATAAAAGCAGTAGGACAAGAATGGAAATCGTAAAACAGTCAGCTCCAATGTTCTCAGTCCTTGCAGACGGAATCAGAGACTACGCCTTTTTCTTGCTGGACCCGAAAGGCTTCATAACTAGTTGGAACACTGGGGCTGAACAGATTGAGGGGTATACAGAAGAGGAAATTCTGGGAAAACCATTCTCTTGCTTTTACTCCCAGGACAAAATCGAGCTGAACGAGCCGGCACGACATCTAGGACAAGCAGCTTCCTCAGGATCACTTGGATTTCAAGGCTGGCAAAAACGAAAAGACGGCTCTTTGTTTTGGGCCAGTGTGCTGCTTTCGGCTTTGCACGATAAAGGAAATAATCTCACTGGATTCCTTGTTATTACGCAGGATTTTACCGAACATAAGCGTATAGAGGCGCAAGCTGCAATTGTCGAATTGTCTCATGATGCCATCTTCACGACAGACTCCGACGGTACCGTGCGCAGTTGGAATCGAGGCGCTCAGGCACTGTATGGTTATTCAGCCACCGAAATGATTGGCAGGTCAATCCAAATTGTTTTTGCGCCTGCACAGCCAATGCCCGTTCTTCACAATTTGGTGGAATCGATTAACGTAGAGGAGACACACCTCACTAAGGCAGGAACTTTCCTGACGACATCGGTGACTGTTTCTCCAATGAAAGACCCGGCAGGCAATGTGGTGACGGTCTCGTGGATCTGTCGTGACACCTCTATAAGCAGACGGCTACTCGAAGAGCTGGAGAGATCAAATAAGGATTTGCAGCAGTTTGCATACGTAGCATCGCACGATCTGCAAGAGCCGGTTCGAGCTGTCATCGGATGCCTTCAGCTATTGGAGGGCTCGCTCGGTGCCGCACTCAATGAGAGATCCACTCAGTTTTTGAGCGAGGCAAGCAATGGTGCTACTCGCATGCAGGCGCTGATAAATGACTTGCTCTCTTATGCACAAGTTCACACTAAAGCCGCCGACCTCGTGGCGACAGATCTGTCAACTGTCCTATCTGAAGTTATTCAGAATCTTCAGGCCTCTATAAACAGTGTAAACGCCAAGGTCTTTTGTGAGCAGTTGCCGGTCATCGAGGTAGATCGCTCGCAGATGCGCAGAGTATTTCAGAACTTGATCGAAAATGCCATTAAATACCGCTCTGCGGCAACTCCGGAAATAAGTGTGAGCGCGACAAAGAGATCAGGAGAGTGGGTCTTCTGCATCGCCGACAATGGCATCGGGCTTGATATGCAGTTTGCAGAACGGATCTTCGATATATTTCAACGATTGCACCCACGCTCGAAATATCAAGGCACCGGTATCGGGCTATCAATTTGCAAAAGGATTGTAGAGCGTCACGGCGGAAGAGTCTGGGTTGATTCGGAACCAGGCTCAGGATCGAAATTTTTCTTCTCGTTGCCTACAAGAATGAACGGAGATGCGCTATGACAAGACCAGTTGAAGTCTTAATGATAGAAGATAGCCCAACCGATGCGATGTTTGCTCGTGAAGCGTTCGCTCAAGGAAAGATAATAAACAATCTGGTGATTCTAGAAGATGGCACAGATGTTATGGCTTATCTGGGCAAACAAGGCAGTTTTGCAGGCGTCCCGACTCCCGACCTAATATTCCTTGACTTGAATCTTCCCGGCAAACATGGACATGAAATTCTCAAAGAGATCAAGGCAGACACAAACTTTAAGCATATCCCGGTTGTCATTCTGACTACATCTGATGATGAGGCGGATGTCCTGGCTGCCTATCAACAATCTGCTGCCTGCTTCATAACAAAACCAGTCGACTTGAAGAAATTCATCAGCGTTGCACAAGACATAGAGAAATTCTGGTTTGCGGTCGTCACTTTACCGACGGACGGCGCGCATGAGTAAGAGTAAAGTTAACGTATTACTAGTGGAAGATAGCCACTCCGACGCCCTGATTCTTGAGCAGGCGCTTGCTAAAGTGTCAGCTGGCAACTACAGTTTTGAGGTCGTTTGTGTTGAAACTCTGGCTGAATGTATAGCCAAATTGCGAGGCGCAAAATCAGACATCGTTTTGCTTGATCTGCAGTTGCCGGACTCCACTGGAATCACAACATTTCTCAAACTCCAAGCTCAAGCGGGTCGACTGCCAATCATTGTCTTAACCGGACTTGACGACCACGCGATAGCCCTTCAATCAATGAAATATGGTGCTGAGGACTACATTGTAAAAGGCCACATTGATGGCGATTCACTGGCTCGCTCTCTCCTATTCGCCATTGAGAGAAGGCGGATACAAGCACAAGTGAACATCCAACTCAAGATTACTAGAGCACTTGCCGAGTCTGAATCTATTGCAGAATGCGCCACTACAACACTTGCTTCAATTTGTGATTGGCTACATTGGGACTTCGGAGCATTCTGGATAGTGAATGATGGAACTGGCGCTCTACAGTGCAAATCCGTTTTCACCAGCCCATCTGCTACCGAAAGTGGTTTTCGAGACGCCACACTGGCAAACGACTTTCAGAAAGGTCAGGGTTTGCCCGGGCGTGTCTGGGCATCCAATCAAGCATTGTTTGTGCCGGATATGTCGAATGAAGAAAACCTGTCGACAATTGGCGACCATGGAAGCGGTCGAACAGGATTCGCATTCCCAGTCAAAGCAGGTGAGAAGACCCTTGGAGTGATCGAGTTCATCAGTCAGAACATCCAAGCACCGGATGATGGATTGCCGGCTTTGTTCGATGGCATTGGCTCTCAAATTGGACAGTTCTTGTTGCGCAAGCAGTCCGAGGAAGCACAGTCGATGCTAGCCGCTATTGTCGATTCCTGCGAAGACGCCATAATCGGAAAGACAGTAGATGGAGTGATCACAAGTTGGAATGGTGCCGCTGAAAGGAAATATGGATATTCTGCCAACGAAGTGATCGGCAGATCAGTGTCAGTACTAATGTGCCCAACTGACGCGGCCATGCTGCCGGACATATTGGAGAAATCGTTGCACGGCTTTCAGCACTTCGAGGCGGTGCGTGTGTGCAAGAACGGAGACTGTGTTGATGTATCCGTGTCGATTTCTCCAGTTATTGGGCCTCATGGAAATATCATTGGGCTATCTTCCATTGCACGCGACATAACACAACAAAAACTTTCCGCAGATAATTTGCGCCAAACAACAGAGCGTTTAACCCGAGCCTTAAATGCCTCAGAGACTGGGCTCTGGGAGTGGGATTTGAAGGGAATGCTTCGATGGGAAGATGGCATGTACACACTTTTTGGTGTAGACGAAGGGAAGTTCATCCCATCGTATGAGACTTTTATGGAAATCGTCTCCACAGGAGATCGAGAACGTGTCAAACACATTGTGGACCGGGCGCTCTTGAATGGTGGTGACTTCGATTTTGACTTTAACATCGTGCAGCCAAATGGTACCAAGCGATGTGTCAACTCGAAGGGTTGTGTAGAACTCGACGGCAATGGCGTCTCTGCTCGGATGACTGGCGTGTGTATCGATGTTACCGAACGCGTGATTATGGAGTCTTCACTGCGAGAACACGATGAGAGACTGAATCTCGCACTAAACTCGGCCAAAATGGGAGTCTGGGATGTAGACCTATTAGATGGCGCTGTTTGGCGCTCGCTGAAACATGATCAGATTTTCGGATATGACGAAAAAGAGACTGAATGGACCTTTGAAAAGTTCTTACAGCACATAGTTCCAGAAGATCTTGCCATGGTTCAACATGCAGTCGACGCTGGAATAGCCGATGATGAATTCCGTGTAGAATTCCGGATCAAGCACGCTCAAAACGGTGCTATTCACTGGATCTCAGCGCAAGGAAAAACATTCAAAGTGCAAGATCGTCCGGTAAGATTGGTCGGCACTGTCGTCGATATATCTGAAAGAAAACGCCTGGAGCAAATTGCATTGCAGGCTATGAAACGCGCTGAGCAGATAGCGGACGCGATCGTACAAAATGCACCAATCGGCATTGTCATACTAGACTCCGAGATTCGAGTGATCAACGCGAATGCGGCATTCGGTTCGATGATAGAGCGTGATATGGAAGAACTACTTAATCAGCATCTGCCTGCCATTTTGCCAGCGAAATCAGTCGCGTCTTTAACTGAAGCTATAACGAATGGCAGCTCGGTTCAACTTTTAAGGGTGAAAATTCTCATTCGTCCGGGACTGGAGAAATATTGGGATTTATCGCTATGGCCACTGGCAATCGACGATAATCACAGTGGTGCAGTGCTGTTGGTTGTGGATTGCACTCATACTATTTTGCTTGAAGAACAGAGGGATGACTTTGTGGCGTCATTTGTTCATGATATAAAAAATCCATTAGTCGGTGCACAACGCGTATTCGATGTATTATGCGAACAGTCAAGCAACTCGACTGAAAGTCAAACAGCCATGCTTACGACCCTTAGAGACAGCAATCAAAACCTGTTGTCCTTGTTGCAAAACCTAGTCGATTTTTATCGTTATGAGACTCTGTCTTATCCTTGCCATAATGAGGATCTCAACCTTAGACCTCTGGTTGCAAGTTGCATCAAACAAATAGCTAACTTTGCTGAAAGTCGAGATGTGACAGTGGTTAATCAGGTGCCGGATGAATTTCACATTGAGGCTGACGCAATAGGCATACGACGAGTCCTCATGAATCTCTTGCATAATGGCGTCAAATTCAGCAAGCCAGGAGGTACGGTCGAAGTCACCGTCGAACGGCTTAAGGAGTCAATTCTGATATGCATTATTGATTCTGGTCAAGGTATCAGTGAAGCGGATCAGCAGTGTCTTTTCCAAAGGTTCTCGCAAGGCAGTGCCGGTAAACGCTACACGGGCGGTACAGGACTCGGATTGTACTTATCGAAGCAAATCGTTGAGGCACACAAGGGAAGTATTACCTGCAAGAGTAAATTTGGAACTGGAACAACGTTCTGCATCTCTCTTCCTGTCATACGACCAATCGAGTTGGAGAAAGGTGCCCAATGTCCATTAAGCTTATAATTGCTGACGATCATGAAATAGTACGCCTTGGTCTTCGCGCGGCTCTGAAAGAGTCAATCGATATCGAAATTGTTTCTGAAGCAGACAACGGAGTGACAGCAGTCGCGAAATCAATTGACACAACACCTGATGTGGTGCTGATGGATATCCGAATGCCACAAATGGATGGAATTGAGGCAACAAAGCAAATCAAAGACAACATCCAGCTGCAGAATACCCGTGTATTGATTCTCACCTCAAATGACAATCAAGAAGACCTGTTCGCTGCTCTGGCAGCTGGAGCAGATGGATACTGCCTCAAAGATACGCCTGTAAAAGAGCTCATACTGGCAATACAAGCCGTCCACTCAGGAGCTACCTGGTTGGACCCACTGATTGCACGACTTGTTCTCAGGAGTGCCACATCGTCATCCCTGTCACCGTCAGCAAAGACATCTCCTTTTGGACTTTCACCACGCGAAGTTGAAATTCTCCGTTTGTTAGTGGACGGACTCCGCAACAATGAAATGGCTGCACAGCTGATGATAAGCCTTGATACCGTTAAGACCCACATGAGGCATATTATGGAAAAACTTCAGGTCAGTGACAGGACACAGGCTGCAGTGAAAGCCATGCGGGAAGGACTGATCTAGGATGTTTCCTAGCGAAGGCAAACTCAGGTATGCAAACCACGAAGATCAACTGTGATCCAGGGTCGTGAGGAGTAAAACCAACATGCAGCCACCTCAACACTTCTCGACAGCAGATCTCATGACCTGTGATAAAGAGCAAATTCACCTAATTAGTGGCGTGCAACCGCATGGAGTTTTGTTGACTTTGGCTGAGCCCGAACTAAAGGTGTTGCAAGCCAGTGCTAATGCGCGCTCGATCTTGCAGTGCGATCACAGCGACGTAGTAGGGCAGCACGCTGTTAGCCTCTTCTCTGATTCCTCAATAGCAGGGATTAGACGCATTCTCTCCTCACAGCCAAGTGACGACATTTTACCCGCCCGGCCTTGCCTGATAACCATCAGGAGCGAGGAGATGTCTTTCCAAGGACTTCTGCACCGCTATGATGGGGTGTGTATTCTTGAACTTGAGCATGCCTCTGAACGTAATTCGGAGGAGCTACTTGAGCTGCGACAATGGATTTCTGTCGATTTCCCTCAACTGTTTGAATTTAAAAGCATCTCCGACTTATTAGCAGTGACCGTAGCTGAGGTCCAGAAGCTGTGCGACTTCGATCGAGTTATGGTCTACCAGTTTGATAGTGAATGGAACGGCGCAGTCGTTGCCGAGCAAAAGCGGGATTTTATGTCATCGTTCGTCAAACACAGGTTTCCGGCATCTGACATTCCTGCCCAGGCCAGGGAGCTCTACAGGAAGAAACTACTGCGAATTTTGGTCGACGTTGATGCTCTTTCGAGCCCTCTCACTACATCAATAGATCCTCTTACTGGAAAGTCGCTCGATCTGACATACTCCGTATTGCGGAGCATGTCACCGATTCACGTCGAGTACTTGAAGAATATGGGTGTTGCTGCTTCGATGTCCATTTCATTGATTGTGAGAAATGAACTCTGGGGGCTAATCATCTGCCATCATAAAACTGCCAAAACTGTTGATTTTGCAACGCGCAGCAAGTGCGAGCTCGTAGCCAAGGTTATTTCGGGATTGATTGAAAAGATCGAGGATCTTGAGAATACGAGACTGCAACTCGAACTTGCCGAAGTGATGGATAAGATTGTGATTGGGCTGAACAATACTGACAATCTTACTCAAGCTCTTTGTCTGCAGCTACCGCATTTGGTATCGGCCGCTAGTGCCAGTGGTATTGCTCTGGTTGGCAATGATATTCTCGATCTGTATGGCATCACTCCTGACAAAGAGACGGTCAAAAGGATGTTCTCATGGTTGTGCGAGAGCGTGCAAGAGCAGATTTTCTGTTCAGATAGACTGTCTTTGGATTATCCCCAATGGCGCGAGATTGCAGGTCCAGCTAGCGGTCTTATAGCCATTAATATCTCAACCACGAGTCCTCTCTGGATTCTTTGGTTTCGTCCAGAGCAGATTGAGGAGGTGCTTTGGGCCGGCAATCCACACAAGCCTGTGGAAATTGCATCCAACCAGGGATCTATTAATCCCAGAATCTCTTTTGAGCTCTGGGCTGAGAAGGTGTACGGACGTTCCAAGAGTTGGAAATCGTTTGAACTCGAAGCGGCCCGCTCGGTGCAAAAACACATCTTTATTCTGAAGCTGGGCGAGATTCTCAGAACTGAGAAGACCCGCAAAAAGTTTCAGCAGCAACGCGAGGATGTCCTAGCCGTATTGACCCATGACTTGAAGGTTCCTGTCGTAGCTATGGACAGGGTGTTGCCGCCGTTGATCGCTGATGACACTGTGCCAGAAAATGTCCGTGCGATATTGCGTATTCTGCAAAGCGCGAATGGCAAGCAGCGTGACCGTATTTACAAACTATCGCAAGTGCTAAATTACGAACTCGGCAGAGGCCGACTCAATGTGATAGAGCGGATTGATTGTGCCGAACTGATACATGAATCAATTGCGGAAGTGGTGCTGCTTCCTGAACAAGGTGATATCAAGATTCTCACCACAATTAATCAGTTTGACCACAGCTTCCAATCTGACAGGGAATCAATTTGCCGGTTAGTGGTAAACCTAGTCAGCAATGCAATCAGTGCTGTGGGACCCACTGGTACGATTCAGGTGACTTGTGAGTGCTCGGTCAAGGGGTTATACCTCCAAGTAAATGACAATGGGACAGGTATTGCCAAGGCTGATAAAGCTCGCATCTTCGATAGATTTTGGCATAGCGATGTAACTCGCTCCTATTCACCTCACGTTGGCGTAGGACTTTATTTCTCAAAGCAGATTGTCGATAGTCTGGAAGGGACTATTTCCTGTGAAAGCGAGCAAGGCAAAGGCTCTACCTTCAATGTTCGTATACCAAACGCGTATAATTCAAAAAGCTGAGTACCGAGACTGTACAACGAATGGTTTATGAGCTTCGGCTCGACTGCCATTTAAGCATGCTTCTGCCGCCCGGCTCCCGCCTTTTGAACCTGCCAGGCCACAGAAGAGGTACCCAAGGAAACAAAAGACAAGCTCCCAAACGCCCGTGTTCTCGTCCTTACGTCGAACGACAATCAAGCGGATATGTTAGCTGCATAGCCGCAGGAGCCGATGGATATTGCCTCAAAGACACTCAGGCTAAAGAGCTTTTGCTTGCTATACATACCGTCAGTACTGGAGCGACCTGGTTAGATCCACCGATTGCTCAATATGTTCGCAGAGCAGTGACGACACAGGCGTCCGCTCCATCGTCTACAACAAACAGGCCATCGCCTTTTGCACTTTCCCATCGCGAAGCTGACATTCTTCTCCTTTTGGTAGAAGGGCTAAGTAACGGTGAAATGGCAGAGCGCTTGATAGTCAGCACAGAAACGGTGAAAACCCACATGAGACACATTATGGAAAAACTCCAGGTGAATGACAGAACGCAAGCCGACCGCAAAGCAATGCAGGATGGTTCAGTTTAAGCTGCCATCGCTAAGAGATGATGTGAGGCGGGTGCATCATTTCAGGCGACTTCGTCTTTGGGTCGCTGTTTTCGCATGCGTCTAATCAATTGTTCGATGCTCTTCAATGCCGCTTTGCTAGTAAGGAGCTCATGTCCATTTCCTTCCGTGCTAAAGAGCTGCTGCGCTTCCTCAATCTGTACAACCAGCCTTAGCCGAATCGACTCTAGCTCATCTTTAGTTGGAGGATTGCCTGATTCCATGCACTGAAGCTCTGTGTAACGAAAGATATCTAAGACCAGCATACCTCGCAACCAGCAAAAGCGCTAGTGGCTTTGTTCCAGCTCTGTCCAGAATTTGACGCGCGTTCTCAACCTGCTATGTAGGCCCTACCTAAGATCCTCGTTTTCACCCGTCAATAGAGGACTTACGACCATCCCCATCGCCATGATCGTCACTTTTGCGTGGTTCAGCATAATAACTGCCAGCCCGTTCCAAAGGTAGTAACCATGCAATCTCACGGAGAAATACACTTTTATCAAAGTGCTCCATCGAAACATATCGAGCTGCGCCAAGAGCACGCGCTGCTGTGCGCACGCCGTCGGCGAGATATTTGCCAACCTTGGGCGGCTCAGCGCTGAAGCAGACAAAGGGCACCGAACGCAGATGTGGATCACCTTTTACCCAGCGCAGAAAGTCGAAGACGCTGCCGCCATTTTGCAGATGAACGTCCGAAACAATGAGATCAAAATCTTTCGATCTCAAAATTTCCATTGCGTTATGAAAGGTATCTGCTGTCACGACGCAGTGCCCGAAATGCTCCAGGCAATCGCTTATCAGCTTCCTTTCCTTGGGGTGCTCCATCGTCACTAATATTCGGGCATCCACGTTATTCACCATCTTTCTTATGAATTTTGCGTTCTAGATTGGCAGATTGTTTCTTGGGCGGCAGCAAGACGTTGATCTGTTCTTTAAATTTGACTGCATCAAAAATCTCCATCTGAATATATTCGACGGCACCTAATATGCGTGACGATATACGCACTCCATCGGCAAGATATTTTGCAACCGGAGTTGGCTGTGCGCTAAATAAAACGAATGGAATTTTAGATGTACGCTCATTTTTCTTGACGAAGCGCAGGAAATCAAAGACGTTGCCGCCGTTCTCTAAATGAACATCGGAAACAATCAGGTCGATTTCTTGAGCACTGAGAAGCTCTTTGGCTCTCACAAAAGTGTCGACCACAAAGACCTCATGCCCGCAGTCCTCCAAGCAATCTTTAACTTGCTTGGCATTAACTTGCTCTTCTAGAAGAGCCAGGATCATCGCGGCCATTAATTTCACCTTCACTGTCTGTGCAGTGACCAGACGAGGTGAGAAATAACGCCCGCTCAAGCAGGGCTTGTCTTATTTACTTGTATTGGCAGTAGAACTAGCCTTATCTGTCTTCATCATGACAGAGTTCATGTCAGAAGTATACAAACAATAGTGGCTATCTACCCTAGACTGAAGCCGGCAAGCAGTCTATGGCTTTATTAATTGTCGAAGACCGTGGCGAAATCAGGCTTTCCGGCGGTCCCCCATTCGGGTGAGAGGACAATTCCACTATCAATGGCAGCCTTTTTCAAGGCTGCCATTGATCGATGATGTGTATTGGCCCGGTTGACTCTGGCATCTCTAACTTTCTTGAGTAGGGTTATAGTCCTCTGCATCCATTTGAAAACTCCAGGCAATCGCTTCGCGCGCCGTTTGCACTGTGGGCGGCACGCGCAGAAAATAATCTTTGAAGGTGCCGTCAGGCTCAGCGGTTTTATTTATAACATGCACCATTTGCAGTGGCTCGTCTCTGACCAATTCCTTCCTGTAAAGAGTACCCCGTTCGTCTGATTGGATGGCGGTTGCACGACTGGCGAGCAAGTATTGTTGAACCCCGAAGCGCTCTATCAAAACCCGTCTTATTTCAACATTGTCTTCTTTCTCGATTTGCTCTACGGTCGGCTCATCTTCAATGATCTTGGATTCAACGCTGAGTCCACGCCAGAAGTAATGCCCATATCCATCTTTGAATTTGATCGCAGGACCAACTTGCCCGTGCAAACGATCACTGGCGTCAAAGGTCCATATCGTTGGGCGTTCAGAGAGAAAGACAGTGTGTTCAAAACAGACTATATATCGCAACTGCATTAGCAGTTCGGCCCAGAGAAGGGTCGGCATCACTAAGTGCTTATCAAAAAAGGGCCACTTTGTGGAGCTAAAACCCCAATATCGATTTACCTGGCTACCCAAGCCGCCTTTCCCATTGAGCTCAGCATATTCCGGCAAAAAACAATACCAAGCTTCGCGGTTCAGTCCAGGTCTCTGTCCCGTTCTACCGGTGCCTCGCCACTCTAACCAGAGGCAACTCTCGACATTACCATGTATGTGTTGGTACGGCATGCCGGGTTGATACCAGTCCAAATCCCAATCTGACGAGCTATGCGAATCTAATGCATATTGAACAAACACTGGGATGTTGAAGTCTCGAAACAGGCGATAATTAAATGCATTGTAATTGTCTTCCAGCGTCTGATCATTGGGCGGCTGAAGGTCTGGAAGACGATTATGGTATGAAGTTGTAGATCTGTTTTTGAATCGCTTGTGCTTTTCCCGGAGCTGAAGTTCCAGAACTCGATTTATATCAATCGCGTCTTGCAGCCGGTATCCGCAACGACTGTCCAAATTAAGTGTACAAAGCCTTTCTTTGATTTTGCCGAGTTCTAAATTGACTAAAACACTAGCTGGTAGATTGCTGAAATACCTCTCTTCAGCAATTGGCCAAAGTTTCTCCCAATTCGGATCGCCGGAATTACTGAAATAATCAATTAGATACGGGATAGCAAAAACTTGCAGAGGGCTGTCGCACCAAACAATGTTTGGCGCACTCTTGTCCAACCATTTATAGAGGCTGCGAACATGAGATTCCATAAGCTCTCGATCGACCGGCTCGGTTGAGCGGCTCAGATCAAAAAAACGACGATAAAATTCGTCGTGCGCTTGCGTATAGGATTCCGTACTCTCTTTCTTAAAGGTCCCGTCCAGATTTAGCATCTATTAAGTCCATTTGAGACTCTCATTATACGCCTGGCGCCAAGCGGAAAATCTCTCACGTGCGTAATCCAGTGCAAGCACACCACATTGCAGTCCGCATATTTTACTTCTGACCAGTCTTCGGGCTCAATTTGGTTGGGGTTTGCGCAGAGAAATCCTGTTTGATGTCCTTTGCGGTGTTATCGATAGCATTGCCGACTTGTGTGCCCAGTTTGCCAAGATCGCGACCGGCACTCTTCACCCCTTGCTCGGCTTTGTTTAGCGCCGGGCCCATAGACTCTACCTTTTCTTTGGCAATCTGCATTTTCGGTCCCAGCTCCTTGAACGACTCGCTGCCTTTCTGGGCAGCCTGATGGAAGCTAGACGCTGCGTTCTTCATTGAATTATCGACTTGCTCTCGGCTCAAGGTGCTATTGCCCGCGCATGAAGACAGTCCGATGGCGGCGACTAAACTAAGGACAACCTGGCTGATAGCAGTGTTTTTCATGATAGAACTCCCATTGTTGTGCCATTAGCGACGGGAGTTGGCTGGTTAAGTTCCGGTTGGAGCGAAATGCACTCAGCTTCAGTTCCCGATACTGAGCGGATTTGTTCAAGATTCCCGAAGAGTATCGCTGCAGAAGTCCGCCTTTACAGGACTTAGGGCATATTCCCTGGGTGGAAGCTTCACAGACTATTCACGCTGGCTCTAATATCATTGTCTCCGCTTATCTTGCGATTACTACCTCGATTTTAAAAACTGCCGTGCCTCCAACCGAAGCACCTTCACATGCTGCGCCAGCAGTCTCGGATAACAGTGGCGACCGCGCGATTGCGGTTGTTCCCTCTGCCAGTGACAATTTGGCCGTTGGAAACGTGCCCGGTAAGGGAGTAGACAACCCGCCCACCATCGACTTTAAGACCGAAAATCAAAACCTTGTCGGGCAAAACGTCATTAACGACCTGACTCTCTTTGATTCAGCAACCGGCAAAAACGGAGCCCCGGATCCGGAAAAAGAGGCTCCCATCAGTACTGAGCGTCGTAAAGAAATCGATGATGTTAAGTCAAGGGTTTCTGACAGCACCACTGGCGCAATGGATCAGAGACAACAAGATCGGTTTTTCGGCAGCGCAATCGACAGTGCCAGGGACCTCACTGCAGCAAAGCCCGAAGACAGACAACAAACGTTTGATAGCGCTCTGAAATCAGTTCCGCCAGATCAAAGAGAGACATTCAATAAAGCAATCGGTGCAGCGCTCCACGAACAGGGTTCAAATTTGCGAACTGGAAATGAGCCGCCAGTTGGCTTGCTGATTGATCGCAGTGCTCCAGGCGGTGAAAAAATCGTGGGACGATCCAGCATAGTTGAATTTCCCGAAAACTTTCAGGCAGATCAAAAAGCATTGGAGTCGGCACCGAAGGTAAGTGATGCAATTAAAAAAACTATGTCAGATGTGCCAGCAGACAAGCAAGATAGTGTCGGAAATGACATGGGCAACTTGCTTTCCACGCAAGAAAAGCATGGATTGCTTGCACCGATCAAAGATGTAGGAGCCCGCGAACGTCCCGACGACTTGCCTAGCCAGGAAGCGCAAGCGGCCAAGCTAAAGGGACAGTGGCCTCCGCAGATTGGTACAGAACCAATTGTAAATGCAGCAGTAGATGCAGCAAACAACATAGCTTTCGCTAAACCGGAAGACATGAATAGACTCTTCAACACAGGGATGGATAATCTGCGAGCTGCAGGTGCGGACCCGGCAATAGCTGCAGGCATGTTAGGCCAGGCATTGAACAACATTTCCAAGGACCTGCATGTAAAGACTGAGTCGGGAAAGATCGACCAGGCATTCCTGACCGACAGGCGTTTGGCTACATCTGCAAATCCCGACGGCACTATTGGCGCAGCAGATACTCAGACGGCACCTGGTGATGTCGCCGCTAATCATGCCATTTTTACGAAGACGTCGGAAGTTGCTGCAGCAATTCGCACCGACAACACAAACACGCTTGGTCCCAATCCCAATGAGTCAGAGATTCGAGATCATGTCGACCGAGTCTTCCGAGCGTTCAAATACTTCTAAAAAGTGCTTGCTCATTTGGGCGAGGCCATAGTCTGAATCATCTTTCATTCTTTGACCAAAGATTGCGGGCGGGCGGCGCTTATTGGTTTATTTTCACAAGCCACTTGAGGCAAGAACCTATAATTTCTAAGATGCTCCTACTTGTCAAGCGACACCCTCATTGAAACCGACAGCCAAGTCACAATTGCTCTCAAGCACCGCTGTGTTAGCCACGCTTACTTTTGTGTTACTGAATGTCGCTTTGCACTTGGGTGGTCCGAAACAAAAGCCGGAATTGACGCTGGCGGCTTTGGGTGATTTAAACGTCCCTAAAGACACGGGCCGTGCTGCCAGCTGGTGGCTTTCCAATGCTTATTTGTCTAAAGAATCTACCCCGGATGTTGTTTTGTTCGGCAGTTCGCAACTTGGTGGACTACAGGCCGCTGATGCTAACTTGCTCAAAACTCCGCAAGACTATGTGCTAAATCACGAATCCATTACCGTTGAAGGACAGCTGAAGCGTCACAACATTGATGCCGATTGTTTTGCCATCGGCATGGTTGGCAGCATGATTTCCGATCACTACATGATCAGCAAGGTCTTATTCTCGTCGCTTAACAAACCGAAGTTGATGGTCGTCACGGTTTCGCCCCGCGACTTTATTGACGGATGTTTGCCTTCCGTCACTGCTACGGAGGTCTTTACCTTCTTTTCGCCATACCTCAACAGTTCAATGATTGGCGACGAATTCCTCTGCACTCCAATCGAAAAGATGATTTGGTTTGCCACAAGCGGACTGCCAATTCGCAGTCTCTTTCGCAATGGACCTGGCGAATCGGAAACTAAAGAGCTGACTCTCGAAAAGAACGAAAAGCCGATGCAGCGATTGACTCAGGATCCACTCCTGACGACGAATACGGTATCGATGTCCAATATTCGCCGCGGGCAATGTATTGTTTTACCCAATATGCCCGAGTTTTTTGTGGACAATTCCAGGGACTACAAAAAACGCTACTGCAATTCACGCGGACCAATGTATCAACGTCAGCTAACTTGTTTCAGCAATCTATTGGCAAATGCAAAAGAGCGCGGCATCAAGGTTCTTGTTGTCGGCATGCCTTTAGACGCTTCCAATTCGTCTCTTTTACCGGAATCTTTTTGGAGTGACTACCGCAATCGCTTGCAGTCAGCCTGCACCATTCATGGTGCATCATTCATGGAGCTTTCGCATGATGCTGGATTCCGCAGAAGCGACTTTGTCGACGGTGTGCACCTGAGTGCTCTAGGAGGCTGGAAGCTTTCGAGCAAGATCGCCGATGCCATCGCTGCCGCACCACATTTAGTGGCAGCATTAAAAGCGAACTCTGAGACGCAGTTAGCAACCGTCAGCACAACAAAGTAGCAATTTAGACATTCATTGACGCTCGTCTTCCATAGACTCCAGAAGTCTCAACTCATCCATATTCTCGACTGCCATTTTATTGATCTCGCTGATTATATGCATCAGCCGCACCATCTGATGCTGATCAGGCTGCACTTCCCTGGCAAATCTATTCAGGTCTCTGTTTAAGAGCCGCAACACAACGTCGCAACTGTGAAGCATTCGACGCGACCTCTCCTTCAACGCAAGATCCACATTTGTTTGAGTGTGAGCGCTCCTATATTGGAGGCGCAGAGCGGCCCATTCGCCTTCATCTCTCCACTGCTTGAGAATAGCCTGGGGCAGTCCCGTCCTGCGAGCAAGGGCGCGGAGATCTGCTGTTGGCATCGCCAGATACTGAAACAGAGCTTCCCGCTGGGTTGGCAAATCATCATCTAATTCGGACATCGATTGCAATCTGGCGTGGGTCCAGTCTATGCTCTGCTGTTCGACCAAGCCGCCGGCCCGGACGGCACGTCGCCTAATTGAGTTAAAGCAATAGCAGTGTGCATCCAAATGGATGCATATGCAATACCTATTACGCTTTGTATGGACTGGCATTCCCGAGTGGGAAATACGCATCCCGTTTAATCTGTGGTTTAGAGCCCTTATGCAAGCAACGCCAGCAAGACAGATTAAATTGCCATGTGGTTTCAACCGATGGCAAATCTGATCGCATGAGCAAATATGACCCTGTCACCCGTCGACGTTTGTGGAGATTGGCATATGAGCATTGATAGTTTCGGTCACCAGGCAAATCAGTCCTTTCAACCCAACAATCGGGAATTGAGCGGACCTGAAAATCCTGAATGGGAAGCCAACCACGTTGGGCATCTTTTGAAAGATGGCAACCCACAATTCGCCAGTGAGTTGTCTCGCTACAGTAACGAATTAATGAATGACAAAAGCATGAATACCTCGGTGCGCATGAATCAGTGGGGAACATTTCTCACCGATCTGGCCACCATAGCGCCCGATGATGTAAAAATCACAAGTCAAAATGGACAAAAACAGGCAGACATAGACAGTAGCAGCGAAGTATACGTCGCTCATGCAATCGGCGCATTGGGGCAGAACACGCCCAACGAACAAGCGCTTTCCGATTTAAACACACAGATCCAGCGTAGTGTAAGCGACAAAGACGCAGTCACGTTTGTAGCCGACTTCAACCGCCGTACGGCAGAACTAGCGCTGCCTTACGAAGCCGATTTAACCAGCAACGACAACTCAGGCAAACAAAACATTGAGATAAAACCTCTTGCTCAGACCGGGGACGGACTTCCAAGCGTCGAGCGCCAGGCGCGACGAGTAGTATATTTGACCGAAAATGGCGAGCCATCAAGCGCAGAAGAGCTATCTAAGTACATGAATGATCTTCAGTCCAAGTATGGTCAAGATAAAACTCAGCTCGATGCTAAAGTCGGACAATTTGCTACGACACTTAATGCACTCGATCCGGTCGATTTCAAAATCAAAAATGATGGAAGCGGAAACGGCTCGTTCGACTTCGACCAGTCAAGCGAAATCATTGTCAGTCACGCACTCGCTAACTATACGCGTTCTCTGAAAAATTCATTCCTCCATTTGCACAATCACAAGGGAGACGCAGACACTGCGATTCAGAGTGCAAATGAATATGTTGCGACAAATCTCTCTGCGCAGGACTCAGAAACTTTCCTTGCCGATTTTAATCGCCGCAGTGCAGAACTCGGAATACATCTTGAAGCACGCTCCGATAAAAAAGGTATTCCGGAAATCGGCAGCACAAAATAGGAAAAACGGAGGGAGTTAATCCCTCCGCATTTCATCTCTCCGCGCAATTTTTCTAACTAGCAACCCGCTTCATTACTGCTTGAGGGTTGGGAAACACATGGTCTGCACTTTCAAACAAGCGGGGGGACCACGTTTGCACAAAAAAGGCAAAATCCGACTAATTCATGACTGACCTTCTTCCGGCAATACATCCCCTTGCCTGTATTTTGCCAATAATTTGCCCCCAGGACGCCAGCCGAACCCAGTATTGTTTGGGCATCTTCCCCCCAACACCATATTCGAGGTCCCCATGGCTTTTGATAATCTCGAACGTACAGCCACAGTTTCTGCAGTCGAATCGCATGCCCACAACTTCGTGCAAGATATAAAGGACTTTTTCTTGCCACATAATGCTTCCGACCTGTGCGCCCAATCCGGCAAATCCGATCAGTCACTGGGAGGCATTCTCCCCAATTGTGAGATTTCCTTCGATGACAATCCGAAGTTTACGCCCTATCCAAGTAGCGAAAGTGTCGAGCCTTATATCAGCCCCGACCCAGACGCCAGCAATATGAGTCTTTCGGCAGCTCGAG
Source organism: uncultured Candidatus Obscuribacterales bacterium (assembly GCA_964531315.1). GTDB lineage: Bacteria > Cyanobacteriota > Vampirovibrionia > Obscuribacterales > Obscuribacteraceae > QKMZ01. The sequence goes on along the minus strand of CAZHEZ010000013.1, from coordinate 2,440 downwards.
CTGACGCGTTGAATCAAGAGAAGGCCCAGTTTATCAAGATGGAAAAGGCATATTAGGTCAAGGCTGACCCGGGCAAGGAAATGGCGGCGCTGCATGATAATGTATCGACAGCCAATCTGGATTTCGCTACGTGCCGTATTGCCAATGCCCGGTCTGCTCATCAAATTTCCACATCAATGTATCTGATGCCGTGGAATGGTACAAATCGCGTTTTCCAAAATACGAGTTTAATGCGCTTGTTCCGGAGCTCTGTGTTAGTTGCTGGAAAAAATCAATAGATAGCTGGCATCAATTCGAAACCGGCAAGACCGTCGGAACCAGGGGCTCGGAGGACGGGCTGATTATAAAGGATGAAGAGCATGAGCAAGGTGCTCGCATCACTCTGGAGAAAGAAACCAAACATGCGCCCTTTGCCATAACCTGTGGAATTTATGGCTGGTTTTTCCACACTTGCTATACAGGCAGCAAGCAAGAGGCAATGAATGCCTTTGAGGAGATGAGATATCGTCTTGCCATTATCTTGAGCATGATTCCAGTTGCAGAAGACCAGGACGAAGTCAGAAAAACCAATGAAGTATGCACTGCGATATCGAATTTTGTTGATTGCTATCCGTGATTAGCTTGCTGGCACGGAGACGTATTTCCGAAACGTTCTACAGCTGCAGCCAGCATAGCGGGATCACCTCGCTTAGCCAGGACTTTGAAATACTGGTCAAGCGCTCTGGTCACATTTGGATGCTTTGGTCCATATTGATATTCCATTTTCATGATGCCGTCGGACACAGTCTCCAGACGTTCATCATCCTTCATGGGTAAGCAACAGAGGTAAATCATGTCTTCACGAACATACTCTGGACTTGCCGATCCGAGGACCTGACTTATTATTGCCATCGCCTGGATAATGTACTTTTCTGCAGGCAAAAAGCGACCTTGGGTGAGGTACAATCCGCTCAGGTCGCAAAGCGTGTATGCCAATTGCACGCAGGCAGCTTCGCCCAGAGACTCAAGAACTTCCTTCGACCTCATCAATTCTTGCTCTGCGGCATCCTTTTTTCCACCGTCATTTAATGCCTCGGCATGAAATCGCAATGCCACACCCAGCAGTTCCTTGTGACTGGCTTCAGCATAACGCTCTAGTTTTGCAACCGACTTTTCCAGTCTCGCCGTTGCTTCGTCCACACGTCGATCGGCTAAAAGCACGGCAGCCAAGCCGACCTCGGTAGCATGTTCGGCAAAATCTCTTTCCGGTAATTGATGGGCAAGCTCCATTGCGCGGGCAAGAAGATTTTCCGCCTGCCTAAATTCGCCAACTTCATAAGCCATGCGCGCCGATGCTACGGTTGATCTCCAGCGTTTCGAAACCAGATCGTTGGAGACGACTATATTGGCTATTCTCTTTCTGGTCATTGCTCCCCTCACTCCGCTGTCGCGATCATAAGTGGTTTATTGCCGGCATCCGTCGTTCAGAGGGATGAATCCATATGGATGAGCTTTGCTCGAACGTGCGCTCAGTTTGTCTAATAACCCAAGATCGCCATTTCGCCTGCCGAAAGATTATTTGCGAATAATTGACTAAAATCGCATTTTGGTCAAGAATAGATCTGCGGAGGCAAAAATGGCACGTACTAAATCCATTCACAATCGAGCGGAGCTCATAGAAGAGGCAGCGGTAGAGCTGTTTTCGCACTATGGTTATGAGCGAACCAGCATCGAAGACATCGCCAAGCATCTGGGCATAGGCAAAGGATCAGTCTATTTAGAGTTTCGTACTAAAGAAGAGATCTTGATGCGCGTCGTGGAAAAGTACGCCGTCAAGATTCAATCCATGATGGATGAGCGAACCGAAGACATAAAAGGATCACCGCTCGAATGTTTGAAAGAGACTTTTCAGATGTGCGCTCTCATGGTTTATGACTATGTGACTCGCGACATTCACACCCCTGAAGCGCTGCTCTATACCTCGCTTCAATTCAAGCCACGTTTTACAGTTTTCTATGTCCGCAAACGCGAACGCGTTTTAAAATTTCTCAAGGCTGCAGCCGATGCTGGAGAAATCAGTCCGAAGAAAGTAAATGATCAAACCGCAATAACATTCTTGATGGCGGTTTCAAGCTTGTTTCCGCCCTACTTCAACAACTATACAGAGGTCGAAACCCGCATGACGAGAGTCGAGCTGGAAGCCAGCGCCAAATCGCTTCTGGATATGGTTGTGGATGGGCTGCGCGAAACAAAGTAAAGCTGAGCATATCTCGGTCAGACAACGATAGCAATTGAAAGAACGGGCATCTCGATGGCATCCTATCTCCAAGAAGCACTGCAGCGTCGCGTCGATGAGCAAGGCGAAATAGTCCGCTGGATGTTTCTAGTCGGCGTGGCAATTGCTGCGCTGATTGAGGTCATAGACACAAGTATTACTAATGTGGCCTTGCCGCACATACAA